>JAGWAO010000042.1 GCA_021296315.1 Acidimicrobiia bacterium | reverse complement strand
ACCTCGTTGAGGGCGGCCAGCACCTGGCCCGGGGTCATCGCCCGGCCGTCGACAGCCACGATGTCGCCGCCCGCGAAGGCGAGGTCCACGTAGGTCGGCTCGTTGGGGGCGTGCTGGGGGCTCACCGACCAGAGCCACATCTCCGCAGGAGGCTCGTACCAGGGATCCTCCAGCGGACCTCCCTCGTATGAGATATGGAGCATGTTGGCGTCCATCGAGAAGGGGGACTCGGTGCCCCGCTTGCGCTCTATGGGGATGCCGTGGGCGGCCGCGTAGGCCATGAGCGACTCCCGGGAGCCCAGATCCCACTCCCGCCAGGGCGCGATCACCCGGATACCGGGCTTCAGCGCGTAGGCGCCGAGCTCGAACCGGACCTGGTCGTTGCCCTTGCCGGTGGCGCCGTGGCTGATGGCGTCGGCGCCGGTCTGAGTCGCGCGATCAGGGGCCGGGCAATGGACGTGCCCAACAGGTACTCGCCCTCGTAGACGGCATTGGCCCTGAACATCGGGAACACGAAGTCGCGGACGAACTCCTCCCGCAGGTCCTCGATGAAGATGTCATCGGGCGCGACGCCCATGGCCAGGGCCTTGGCCCGGGCCGGCTCAAGCTCGTCGTCCTGGCCGATGTCGGCGGTGAAGGTCACCACCGTGCAGCCGTAGGTCTCCCGCAGCCAGTGCAGGATGATGGACGTGTCCAGCCCGCCCGAGTAGGCCAGCACCACCTTGGAGACGGGCGCGGCGCCTGACGGCGCGGCGTGTGGTGTGCTCATCGATTACCTCTCAAATCCGTTCGGTGATCACTGGTCCAGGCCGGCCAGGTCCCGCAGGCGATCGGCCAGCTCGGCGCCCGGTATCCCATCGGTGGCCACCACGATCAGCGAGTCGTCGCCGGCCACCGTCCCGAGCACCTCTTCAAGACCGGCCCGGTCGAGGGCGGACGCCACGACATGGGCCGAGCCCGGCGGTGTCCGCACCATCGCGAGGTTGCCCGAGGCGCCGATGTCGGCCACCCAGTCGCCCATCACCCTCCGCAGATGCTCCTCGGGTGCGATGCGATCCACGGGATGCTCGGGGATGGCGTACACGGTTCTCCCTCCCGGAACCCGGACCTTCACCGCACCGAGTCCATCGAGATCGCGCGACACCGTGGCCCGGGTTGCAGTCATTCCCGAGGACTCCAGCAGCTCGACGAGCTGCTGCTGGCTGGTCACGGCGTGCTCACCGAGCAACCGGACGATGAGGTGCTGGCGGCTGGTCTTGCTCATGGCGAACTCATCCGCCCTGTTCCAGCAGCCACAGCAGCAGTCCCCTGGCCGCGTGCATCCGGTTGGCCGCTTGCGGCCACACCCGGCTACGAGGACCGTCGATGACCTCGGCCTCTACCTCCTCGCCCCGGTGGGCGGGCAAGCAGTGCAGGAACACCGCGCGGGGGGCAGCCTGGGCCATCAGCCTCCTGCTCACGGTGAAGCCGGCAAAGTCCTGGCGCCGCTTCTCGGCCTCCTGCTCCTGGCCCATCGAGGCCCAGACGTCCGTGTAGACGACATCGGCGCCCCGCACGGCGTCGTCCGGATTCTCGACCTGGACCGGCTCGCAACCATGGCGGCGCATCCGCCTCAGATCGGACTCTTTGAAGGCGTAGCCCGCGGGGCTGGCGATGCGCAGCGCCATACCCGACAGGCCGGCGGCGTACGCCAGCGAGCGGGCCATGTTGTTGGCGTCCCCGACGTAAGCCAGCGTCAGGCCCTCCAGATGGCCCGACTCGGCCCTCATGGTCAGCAGGTCGGCCACCGCCTGCGTGGGATGGGCGTGGTCGCTGAGCAGGTTGACGATCGGGACCTCGCTCACCGCCGCCATCCGCTCCACGGTGCTGTGGGCGAACACCCTCGCCCCGATCACCGCGTTGTAGCAGGCCAGCGTGCGGGTCACGTCCTCCACGCTCTCGCGCTGGTCGAGGCCGACCTCCGCGGGACCGATGTACACCGGGTGACCGCCCAGCTGCACCACAGCCAACTCGGTGGCGCTGCGGGTGCGGGCCGAGGGCTTCTCGAACAGCAGAGCCGCGCCCCTGCCCGCCAGAACCTGGGGCGGCTTGGGGTCGGTCGCCAGGTTCAGGATCCGGGCGAGCTCGCTCGGCTTCAAGTCGTCGACGTCTAGAAAGTGACGCATCTGAACTCCTTGATCGAATCGGGATTTGCGGTCGGATCAGAATTGAGTCTCGCGGGTGCGCCGGGCATCAGCCGTTCTCCAGCGCTCCGGCGAGGATGGAGCAGCCTTCGGCGAGCTGCGCATCTGAGATCACGAACGGCGGGGCGAACCTCAGGGCCGTCGGGGTCACGCCGTTCACCACGAGCCCCCGCTCCAGGCATGCCGAGGCGATGTCCTTGGCGCTGCGCCCGACCCTGGCTCCGTCGGACAGCTCGGCGGCGAGCAGCAGCCCGCGGCCCCTCACGCCGTCCACGCCGTCGATCCGGCTCAGCTGCTCCCGCAGCGCGGCACCGAGGCGCCGGGCCACCGCCGGCGCGTCCATGGCCTGCATCTCGGCCAGCACCGCCCTGACCGCGGCCAGCGCCAGGGGCTGGCCCGCGAAGGTCGAGCCGTGATCGCCGGGAGCGAACGCGGCGGCTGTCTCGGACCGGGCCCAGACCGCTCCGGTGGGCACGCCGTTGCCGAGCGCCTTGGCCATGGTCACGATGTCTGGCTGCACACCGGCGTGCTGGTAGCCGAACCACCGTCCGGTGCGGGCCAGGCCCGTCTGGATCTCGTCCATCACGAGCAGGATGCCCCGCTCGTCGCACACCTGCCGCACGGCCTGCAGGTACTCGTCGCCGGCCGGCACCACGCCGCCCTCGCCCTGCACCGACTCGAGCAGCACCGCACCGACGGAAGGGTCGAGCGCGGCCACCAGCGCGTCGATATCGTCGAAGGGCACATGACGGAAGCCCTCCGGCATCGGCTGGAAGGGCTCGTGCTTGGAGGGCTGACCGGTGGCCGCCAGCGTGGCCAGCGTGCGGCCGTGGAACGACCCGTAGGCGCTCACCACCCCATGCCGGCCCCGCCCCTGGTGCTTGCGGGCGAGCTTGAGGGCGGCCTCGACCGCCTCCGCTCCGGAGTTCTGGAACAGGATCCGGCCGGGCTCGGCGTCGCCGCCCGGACCGGACCGGATCAGCCGGTCGAGCGTCTCCACCACCTCGGCCGTCGGCTCGTTGGCGAAGAGGTTGGACGTGTGGATGAGCGTCCCGGCCTGGGCCGCTACCGCCTCGGCAACTGCGGGATGGGCGTGGCCCAGCCCGGTGACGGCGAGACCGCACAGGAAGTCGAGATAGCGACGGCCGCGGTCGTCCCACAGCTCGGCTCCCACTCCCCGCACGAACGTCACCGGCGGGGTGCCGTAGTTGTTCATCAGCACAGCTCTGCTCATGTCTCGTCCTCGCGTGTCTCCTTGGATGAGGCTCCGGAGCCGTCGCCGGCTTCCTCGTGGTTCCGGGTGATCATCGTTCCTATCCCCGCGTCGGTGAACAGCTCGAGCAGCACGGCATGGGGTATCCGACCGTCGAGCATGTGGGCCGAGCCGGCGCCCTGGAGCACCGCGTCCACGCAGGCTCTCGCCTTGGGGATCATCCCGCCGCTGACTGCACCAGAGGTGACCATGGCCTCCACTTCGGTCACGGTGGCCCGGCTCACCAGCGACGACACGTCTGCAGGGTCGGCAAGCAGGCCGGGCACGTCGGTGAGGTACACCACCTTGGCCGCGCCGAGCGCGCCGGCGAGGGCCGCAGCCATGGTGTCGGCGTTGATGTTGTAGGCCTGGCCGCCGGTGTCGGCGCCGATCGAGGACACGACGGGGACGATCTCTCTCGTCACGAGCCGCTCGATGACGCCCGGATTGACCGCAGCGACGTCTCCCACGAACCCGAGAGCGGGATCCCTCCGCACCGCGGTCACCAGGCGGCCGTCCTCACCGGAGAGTCCTAGGGCCGCTCCCCCACTGGCGTTGATGGCGCTGACGATGTCCCGGCCGACCTTGCCGACCAGCACCATCCGGGCCACTTCGAGGGTCTCCGCGTCGGTAACCCGCAGGCCGTCGCGGAACTCGCTCTGCTTGCCCAGCTTCCGCAGATGCTCGGCGATCTGGGGGGCGCCCCCGTGGACCACCACCGGATGCAGCCCGACGGACCGCACCAGCACTATGTCGCGAGCGAACGAGGCGGCCAATGCAGCGTCGGTCATGGCGTGGCCGCCGTACTTGACGACCACCACCGCACCCCGGAAGCGCCGGATGTAGGGCAATGCCTCGACGAGCGCCCGGGCCCGCCGTTCGGGCTCGAAGCCGTGCGATGCCTCATGGTCGGTGTGGGCGCCGGTTGCCTGAGTCATGTCCGATACCCCGCATTGATGTCGATGTAGCCGTGAGTCAGGTCGCACGTCCAGATCGTGGCCTGGCCGTCGCCCACGCCCACGTCCACCCGAAGCTCGATGTTGCGGCCCAGCAGGTGCTCGGTAGCCCTCTCCTCGCTGTAGCCGGGGTGGGGAACACCGTTGCTGGCACACTGCTCGTCCCCGACCCAGATGGACAGCCGGTCCCGGTCGGCCCGCTGGCCGGCCTTGCCCACCGCCGCCACGATCCGGCCCCAGTTGGCGTCGGAAGCGGCCAGGGCGGTCTTCACCAGAGGGGAATCGGCCACAGCGCGGGCTATGGCTCGCGCGGCTGCGTCGTCGGCCGCGCCGGTGACGGTGACGGCCACGAACTTGGTGGCGCCCTCGCCGTCGCGCACGATCTGATGGGCCAGATCCAGCATGACCGCGTCGAGTGCCTTCCGGAAAGCCGCCATGTGCAGATCGGCCGGGCATCCCGACACGCCGGTAGCGGCCAGCAGAACGGTGTCGCTGGTGGAGGTGTCGGAGTCGACGGTGATGCGGTTGAAGCTCCTCTCCACCGATGCAGCCAGGCACTCCTGGGCGGTCTCGGCGCCGAGAGCGACGTCTGTGAACACGAACGCGAGCATGGTGGCCATGTCGGGGGCGATCATGCCGCTGCCCTTGGCGATGCCGGCCACATGCGCACTCGTGCCTGCGACCGGCGCCGACGCGCCCTTGGGGAAAGTGTCGGTGGTTCCGATGGCGGCTGCCCCCGCCTCCCAAGCCTGCGGGTCGGGGGCGGACAGGCCGGCCAGGAGGGCAGGAAGAGCGGCGTCGATGCGCTCGACGGGCAGGTTCTCCCCGATGACGCCGGTGGAGGCCACCAGCACCTCGTGGGCCTGCGCATCCAGGGCCCCGGCCACAGACCGCGCGGTGTGCTCGGCGACGCGATAACCGGCCGCGCCGGTGAACGCATTGGCGTTGCCCGAGTTCACGATGATGGCCCGGGCGTGCCCGGAACTCGCGGCCAGAGCGTGCCTGCACCAGTCGACCGGCGCGGCGGTGCACAGCGATTGGGTGAAGGTGCCGGCCACGGTGGTGCCCGGGGGCAGCTCGGCCAGCATCACATCGTCCCGACCCGAGTACCGGACCCCGGCCGCGGCAACGGCAATCCGCACGCCTGCAACCGTCGCCACCGGCGGGAACGCCGCGGGAGCAAGGGGCGAGACCCTGGTCTCAGACATCGCTGGGCCTCCGCTCGGCCTCTAGGGGTAGATCCCCGCCGAGGCCAGCCCGGCGGTCTCGTCTATGCCCAGCGCGAGGTTGGCGCACTGCACGGCCTGGCCCGAGGCTCCCTTGACCAGATTGTCGAGCGCAGCGATGGCCATCACCCAGCCGGTGCGGTCATCGGCCCGGGCGGTGATGTGGACGCTGTTGGATCCCAACGTCGCCTTGGTGGAGGGTGACCGCTCGCTCACCACCACGAACGGCTCGTCGCAGTAGGCGTCGGCCAGCAGGTTGAGAACCTCGCCGGTGCTGGTGCCGGCGGTTGGCCGGGCGTAGCAGGTGGCGAGGATGCCCCGGTTCATGGGAGCCAGGTGAGGTGTGAACAGCACCTGCACGTCGGTGCCGGCGTGGCGCGACACCGCCATCTCGATCTCGGGCGTGTGCCGGTGGGTCAGGAGGCCGTAGGCGGTGAAGTCCTCGTCCACCGTGCAGAACGTGGTGTTGGGCTTGGCTGGCCGGCCCGCGCCGGACACCCCGCTGGCCGCGTCGACGATGATGCCGGCCGGCTCCACCGCGCCCGCAGCCACCAGGGGGGCCAGCGCCAACGCGGCCGTGGTCACGTAGCAGCCCGGCGCGGCCACCAACTCAGCACCCCGGATGGCCCCACGGAACAGCTCGGGAAGGCCGAAGACGAACTCGGTCAACAACTCCGGCGCAGTGTGCTCGGTGCCGTACCACGCCGGGTAGAGGCCGGGGTCGTCGAGCCTGAAGTCTGCGGCGAGATCGACAACGTGCTTCACGTCGTCGCGCAGCTCACCAACGACAGACTGTGACGCCCCGTGCGGCAGTGCGCAGAAGGCCAGGTCGCAGCCGGTCGCCACTCCCGGCTCGTAGGGCACGAACTGCGTGTCGCCGTAGGCAGGGGCGAGGCTCGGGTAGAGATCGGCCACCGGCCGGCCGGCCATCGAGTCGCCCGTGGCCACCGTCACCTCCAGCTGGGGATGGGACGCGCAGATCCGGAGCAACTCGGCGCCGGTGAAACCCGACGCGCCGATCACGGCCACCTTGTGCATCCGGCCACGCTAGCGGCAGGAGTCGGAGTTTGCAACTATGTGCAGTTAAGCGAAATTAGTTGCGCCACTCAGGACCGAAGCGTTGCCTTGGTGCGCCGGGATGTCTCGTCGATGCAGCGCTGACGGACGTCAGCCACATCGGCGTCGGTGAGAGTGCGGTCCGGGGCCTGGAAGCGCAGCCGGTAGGCGAGGCTGCGCGCGCCGTCGGTTACGCCGGCACCCCGGTACACGTCGAACAGCTCGATCCGGACCAGCAGCGACCCGGCCGCGGCCCTCAGAGCCCGCTCCACCTGGACCGCGGCCACCCCCTCTGGCACCACGAAGGCCAGGTCGACTTCGCTGGGCGGGTACTTGCTGACCGGCCGGTAGCGGCGCCGGGCCCTGGGGCCGTTGAGCACCTCCTGCAGATCCAGTTGCAGCCACGCCACCCGGCCGGCAACACCAGAGACCTCAAGCACCCCGGGGTCGACCTCCCCCACCACGCCGCGGGCCCGCCCGGCCACAACAACCTCTGCGGATCGGGTGGTAAGCAGACCCGGGGGTGAGGCCTCACGCAACTCCACCGCCGGCAGCGCCAGAGCCTCGGCCAGGAGGTCGAGAACGGCCACCGCGGCCGGCGCCTCCTCGCCCGACAGGGCCACGGCCAGGAACTCCCGCTCGTCCGGGAGCAACTGGCCCTCCGGCGCCGGCAAGTACACGTGGCCGATCTCGAACAGCCGCACATCGCCGTTGAAGTGGCGCTGGTTGTAGGCCACCGCTCGCAACTGGCCCGGCAGCAGCGAGGTCCTCAACACCGACTCGCTGTCGTCGACCGGGTTGGAGAGGGTTATGCCGTCCTCGGGCAGGCCCACCGCAGCCAGCGCCCCCGGCGCCACGAACGGCATCGGCTGGCTCTCAAGGCAGCCCGCGCCCACCAGGACGTCGCGCACCAGGCGGCGGTCCTGCTGGTACGGCGACAGCCCGCCAGCCTCGTTGGCGGTGGGAACGGTGCGCGCGATGTTCTCGTACCCGTGGAGTCGGGCCACCTCCTCGGCGACGTCGGTCTCGGTCTCGGTGTCCCAGCGCCACGTGGGAATGGTCACATCGAGGCCGGCTGGGCCGCTCACATCCGCTCCGAATCCGATGGAACGCAGGTGGCCGGCCATTGCCGCCGCGCTCAGGCTGGTGCCGAGCAGCCCGTTCACCCTCGAGGTGCGCACCCTCAGCGGGCGGCGGTCAGGCAGGTTTCCCCGCTCGTCGATCATCCCGGGGGTTACCTCGGCCCCCAGCTCGGCGGCCAGCTTGACGAAGCGGTTCATGCAGCGCTCGACGTTGTAGCCCCAGTCGGCGCCCCGCCGGAAGCGGGTGGCAGCCTCGCTGGAGAGGTTCAGCCGCTTGGCCGTGCGGGAGATGGACGGCGGGTCCCACCAGGCCATCTCCACCAGCACGTCGGTCGTGCCGTCGCCGATCTCGGTGGACGCCCCGCCCATGACCCCGGCGATGCCGATCACAGCGTCGTCTCCGCCGGCGATGACCCCGTCGCCGGCGACCAGGCTGCGGTCCACGCCGTCGAGGGTGGTGACGGTCTCGGCGTCGCGGGCTCGGCGCACCCGGATCCGGGAGCCCCGGACCCTGGCCAGGTCGAAGGTGTGGCTGGGCTGGCCCAGCTCGAGCATCACATAGTTGGAGATGTCGACGATGCTGTTGATTGGTCGCATCCCCAGTGCGATCAGCCGGTTGGCCATCCACGCTGGCGATGGGCCCGACGGCGTGTTGCGCAGCACTCGCCCGACGAAGCGGCCGCACAGCGTGGGGTCGACGATCTCCACGTCGACTGCATCCGAGATGTCGGGGCCGGAGGCGGGCGTCGACCAGTCGGGGGGCTCGAAGCCCACGCCGAGGGCGGCCGCCAGGTCGCGGGCCACGCCCATCACCGACAGGGCGTCGGGCCGGTTGGCGCCCACCTCCAAGTCCCACAGCACGTCGGGTGCCAGCGCGAGGGCCTCGGCCAGCGGCGTGCCCGGCCCGGCGCCGGTGGCGACGCTGTTGTTGAGGATCATGATGCCGTCGGTGTCGTCACCCATCTCGAGCTCGATCTCCGAGCAGCACATGCCCTCGGAAGCCTGGCCCCGAATCTTGCGCCGGGCGATCTCCAGCCCGCTCGGCATGACCGTCCCCACCCGGGCCAGCGGCACCAGGTCGCCGACGGCCATGTTGAAGGCCCCGCAGCACACCTGCAGGGTCGAGCCCGAGCCGTCGTCCACCTCGACGAGCTGAATCAAGTCGGCATCGGGATGGGGGCGCAGCTCCAGCACCCGGCCGAGCACCACGCCGTCGGGCACCGAGCCGGTGACGGTCATCTCCTCCACCGCCAGGCCCAGCGCGCTCAATACGTCGCTGAGCGCGGCCGGGTCGCCGTCGATGCCGGGCGCGAACTCCCGGAGCCACGACAGCAGCACCTTCATCGCGTGTCCACCTGCATGCCAACAGCACCCATCAGAATTGGCTCAGGAAGCGGACGTCGTTGTTGACGAACTCGCGGATGTCGTCGATGTCGTGGCGCATCACTGCCAGGCGGTCGATGCCGAAACCGAAGGCGAAGCCCTGCCACTCCTCGGGATCGATCCCGCAGTTGCGCAGCACGTTGGGGTGGACCATGCCGCAGCCTCCGAGCTCCAGCCAGGATCCGTCGGGCCGGGAGATGTCGAACTCGGCCGACGGCTCGGTGAACGGGAAGTACGAGGGGCGAAGCCTGGCCTTGACCTCGCGCCCGAACAGGGCCCTGACGAACTCGTCGATGGTGCCGGCAAGGTCGCCCAGGGTGATGTTGCGGTCGACGGCCAGTCCCTCGATCTGGTTGAAGGCGGGCAGGTGGGTGGCGTCGGCGGTGTCGGTCCGGAAGGTCCGACCGGGCGCCACGATGTAGATGGGCGGCTCGCGGTTCTCCATGACCCTGATCTGCACCGGCGACGTGTGCGAGCGCAGCATCACCTCCTCGGGCTGCCCGAGGTTCACGAAGATGGTGTCGAACTCGCCCCGGGCCGGGTGCCATTCGGGAATGTTGAGGGCCTCGAAGTTGTACCAGGCGCTCTCCACCTCGGGTCCCTCGGCGACGGTGTAGCCCATCCCGACGAACACGTCCTCGAGCCGGTCCCGTGCCTGGGTGACCGGATGGAGATGTCCCCTGCGCAGCGGTACAACCCGCGGCAGCCGCTCGGTGAGATCGAGCCTCTCAGCCTCGTAGCGGTCGGCCCGGCCCGATGCCGTCAACCGGGCCCGAGCCGCGGCGACGGATGCCTCGACGCGCTCGCGGGCGGCGTTGAGCCGCCGACCGGCGGCAGCTCGATCACCGGGATCGAGGTCACCGAGCCGGCGCTTGGCCTCGGTGAACTGCGACCGGCGACCCAGTAGGTCCCGCTCGATGTCGGCTACGGCGTGGATGTCGGCTGCCGAGGCAAGGCGCTCCTCGGCGTCGGCGGCAGCCTTCTCGTAGCCCTCCATCATCCGAGCAAGGCTAGAGCGCAGCAGCCGCGACTCGGTGGAGCCGCTCCCCGCGGATCTGTGAGCAACAAGGCCGTCCTGGCCGGCATATCTGCTCAAGGAACGCGGTTGCGGCGGTACTCGAAGGCTAGGAGGGTGGCGGCCATAGCCACGTTGAGCGACTCGGTGCCGCCAGCCATCGGTATCCGCACCCGACGGTCCACGAGATCGTGGATCGACTGGTCGAGGCCGTGGGACTCCGATCCCAGCACCAGGGCCACCGGACCACTCCCCGCGGCGAGCACACCCGAGTCGTGGGCCTCGCCCTCTCGCGGGTAGGCAGCCACCACCGTCGCACCGGCGGCTCGGAGGGCCGTCAGCGCGACCCCGGCACCGGCGGCCGGCACCACTGGCACGCGCAGCACCGAGCCGGCCGAAGCCCTCACCGCCTTGGGTGCCCAGGGATCGGCACCGCCCACCACGACCACGCAGCGGGCCGCGCAGGCGTCGGCGGTGCGAATGATGGTCCCGGTGTTGCCGGGATCGGACACGCCTTCGAGCACAAGTACTAGATCGTCTCGCGCCATCGATCCGGGCATGACAGCTCGCGGCTTGTCGACCAAGGCCAGCAGCGGCTGGGGATTCACCGCGGGAGCCACCGACTGGAACGCCTGATCGGTCAGGGCCACCACCTCGACGTCCGGAGCCAACTGGTCCAGCACCTCCCGGACGGCCGGCGAGTCCATGGCCGACTCGGCCGTCACCACGACCGAAGGCTCGATGCCGGCTGCCTGGGCCTCAGACAGGGTGCGCGGCCCCTCAAGAACGACCGTGGAGTCCCCCGGTGCGCGCCGGCGCACCAGGCGTCGCAGCTCGGCTACCCGCTGATTGCGCGGTCCGAGCGCGCGAGGTCCAGTCAGCTCGCCTGAGCCTGGGCCGCGGAGGCCCCGGAGGCCGCCTCGACCAGAGCGGTGAAGGCGTCGGGGTCGTTGACGGCCAGATCGGCCAGGATCTTGCGGTCGACCTCGATGCCGGCCAGCTTCAACCCGGCTATGAAGCGGCTGTAGGAGACCCCTCGCTGGCGGCAGGCTGCGTTGATACGTTGGATCCACAGCCGGCGGAAGTCGTTCTTTCGGGCCCTGCGATCGCGGAACGCGTAGTTGCCCGAGTGCATGAGCTGCTCGTTGGCGGCCCGCCAGGATCGGGACTTGTTGCCGTAGTAGCCCTTGGCCCGCGCCAGCCGCGCCCGGCGGCGGCGCCTCGACTGGGCGGGTCGCGTCACTCTGGCCATCGACTCGTCGCTTTCTTCTTCGTGGTGCTTCGTGTTTGCGCTATACGCCCAGATCCCGCAGCATCCGCTCGTCCGACGGCGTCACGTCGGCCGGGGCCCGCAACTGGCGTTTGCGCTTGGGGGACTTCTTCTCGAGGATGTGGTTCTTGTTGATCCGGCGGCGCCGCAGCTTGCCGGTACCGGTACGCCGGAAGCGCTTGGCCGCGCCCCGGTGTGTCTTCATCTTGGGCATGGTTGGCTCTCGATCCTGTTCGTGGCTGACCCGGCTGCTCGCCTCGGGGGGAGAGCGAGAGGCCGGTGAAGTTCTACTCCGCGGTGCCGGGCTGGGGCGTCTCGGTGGCCGCCAGAGCGGCCTCAGCCTCGAGTCTACGGCGATGCCGGGCCTGTGCCTGCTTGTCGGGAGCGAGCACCATCACCATGTTGCGACCGTCCTGGCGGGGCTGGAACTCCACCTTGCCCACATGCTCGACGGTTGCGGCCACATCGTCGAGGATCTTCTTGCCCAACTCGGGATGCTGGACCTCCCGTCCCCGGAACATGATCGTGACCTTGACCTTGTTGCCCTGGCCCAGGAACTTCTCGACTCTGCGGGTCTTGGTGTCGAAGTCGCCCCGGCCGATCTTGGGCCGGTACTTCATCACTTGCGGCGGGACTCCTTGGCCCGCTGGGCCGCCTCGTACTTGAACTTGCCGTAGTCCATGATGCGGCAGACGGGCGGGTTGGCCGCCTCGGCAACCTCGACGAGGTCGCGTCCCGCGGCCCGGGCCAAGTTCAGCGCCTCCTGAAGCGTCCTTATGCCGATCTGCTGACCATCCTCACCGACGAGGCGCACCTCGGGGGCTCGGATCTGGTCATTGATGTTGGGCTCTTCGCCTGGCGGTGCTATCGCCGTTCACTCCTCGTGAGCACGGAACCTCCGAATTCGGGCGGAACGCCCCGGCCGCGGCCGGGGCGCATGTCCGCTGGACTGACCCCGGTAGGGTAGCAGCCGGTCGCGGCAAGCGGCCAGGCCCATCGGCCAGCGCGAGCCGGAGGTGTTCGGATGAGCACGCTGTGGACCCCTGGAGGCGAAGTACCGGTCGGCGATCGCAGGACCGGAGCATCCGACGAGTCGGCAGCCCCAGACGATGCGGCCGCCTCGCTGGAGGACTTCGACCTGGACAGCCTGTCGCCGGAGGAGCGCGAGCAGGCCGATCAGTACATCCGGGAGCTGGCCGAGTCCCGCGAGCGGCTCAAGGCGGTGCCCGCGGCGGTGGTGGTCGCCAACCACGCCATGGGCCTCTACGAACTCGCCGCCCTGCATCTCTCCAGCCAGCCGCCGAACTTTGGGCAGGCGGCCGTGGCCATCGACGCCCTGGGCGCTCTGCTGGAGGGGATGCAGGGTCGCCTCGGCGAGGCGGAGTCCACCCTTCGTGACGGCCTGTCCCAGATCCGCATGGCCTTCGTCCAACTCAAGAACCGCCCCCAGGACGGAGACGCCGAAGAGTTCGGCAACGGCAACTCAGAAGACGAGCCCGCCGCGTAGAAGAGGCGGCTGGTCGTAGAAGAGGCGGCTGGTCAGCAGGTGGAACGTCTTCCCCTGCCGCGCCACGACCCGATCACGACGCCGATGCCTGCCCCGATGCCTGCCCCGACGCCTGCCCCGACGCCTGCCCCCGTGCCCGGGTCACCGAAGATCGCTCCTACGCCGGCTCCGATGCCCGCGCCGGAGCCCGCGGCGACACCGATCCAGGAGCCGAGCCATCGACCGGCCTGCGCCCGCTCTGGACAAACCGACTCCTCGGTTGCTTCACCGCCGGTCTCGGCGTCCTCGCTCATGCCGAACCCTCTCTACGGGACGATCTTGGAGATGGGCATCTCCACTAGGTCAGTGGCTCCCAAGTCTCGCAGGGCGGGGATCAGGATGTTGATCTCGCTGCGAGGCACCACCGTCTCCACCGCATAGCCCGCGCCCCGGAACAGCTCGTTGACGGTGGGGGCTTTCATGGCGGGCAGGATCTCGATCACATCGTCGAGCGCGTCCGCGCCGACGTTGAGCTTCACCAGTACCTTGCCCCGGGCCTCGAGCACGCCCTGGAGCAGCGTGTAGATCTGGCCCATGGCGTGACGCTTCCTGGCGTCGGCCGCGGCCGCAGGGTTGGCGATCAGCTCGGTGTAG
>JAGWAO010000041.1:15054-18995 GCA_021296315.1 Acidimicrobiia bacterium | reverse complement strand
GGGCGGCCCGCTGCGTCGGTGGCGGTGAGCACCGTCTCGCGGGCGAGCAGCCGGAACAGGAAGGCGTCATCGACGGCCGGCAGGGCGTCGCCGTATTCGAGGGTCAGCTCGAACTGGCCCTCGTCGTACTCGGCGTTGACCGACTCCACCGCCATGCCCACCGCCTCGGCCCGGCGCACCAGCGACGTGATCACCCCGGCAGGATCCGAGCCCGGACCGGTGCCGTAGACCATCGACCGGCGGCGTGTCGTAGGGCCGGGGGGCCTCCATGCCGCCGCTGAACACGTAGGCCTCGAACTCGATGCCGACCTTGGGGCTGTAGCCGAGGGCCTCCCAATCGGCCACCGCCCGGCGCAATGCCTCCCGGGGCGACACCGGCAGCGGCTCGCCGTGCATGGTCAGGTCGCCGATGACGACACCGGTGGCCGCGTCGTCCCAGCCCTGTCGGATGTCGGAGGTGTCGAAGCTGACGTGGGTGTCGGGCAGACCTTCCAGCAGGTAGGCGCCGGGCGCGGGGGCCATGCTGCGGTCATAACCCAGCGCGAACACGCATACGCAGTGGTTGGCGCCCTGATGGGCGAGACGCATCGGCACGTACTTGCCCCGGGCCAGCCCGAGGTGATCGGGCCAGAGGACCCTGACGCGGTCCCAGTCGGTCATGGCTGCTCCCCCGGTAGCGGGACGGTGAACGTACGGCCCCGAAAGGTATCTCGCGCCGCAGCGGCGGTCACACCGTGCGACCCCCGCAGCGTCACACCGGGTCCGCTCAGCCTCATTTCCGCTCTTGTTCGCGTCGCTCACGGGCCGCTCGGGCCACGGCCTCGCTCAGCGCATCAAGAAGTGCTCATGAGGAGCTGGCAGGCCGGCGCTTCGTCCTGTTCGGGGTAGAGGCCGGTGCGGCCCAGGCGCTGCAGGCAGACCTCCACGCTCCACGGCAGCATGGCGGCCCCGCAGCGGGCGTCGCGGTAGGCCTGTTCCAGGTAGGACGGGCGAAGCATGCTGCGGCCGCCGCACACCTGCAGGGCCAGCGACGCCACCGCGGGAGCGCCCTCCATCACCGTGACCACCGACGACCACGCCCGCCGAACCTGATCGGGGCTCGGGTCGACGCCGCACTCGGCCAGCACCCGGTAGGTGAGCGACTGAGCCTGATCGCAGATCAGGTTCATCTGGGCCCAGCCCTGTTGCTTGATGGGATGGTCCCGACGGGCCGGTCCGGAGCCGCCGTCGCCTCGCAGGTAGGCGGCGGTGGCGTCGAGGATGCCCCGCATGAGCCCGAGGTAGGCGAACGACAGCGTCATGTAGAAGTAGGGCCAGCGAGTCGCGGCCTGATCGAAGGCGCCCGGCGGGAGCCACTCGTTCCCGGCGGGAACCACCGCTTCGTTCAGCACGAGAGTGCGCGAGTCGGTGCCCCGCATCCCGAGCGGATCCCACTCCCCCTCGATGCTCGCGCCGGGCGCGTCGGCGGGCACGCCCATGAAGCGGATCCGCTCGTCGCCGGGCGCCAGGCAGACCACATTGTGGATGTGGGCCGCCCCCGACAGGGAGGCGAAGATCTTACGCCCCGTCACCCGGTAGCCACCGGGGGCCGGCACCGCCCGGGTGGAGTAGCCCGCGGTCGCGCCCGCGGCCACGCCCTCCGAGAAGGGCTGGCTGTGGATGGTACCGTCGGCGACGATGCCGCTGCGCAACCGAGCCCGGCGCTCGGCCAGCAACGACCGCTCATCTGCGGTGAGGTCCAGGTCGTCGGCGATCTGACCGACGAGGATGGTGGTGGCGGTGTGCATGTTGAAGGTCAGCGCGGTGGTGGCACAGTGCCGTCCCAGCTCCTCGGCCACCAGGGCGTAGCCCACGAAGTCGCCGCCGAGCCCGCCGTCGGCTACCGGTATGCACAGGCCCAGCAGACCGGCGTCGCGCAGGTCGGCCCAGTTCTGAGCAGGGAACGTGGCATCGCGATCGTGGACCTCGGCCCGCTCGGCGAAGCTCGGCCCGAGAGCGGCCATCCGCTCCACGAGTTCAGCCCGCTTCGACGTGAGTATGCCTTTGGCTACTCCCACGGCAACCTGAAGCCCCGGTCGTCGAAGTCGGAGTCGAAGGCGAGGGCGTAGTGGATCGCGCTGGTCCTGATCAACTCGAACGAAGTCCAGTCAACGAGCGAGACGCGTCTGTGGCGTGCCCCCAGCATCGCCGCGGTTGCCCGGCCGTGAAGCACCTCGTCAACCCACTCAACCGCCAGCGCGCCGAGCAGCACTCCGTGCAGCCGCTCCAAGGCGTCCATGCCGAGCCTCCGCTGAACCAGGGCGCTGGTCTCAACCACGACCCCGTAGTGGGTTACGCCCTGGAACTCGCCCGCGGCGATGCCGTCGAGCAGGCGGTGCCAATGCGAGACCGCCTCCGGGTGGCTCTCATCGTCGGCGTCGAGGAACGCCAGGAGTGCAGACGTGTCGACGAAGACCGGCGTCACGCGGAGAAGGCTTCGTCGAGGGCATCGTCGTGGTTGCGCGCGAGATTCCCGCAGCCCGAGCGGTAGGCGCCGGCCAAGGAGCGCGCCCGCTCGACCCGGGCGGCCAACGAATCGCTCGCGAGATAGGCGTCGAGGGCTTGGCGGAGCAGGGCCGCTTGCGAAATGCCCTGGGCCGCGGCCTGTGTCCTCAGGCGTTCAGCCTGATCCTCAGAAAACGAGACCTGTGTCCGGATCATTCACTCATGATATCAGAATCTGGCGACATGATGTAAGGGTCGGCACCGGGGTCACCAGAGGCGTCCTAGGTTCGTTCCCGTGCATGCCGGCGGCTGAGGAACTCCCGCACTAGACGGTTGAAGGTGTGCGGCGCCTCCGAGACGGCCAGGTGCCCAACCCCGTCGAGCACGACAAGTTCGACGTCGGGCAGCCCGTCGGCAAGGGCCCGGGCGTAGGCCACCGGCGTCTCGGCGTCGAGCTCGCCCGCGACCACCAGCGCAGGCGCAGCGATATCGGCCAGCCAGTTGCGGATGTCGTGGGTGTGGAGGCATTCGACGGCGGCCCGCAGCCCGGAAGACGGGATGCGGGCGAAGCCGGCAACCCGCATGGCGAGCATGTCCGGATTGAGGCCGGGACCTGCTATGGCAGTCAGAACGTCCTCTGCGATATCGGCCGGGGCTAGCCCGGCGTCCAGGGGGGCGAGTCGGGCGGCGCGCCAGGCGTCCGGGTCGGTGCCGTCGAGGCCGAAGGCGGGGCTGGTGTTGGCCAGCACCAGACGTCCGACCCTGTCGGGATGGCGCAGTGCGGTGTGCAGGGCATGCATCCCGCCGAAGGACTCGCCGACCAGGTGGGCTCGCTCCACGGCGGCCGCGTCCAGCAGCCGGGCCACCGAATCGGCGATGGCGGCGAAGGTCAGCGGCTCCACCGGCGCCGAGGCGCCGTAGCCGGGCATGTCCCAGGCGATGCAGCAGAAGGCTTCGCTCAGGCCTGCGAGTTGCGGTTCCCAGGAGGTGCGCGAGCCGCCGAGGCCGTGCAGGAACAGAACAGCCTGGCCGGCGCCCTGCTCGCGCCAGGCCAGCGGTCCATCCACATCCACGGCGCCCGCGACCGCGTGGCGGCGGGACGGGTCGGGCACGGTCGGAACCTACACTCTCGCCCGTGGCAAACGAACCCAGCCGCTCCGACGCTTGAGGACACCGAGGCCGCATGTCGGAACATACACTCTCGCCCGTGGCAACCGAACCGCTCATCGGCATCACGGGTCGGCCGAAGACCGCGGGCGAACTCAACATGAAGCCCGAAACCTTCCGGAACTTGCACTTGGACGTGTACTACTGCGACTACGCCCGCGGGGTGATCGCCGCGGGAGGCTTGCCGGTCTTTCTGCCCGGCAGCGCGGACCCTGCCCGATACGCGGACCGCCTCGACGGGCTGCTGCTGACCGGCGGAACCGACATCGATCCAGCCCGCTACGGCCAGG
>JAGWAO010000041.1:0-15038 GCA_021296315.1 Acidimicrobiia bacterium | reverse complement strand
CGCGACGCGTTCGAGATGGCCCTGCTCGACGGTGCGGCCGACGCCGGGAAGCCAGTGCTCGGCATCTGCCGGGGAATCCAGGTGCTGAACGTGCACGGCGGGGGCACGCTGCACCAGCACGTCGCCCCCCACGCCCGCCACGACCAGCCTCCCGGCTCGATCATCCACCGGGTCGATCTCGCCGAGGGCTCGCTGGCCGCGTCGCTGTACGGTCCGTCGATCCAGGTCAACTCGCTTCACCACCAGACCATCGACGATCTCGCCGGCGGCTACTCCGTAACCGGGCGCAGCGACGACGGCGCCATCGAGGTGATCGAGTCGCGTCGCCGGCCGTGGCTGGGAGTGCAGTGGCACCCCGAGCTGATGGACTCCCGCGACCGCGACCCCGTCTTCGACTGGCTCGTGCAGGCGGCCTCGGCCTAACCGAGCCCAGGAGTCACTCCGTCAGGAGGCGGTGCGCTCCACGTGGCCGCCGTAGCCGACCGTGCCCGACACGCCGGCCGCAGAGCCGAGGCGGTGCAGCGGCACGGTGTCGTACGACGGCGACGGCGTGTAGGCCACTGGCAGGCGCTTGACCCCGCCGATGAAGTTGGAGCGCAGGAAGTCGGGCCGGCCGTCGAGGTGGATGTCGGGCATCCGGCGGGCGATCTCCCGGAACATCAGGCGGATCTCCATGCGGGCCAGGCTGGCGCCCAGGCAGTAGTGCGGCCCGCCCCCACCGAAGCCGACGTGGTCGTTGGGCGTGCGCTCGATGTCGAAGCGCCAAGGATCCTCAAAGGCACGCGGATCGCGATTGGCGCCCACGTACCACAGGAGCACCTTGTCGCCCGCGGTGATCTTCACCCCATCGATCTCGTAGTCGGACAGGGCCTGGCGACGGAAGTACATAACCGGGCTGGCCCAGCGCACGATCTCCTCCACCGCGGTCTCCATGTAGCGGTCGGGGTCGGACACGAACTTCTCCCACTGGTCACCGAAGTCGAAGAAGGCCATCATCCCCCTGGTGATCGAGTTGCGGGTGGTCTCGTTGCCGGCCACGCACAGGACGAGGAAGAACATGTCGAACTCGAGCTCGGTGAGGGCCTGGCCGTCGATGTCGGCCGACAGCAGCGTGGTGACGATGTCGTCGGAAGGTGTGCTGCGGCGCTCGGTCTGCAGCTGGTGGGAGTAGCCGAACAGCTCTGCCGCGGCTTGGAGGATGTCGTCGCGGCTCTTGACGAACTCGGGGTCCTCGCCGCCGACCATGGCGTTGGTCCAGTCGAAGACCTTGGCCCGGTCCTCGATGGCAATGCCCATCATCTCGGCGATGGCCTGCAGGGGCAGCTCGGCCGAGATGTCGCGCACGAAATCGCAGCGGCCCTTCTCGACGACGTTGTCCAGGATGATGTCGGTGCGATTCTGCAGGTAGTCCTCGAGCAGGCTGATCATGCGGGGGGTGAAGCCCCGGTTGACTAGCTTGCGGTAGCGGGTGTGACGGGGCGGGTCCATGTCGATCAGCGTCATGTTGGTCGCAAAGCCCGACACGTTCAGTCTCTGATCGGGGTCGCGCATCTGCGTGCCGCTGTGACCGGACGAGAACACATCGGCCCGGCGGTTGACCTCTTTGAGATGGGCCTGGCGGGTGATGGCCCAGTAACCGGAACCCCTGTCCCCCTCGTCCACCCAATGGATGCCGGGATCGGTCTCTCGCAGACGCTCCAGGACCGCGTGGTGATCCTGGCGCTGGAACAGGTCGAAGTCCCACAGGTTCACGCCCGAGGCGGGGCATCGCGCCGCTCCGTGGTCCACCGGACAGGCCGTCGCTCGCTCCTCGGTGACCGTCATGTTTCTCATCTCGCTCTCGGAGGTTCCGGACCTCGCACCAGCCGTGGCTCGCACGGCCGACAGGCCTGTCTAGCTTCCCAGGAAGTTACCTTCCTTGGAAGATACCTTACCGCGAAGCTATTTGCAAACGGTCAGGATCGAATCGGCTCCGGGCCGACGTAGCGGGCGCTGGGGCGCAGGATCTTGCCCGCTCCGATCTGCTCGAGCACATGGGCGCTCCAGCCGATCGACCTGCTCACGGCGAACGTCGGCGTGAACATGTCTCTGGGCAGGCCGGCCAGCTCCAGCACCACCGCGGCCCAGTACTCGACGTTGGTGACAATGCGATGGTCGGGACGCCACTCGGCCAGCACTCGCAGGATCTCCGCCTCGATCGCGGCAGCCCGTTCAACGAGCTCACCTCCGAGTGATTCCGCCGCGGCCCGCAGAACCACGCCCCTGGGGTCGGCGGCCCGGTAGACGGCATGACCGAAGCCCATGATCTTGTGGCCCGCCTCCAAGCGGGTCCGCACCCAGTCCGCAGCCCGCTCGGGCTCGCCGATGCCTTCGATCATCTCGATGGCCCGGCTCGGGGCTCCGCCATGGAGCGGACCGGTGAGCGCCCCCACCCCGGCCACGAGCGAACCGGCCATGTCGGCGCCGGTGCTGGCCACGACCCGGCTGGTGAACGTCGACGCGTTGAAGCCGTGATCCAGGGTGGCCACCAGGTACTGCTCCACCGCTCGGGCCGCCATGGGGCCGGGCCGGACGCCGTTGGTCATGCGCAAGTAGTCCTCGCAGTGCGAGAGCTCGGCCTCGGGATCCACCGGGTCGAGACCCCGCCGGCGGCGATGATGGCGGGCCAGCACCGTTGGCACGACAGCGGCCAGCCGCAGGGCGTCGTCGCGGCGCTGCAAGCCAGTGCGGTCCAGCAACGGGCCCCGGTCCTCGAGGGCTGCTACCGCGAGCAGGCCCACGCGCAGCACCGCCATGGGATCGGGCAGCCGCGTGGCGGCCCCGTCCACGATCTCCGCGGCCTCGTCGGGCAGCGTCCGGTTGGGGCCGCCGTCGATGGCGGCAACGTCAGGCGGCAGCGCCCCGTCGATCTGCAGGGTCCAGACATCCTCCAGCGGGCGCGTGCGGGCCAGCTCGGCCGCGTTGTGCTGGCGATAGTGGTAGAAGCCCTCCTCGCCCCGCACCGCACCGAGCACCGTGTCGGCAACGGCGAGGCCCTTCAGTCCCGGCGGTGCGATCTGCACGGCTGCTGCTCCTTCGTCTAGCGAGTTCCCGCCTACCAAGCTCGACGCGGCTGCTCAGACACTGAACATCGCCCGACCAGAAAATCGGGCCATTGTTGCGATTCCGGCAACAGCGCCGCGATTTCCGGGCCAGAGCCCGAGCGTACGGGCAGCGATTCGCAGAGGTCTTCCCGAGGCTCCGAGCGAGGCCGTGGCCCGAGCGGCCCGTGAGCGCAGCAAACAAGAGCGGGAGATACCCCACTGTGAGCGCAGCGAACAAGAGCGGGAGATACCCCACTGTGAGCGCAGCGAACACCCCACTGTGAGCGCAGCGAACAAGAGCGGGAGATACCCCACTGTGAGCGCAGCGAACAAGAGCGGGAGATACCCCACTTCCGCGCGACGAGGTCTCCCTCTGTCGCGCTCGCTGTCAGCTGATGGTGCTGGCCGGCACCTCGGCGTGAACCGCGGATGCCTCCACTACCGGGATCTCATGGCGCTCCAGGGGGCGCATCCGCTCCTTGCGGGCCAGTGCCTTCTCGATGTAGGGCGCAAGCTCGGTGGCCTTGGCCGCCTCACGCTCGGCGCGTCCACCGGTGAACTCGCCCAGCACATCGGATCCGAACAGGCGCAGGCTTGCGCAGATGTCGGAGTGGCGGTTCTTGCCGCCCTGCTGCAGGAAGATCACGTGGTCGACGCCGGCGTCCTCGGCCTGCTCGAGCCAGCGGACGGCGTCGGCGGGGGTGCCGATGGTGTCGGCGTACTCGTCGCCGGCGTCCAGCGCGGCGGCCACCGCGTCCTCGAGTGCCGAACCCCGCTGGGCCTCGTAGCGGTCCCAGATGTCGCTGTGGCCCGGGAGGGTGTGGTGCACCACCAACTGGCGCAGCGCGTAGGCGAAGAAGTGGAACCCGTCGAAGCCTCGCCGGATGGCCTCGGCCCGGTCCTCGTGCAATGAGAACCCGGTGACCACCGCGATGTTGGCGTTGACGCTGTGGCCGAGCGGCACGCACTCGTCGCTGCGGATGATGTCGTAGTACACGTCGGCCCAATGGCGGGCCTCGGCCGGGTCGACGAAGGCGAAGGCCAGGGCGCCCAGACCGCTGCGGGCGGCCAGCTCGATGGTGGTGCGGTTGGTGCAGGCAATCCACATCGGCGGGTGGGGCTTCTGGGCGGGCTTCGGGATGACGTCGCGGCACGGCATGGAGAAGAACTCGCCCTCGTAGCCGGGGTAGGGCGACATGACCATCATGTTGGCGATCTGCTCGCCCGCCTCGAGGCTCATGGCCCGCTTCTGCTTGGCCGGGATGCCGAACCCGCCGAGTTCCAGCCGGGTGGCACCCTCGCCGATGCCGTACTCGACCCTTCCCCCGGAGATCAGGTCGAGGGTGGCGATGCACTCGGCGGTGCGGGCCGGGTGGTTGTAGGGGGGCGGCGCCTGGCGGATGCCGTGGCCGAGCCGGATGCGCTTTGTGCGGGCCGCGCAGGCCGACAGGAACACCTCAGGAGCCGAGCAGTGCGAGTACTCCTCCAGGAAGTGGTGCTCGACCGCCCAGGCGACATCGATGCCGACCTCGTCGGCGATCTCGACCTGCTCCAGCGCCTCAGCCAGCAGCCGCTCCTCGGAGTCCGCCGACCACGGTCGGGGCATCTGGAGCTCGTAGAAGACGCCGAACCGCACAGCCCGTCAACCTACCGGTCTCCGAAGGTTCAGACCTTCGGACCTTACCTCCAATGCAGACGGGCAATGCAGACGGGTCTTGGCCAGGCGAGATGTCATGTCAGACTCCTATCAAACCAGCCGCTAGGAGAACGACTTGGCGATCGAGCCGCGAATACGCCGACGTGCGGTGACCCGCCGGTCCCGGCAACCACGGATCAAGCCCAATTTCTCGCCGTACGTCGGAATTGACCAAGAGGCCTGGGCCGAGAGGACCCGGGATCTCATCGACGCCCACCCGGCAGATCTCGACGAACTGGTCTCCGTAGTGCTCAAGTCGTGGGGTTCGATTCTCGAGTCAACGCTTGGCAGTGGGTTCAAGATCGGTACGGATATCTTCCCTAGGCCGCAGATTCTCGGATTCCTTCTTCACGAACTCATACCCCTTGAGTTCGAGCGTCTCCGCCCGGGTGTCTGGCAGCGCGATGCCGACGCTGGCGATAAGGACCCCGTCTATGTAGATGACGACTATGTAGATGACGACTATGTAGATGACGACTATGTAGATGACGACTATGTAGATGACGACTATGTAGATGACGACACCATGTCGATCGAGATCAAGACAAGTTCCAATAGGAGCCAGAACCTTGCTGACCGCAGCTACGGGCAACCAGCGACTCTCAGGGCAGGAAGGACAAGTCCGGTTACTACCTGGCTATCAACTTCGAACGCTAGGAGGATTCGAGCCGGCTTCCTCGAGTCCGTCTCATCCGGTTCGGTTGGCTCGATCACGTTGACTGGCACTCCCAAGAGCAGGCATCAGGCCAGCAGGCGTCGCTGCCGCCTGCCGGGGATCATGTGCGCATGCTGCTTGAGCGTGAACGCCGGGCAAGGTGGCCGAGGCGATCGCTAGAACTCGAAGCCGGCCATGCCGTAGAAGCCGCTGGCTGCTGTCTTGTCGCTGCGGTGGCGATCCCAGGTCGGGGCATCCTCGGGCGCCCGGGGGTCGTCGCCCAGCACCGTCACCCGGTGCAGCACCCGGGTGCCGTCGACGTCGTCGATGTCGTCGACTATGGAGTGCAGCGTGACCCGCTCGTCCCACAGGGCCACATCGCCGGGCGACCACCGCCAGCGGCAGCTGAACTTGACCTGCTCCTGCCAGCGGTACAGGAAGCCCAGCAGGGCCTGGCTCTCGGGCCGGGACAGCTGCGGGATGCGCCGGCCGTGCTGCTTGTTGACGTACAGGCTGCGACGACCGGTGCCGGGATGGGCCCGCACCACCGGATGCTCGGCCCGCAGCGACCCCTGCTTGCCGTCGTCGTGGATGCAGGTCAACCGGGCCAGGAAGGCCTGCATGGGCGCCGACAGCGAGTCGTGCACCTCGTAGCAGTTGATCCACATGGTGTCGCCCCCCGCGCGCGGGCACTGCACCATGTGCAGCAGCGCTGCGATGGGCGGGTGCTGGCTGTAGGTGACGTCGGTGTGCCAGATGTCGGCCTTGGGGGTGGCCGAGGTGTCGAGCACGCACACCTCGGGGGTGTCCTCGTCGACCTTGTCGATGTAGGGGTGGACCTCAAGCTCGCCGAACAGCGCGCCGATGTCTCGCAGCTGCTCGACAGTGGGGTGAAGGCCCGGCAGGAACAGCACCAGATGTGCGTCGAGGGCGTCGCGCAGCACCGCCGCGGCGTGCTTGTCGAGACGGGCCGGATCGAGGCCGCCGACCTCCGCGCCCAGGGCCCCAGCCACCGGTGTGATCTCAATCTCAACGCCGGAGTCGATCCGGGCCGACCGGGAGGGAGCGAGTGTCATGGCCCGTCAGGGTACCGGCGCTGAGCGAGCGCGAGCAGGTGTGAGCCCGTCGTGTCGCAGCGGTGTCACTCCCGCTCTTGTTCGCTCCCCTCACAGGTCGCTCGGGCCACGGCCTCGCCCGTATGGGCCGGATTGGCCCACCGACCCGCTCGGCCTCCAGGGGCATCCGAGCCGAAGGGATCGGGCGCTACCGTGGCGACCGGTGGCCACGCTTGGCCGCGTACGACGAGAGGACCTCGCAACATGCCGGACCGCGGTTCGTGACCGTGTCCATGAGTGAACTCCTGGCCGCCAAGGGCTACCTGGTGGCCGACGGGGCCATGGGCACCCAACTCTTCGCGGTGGGCCTCAGCGCCGGCGATCCCCCCGAGGCCTGGAACGTGCACCACGCCGAGCAAGTGCGGGCCATCCACCGAGCCTACCTGCAGGCCGGAGCCGACCTGGTGGTGACCAACAGCTTCGGAGGGACGCGCTTCCGTCTGGCCCTGCACAATCTCCAGGACCGGGTGGTGGAACTCAACACGGCCGCGGCCCGCAACGCCCGCATCGAAGCCGACGCTGAGGCTGAGCGAACGGGTCGGGCAGTGCTGGTGGCCGGCTCGATGGGGCCGACCGGCGAGCTGCTGGAGCCTCTGGGCAACATGTCGGCCGCGGGCTGCCAGGCCGCATTCGCCGAGCAGGCGGAGGGGTTGGCGGCAGGCGGCGCGGATGCGCTGTGGATCGAGACGATGAGCGACCTTGACGAAGTGGAGGCCGCGGTTCGGGGGGCCCGCTCGGCCTGCGACCTGCCCGTCACCGCGACCATGAGCTTCGACACGGCAGGACGCACCATGATGGGCGTCACCGGCACCGAACTGGCCGAGCGGCTGGACGGGCTGGGCCTGGCCGCCATGGGAGCCAACTGCGGAAACAACGTCGCCGACACCGAATCGGCCGTGATCGCCATGGTGATAGCGGCGGCAGCGACACCGGTGGTCTCCAAGCCCAACGCGGGCGTGCCGGTGTGGAGCGGCGATGCGCTCGTCTACGACGGCACCCCGGAGGTGATGGCCGCCCACGCTTACCGGGCCCGGGCCGCGGGAGTGGCCGTGATCGGCAGTTGCTGCGGCAGCACCCCGGCCCACACCGCCAAGATCGCCGCGGTCCTTCGGGGCGACCAGCCCCCGCCCGACGTCGAGCTCGCGTCCCCGTCTACGACGCCTGGAACCGAGGACCGCCTGGCCCGACGCCGCACCCGCCGCCGCGGCGGATAGGCAGATCTGGAGGTCAGTGGCGGAACTGGCGCTCTCCGGTGAAGAGCATCGCGACACCGCGCTCGTCGGCGGCAGCGATGACCGCGGCGTCGTTGACTGAGCCTCCGGGCTGGACAACCACTGCGGCGCCGGCGTCGGCCGCGGCGTGGATGCCGTCGGCGAACGGGTAGAAGCCGTCGCTGGCGCAGGCGCCGCCCGCGGCCCGGCCGGCGGCCTTGGTCGCGGCCAACTGCCCTGCTTCGACCCGGTTCTGCTGACCGGCGCCTATCCCCCAGGCCGTGCCGTCGCGGGCCAGCACGATCGCGTTGGAGCTGGTGTGGGCGCACACCCGCCAGGCGAACGCCGCGTCAGCCCGCTGCCCGTCGGTGGGCTGCCGGACCGTTGCAACCTGCCAGCCGGCCGGGTCGGCCTCCAGCCGGCGGGGCGTCTGCACCAAGAAGTCGTCGCCCGGGCCGAGCGTTCGCAGTTCCCAGTCCGCTTCACTGGTAGCGCCGCCGGTCGCCTCCAGCAGGCGCGTATTGGCCCGGCGGGCGGCCAGCCGCTCGATCACACCGTCGGCGTAGCCGGGGGCGATCACCACGTCGGACTGGGCCGCGGCGACCATGGCGTCGGCAGTGGCCTCGTCGATCACGGTGTTGACCGCCACCACCCCGCCGAAGGCGCTGCGAGCATCGCAGTCGAAGGCTCTGGAGTAGGCAGTGGCCAGATCTTCGGCAACGGCGGCTCCGCACGGGTTGGCGTGCTTGACGATCACCGCGGCCGGTCCCCCGCCCAGGTCGTGGGCCAAACGCCATGCCGCCGCGGCATCCATCAAGTTCAGGTAGCTCGGCACGGGGCCGCCGTGCTGGGTCACGCCGTCGAAGAACCCGGGTGTTCCCCGGGTGCGGTAGCGGGCGCCCTGCTGGTGGGGGTTCTCGCCGTAGCGCAGCGTCTGAGCCCGCTCGAGTTCCAGCCGGATCACCCCCGGCAGGCCAGGCTCGTCTGACTCGTCCCCGGCGTCGAACCAGCCGGCGATCGCGGCCTCGTACGCCGCGCTGTGGGCGAACGCCTTGCGAGCCAGCCGGAGGCGAGTGGACGCCGGAAGGCGCACCTCCGAGCGGAGTTCATCCAGGACCGCCTGGTAGTCGACCGGGTCCACCACCACTCCCACGTGAGCATGGTTCTTGGCCGCGGCCCGAACCATCGCCGGGCCGCCTATGTCGATCGTCTCGATTCCGGGCGACGCCTCGAACGGGTAGAGGTTCACCACCACAAGATCGATCGGATCGATGCCGTTGGCCTCCAAGTCGGCCCTGTGGTCGGGGTCGTCCCGATCAGCCAGGATCCCGCCGTGGATACGGGGATGGAGGGTCACCACCCGGTGCCCCAGCATGACCGGCGAGCCGGTGTAGTCGGCCGCATCCACCACCGGCAGTCCCGCGGCGCCGAGCACTCGGGCCGTGCCCCCACTGGCGATCAGTTCCCAATCCAGCTCGACCAGTCCCGCGGCGAACTCGACCACGCCCGTCTTGTCGTAGACAGAGATCAGCGCCCGCGGCGGTGCATCCATCGCGGCCATGTCTATAGGGCGGCGACGATCTCCACCATCAATTCGCCGGCCTCGGTGGGATTCTGGCCCACCCTGGCCCCGGCCGCGGTCAGAGCCTCCATCTTGGCCGCGGCTGTCCCCTTGCCTCCCGACACGATGGCGCCGGCATGGCCCATCTTCTTGCCGGGCGGCGCGGTGACCCCGGCTACGTAGGCGGCCACCGGCTTGGTCATGTGCTCGGCGATGAAGGCGGCCGCCGCCTCCTCGGCCGATCCGCCGATTTCGCCGATCATCATCACCGCTCGGGTCTCCGGGTCGGCCTCGAAGGCGGCCAGGCAGTCCACGAAAGTCGTTCCGGGCACCGGGTCGCCGCCGATGCCCACGCAGGTCGTCACCCCGATCCCCTGCTGCTTGAGCTCATAGAGCGCCTGGTAGGTCAGCGTGCCCGAGCGGCTGACGATGCCCACCGGCCCGCCCGGCAGGGCGATGTGTCCCGCGGTGATGCCGATGTTGCACTTGCCGGGGCTGATGACTCCCGGACAGTTGGGACCGAGCAGGCGAACGCCGGAATGGTCGCGCCTCAGCTTGTTGAACACGAACGCTTCGTCGTGGGCGGGCACCCCCTCGGTGATGACGACCACCAGCTCCATTGCTGCCTCCGCCGCCTCCAGCACCGCGCCGGGCACCCCGGGCGCGGGGATGAACACGCAGCTCACGGTGGCGCCGGTGGCTGCCGCGGCCTCGGCGACGGTGGCGAAGACGGGCACGCCGTCCACATCGGTGCCGGCCTTGCGAGGGTTGGTGCCAGCCACGACCTGGGTGCCGTAGTCCCGGTTGAGCAGGCCGTAGTAGCGGCCCTGCGAGCCGGTGAGCCCCTGGTACACCACCCGGGTGTTCTCGTCAACGAAGATGCTCACGGCTGCACCTTTCCACCGCCGGTGCCGGCCAGCTCCACCGCCCGGCGGGCGGCGTCCAGCATGGTGGGCTCCATCATCAGCTCACCGCTCAGGTGGGGCTCCAGCAGTGCGCGGCCCTCGGCCGCGTTGGTGCCGTCGAGGCGGACCACGATGGGCGAGTCGATGTCGACACGCCCGGTGGCCTCGACGATGCCGTTGGCGATCTCCTCGCCCCGGGTGATGCCTCCGAAGATGTTGATCAGGATGGCCCGCACCGCGGGATCGTTGTTGATGACCTCCAGCGCGCCCGCCATGACCTCGGCGTTGGCGCCCCCGCCGATGTCGAGGAAGTTGGCGGGACTGCCCCCCACCTGGTTGACGACGTCCACGGTGCTCATGGCCAGACCCGCTCCGTTTGCGATCACCCCCACCGAGCCGTCGAGGCCCACGTACTGCAGCCTCTTGGCGTGGGCGGCCTGCTCGCGCTCATCTCGGGGCTGGGTGGCGTCGTACTGGGCGTAGTCGTCGTGGCGGAAGGTGCTGTTGGCGTCCAGGGTGACCTTGGAGTCGAGCAGCACGACGTCGCCCGCGGAGGTGACGATGAGCGGGTTCACCTCCACCAGATCGGCGTCGGCGTCCACGTAGGCGCGGTACAGGATCTCCAGGGCGTCGGCCACGGCGTCGGCCACGGCTTCAGGGATGCGAGCCGCTCGCACCCACTGGCGGCAGGACTGTTCTGACAGACCGTCCACCGGATCGATGTGGATGCGGGCGATGGCATCGGGATCGCCGGCGGCCACCGTCTCGATCTCCACGCCGCCCTCAACCGACAGCATCCCCAGGTGCGTGCGGGCCGATCGGTCGAGGGTGAAGCTGGCGTAGTACTCCTCGGCGATGTCGGAGGCCTGCTCGATCCAGAGGCGGTGCACGATGTGGCCCGAGATGTCAAGGCCCAGGATGTCGGCAGCGCACTGGCGCACGGCGTCGGGGTCGGCGGCCAGCTTCACACCGCCAGCCTTGCCCCGCCCTCCGGTGTGGACCTGGGCCTTCACCACCACCGGCAGCCCGAGTCTGGAGGCCGCGGCCACGGCCTCGTCCGGCGAGAACGCCACCTCGCCCACCGGCACCGGAAGTCCGTACCGGGCGAACAGTTCCTTGCCCTGATGCTCGAAGAGATCCACGGGCGGCGATACTAGGCCACGATGCCTGTTTCCAGCGGACCCCGGCCGGACCTGCGCACCGTCGTCGTGGTTGGCCTGGCCGGGGTGGTGGTCGCGCTGGGCCTGGTCCTGGGAGCACTGCTGCTGACCCGGGGCGGTACCGACGTGGAGATCCGCCTCGGCGACCGCGACTTCCGCGACATGGAGACCGGCCGGATCAGTGCCGAGATCGCCGATCGAGGGCCGATCCTGTTCGGTGACGTGGCCGACGGCGAACTCGACATCATCCTGCAGCATCTCGGTGACGACCCGGAGTCGGGATGGTTGGCTTTCGAGGCCCGGCGGCCCGGCCAGAGCCGGGACTGCTTCTTCGAGTGGCAGGCCGAGCAGGCTGGATTCGTCAACACCTGCGACCCCGACGATCTCGTGGACGCCGCCGGCACAGGTCTGCGCCATTTCGGCGTGGCCGTCGTGGACGGGGACGTCCGGGTCGACATTGACCCAGAGGCCGAGCGGATAGGCCGCGATCCGTGAGAACCTTGGCGGGGAGGTGAGCGAGGCCGTGGCCCGAGCGGCCCGTGAGCGAAGCGAACAAGAGCGGGCATTCACCGCTGACTTGCCGCACTGGGAGGCCGAAATGGCTGACGTGAACCCCACCGACCGGATATTCCTGCGCGACGCCCAGTGCCGGGCCTTCGACGCAACCGTCGTCGCTGTCGACGGCGACGGGAGGGTGGCCCTCGACGCCACCGCGTTCTACGCGACCAGCGGCGGCCAGCCCCACGACACCGGCACGCTCAGCTTCCACGGCAGCCGGGCGACGGTGACCGACGTGAGGGGCCACGGCGTGGTGTGGCACACCCTCGAAGGAGAGGACGTCCCGACCGTGGGCACACCGGTCCACGGAGAACTCGACTGGGAGCGCCGTCACGCCCTGATGCGCACCCATACCGCTCTGCACATCCTGTGCGGGGTGATCTACAACACCTGGGGCGTGTCGGTGACCGGCGGCAACATGGCCCCCCTGTCGGCCCGCATGGACTTCGAGTTCGACCCCCTGCCGGAGGGATTCGCAGACCGGGTCACCGAACTGGTCAACGCCGAGATCGCGGCCGACCGCCCCATCGAGATCTCGTTCCGGCCCCGGGCCGAGGCCTTGGCCGACGACGATCTCATTCGCACCAAGGTCAACCTGATACCCGAGTCGGTGCAGGAGATCCGGGTGGTCGACATCGTCGGGCTCGACAAGCAGGCCGACGGCGGCACCCATCTTCCCTCCACCGGCGGGGTCGGCCGCTTCGAGGTGGTCAAGACCGAGTCGAAGGGCAAGGCCAACAAGCGCCTCCGCATCGCGGTCCACGACGCCTGAAGCAGCGGCAGCCCGCCGAAATCGATGCCAGAAACGCCCCCATAGGGCCACAATCCGCATCGATTTGGGCTCGGGGCCCGCTAGATCTTCTCGAGTGGGGCCCAGGACAGCAGGAGGCGCTTCTCGCCGGTCTCCGGGAACCGCACCGAAGCCTCCGTGTCGTCCCCAGAACCGGAGATGTCGACGATGACGCCCTCGCCCCACTGGGCGTGGCGCACGTCGTCCCCCACCTTGAAGCCCAGGCGGTCGGCACCCGACGGGGTGGGTGCGGGCCGGCGGCCAGCGTCGATGGCCCGCTCCACGATCTCGTCGCGGTTGGCCGACCGCCGGTCGAGGCTGCGCTCACGTCGGCTGCGGCTGTAGTAGCGGCTGCGCACCACCCGGGAGCCGTCCACGGCCTGCACCAGCTCGTCGGGGATCTCCTTGAGGAACCGGCTCGGCGGGTTGTACTGCCGGCTGCCGTACAGCAGCCGGCTCCAGGCGTGGGTGAGGGTGAGCCGGCGCATGGCCCGGGTGATCCCGACGTAGGCGAGCCGGCGCTCCTCCTCCAACTCGTGGGGATCGCCCAAGGCCCGGATGTGGGGGAACACGCCGTCCTCCATCCCGATCACGTACACGTCGGGATATTCGAGGCCCTTGGCCGAATGCAGGGTCATGAGCGTGACCGCGGAGTCGTCGGAGCCGGCGTCGGCCAGGTCGTCGGTGTCGGCCACCAGCGCCACCGCCTCCAGGAAATCGTCGAGGGTGTCGTGCTCGCCGGCCACTCCCACCAGCTCGGCCAGGTTCTCCAGGCGGCCGTCGGCCTCGACCGACTTCTCGGAACGCAGCTCGTCCAGGTATCCGGAGCGTTCCAAGAGTTCCTGGAACACCGCAGCCGGCGACGCCTCCAGGGAAGCGACGTCGTCGATGAGCGTGCAGAACTGCCGGACGCCCGCGGCCGACCGCCCGGCGACGCCGGCCTCGCCGCAGTGACGGAGGGCCTCGTAGAAGGTGAGCCCGGAGTCCGCGGCGTAGGCGTCGATCTTGGCCACCGACGTGGCGCCCACACCCCGCTTGGGCACGCCCAGTGCCCGCTTCACGCTCACCTCGTCGCCGGGATTGGCGACCGTCTTGAGGTAGGCCATGGCGTCGCGCACCTCCCGGCGGTCGTAGAAGCGGGTGCCGCCCACCAGCCGGTAGGGGATCTCGGCCTTGACCAGCTGCTCCTCCACCGCCCGGGACTGGGCGTTGGTGCGGTAGAAGACCGCCATCTCGGACAGGCGCATCTGCTCGTCGTCGCGGCGCCGGACGATCTCGCTGACCACGTAGCGGGCCTCGTCCTCCTCGTTGTCGGCGTGGTAGCGGACGATGCCGGGTCCCGATCCCCGGTCGGTCCACAGGTCCTTGGGCTTGCGCCCGGCGTTGTTGACGATGACCGCGTTGGCCGCGTCGAGGATGTTCTGGGTGCTGCGGTAGTTCTGCTCCAGCACCACGATGCGGACATCGTCGAAGGCCCGCTCGAACTCGAGGATGTTACGGATGTCGGCGCCACGAAAGGCGTAGATCGACTGATCGGCGTCTCCCACCGCGGTGACCTGGCGGCTCTCGGCCCCCAGGCTGATCACCAGCTCGTTCTGCACCGGGTTGGTGTCCTGGTACTCGTCCACCAGCACATGGGCGAAGCGCTGCCGCCAGCGTTCCAGCACCTCCGGACAGTTCCGGAACAGCTCGACCGTGCGCAAGAGCAGATCGTCGAAGTCCATGGCTGCGGCCGAAGCCAGGCGGCGCTGGTAGTGGGTGAACACCTCGGCGATGCGCCGCTCGAAGATGTTGGAGGCCCGCTCGGCGTACTCCGCCGCGCCGATGTTGTCGTTCTTGGCCGCGGAGATGGCGGCGTGGATCGAACGGGGCGGGAACCGCTTGTGGTCGAGGTTCAGATCCCGCAGCACGTAGCCGCACAGGCGCACCGCGTCGCCCTGGTCGTAGATGGTGAAGCGGCTCGGGTAGTCGATGTAGGCCGCGTCGCGGCGCAGTATGCGCACGCAGGCCGCGTGGAACGTCGACACCCACATGCTCTCGGCCACCGGTCCCACCAAGCCGCCGACGCGGTGGCGCATCTCGCCGGCCGCCTTGTTGGTGAAGGTGATGGCCAGGATCTCGAACGGCGACAGGCCGTGATCCTCTATCAAATGGGCAACGCGATGCGTGAGCACGCGGGTCTTGCCCGACCCCGCGCCGGCCACCACCAGAAGCGGCCCGCCAGTATGGGTGACCGCCTCGTACTGGGCCGGGTTCAGGCCCTCCAGGATCGCCGATTCCGCCATCGCGGCCACCCTACTGCCG
>JAGWAO010000040.1:21527-21898 GCA_021296315.1 Acidimicrobiia bacterium | reverse complement strand
GCGCATACAGGCGGGCCCTCAGTAGGCGTGCATTCCACAGTTCCTCGGCGACATGGATATGGATGGCGGCCGGCGAGGTGGGCGTTGCCGGTGTCTGGCCGATGAGATCGACGCCGATCATGTCGACGATCGCCTCGGCGGTCAGGTCCTCAATGGTCAGGACTTCCGCGGCCTGGTCCTCTTCGGTGGTCTGAGCGCCCGCCGGTGGGGTGCAGGCGGCCCAGGCCGATGCCGCCAGGCACAACGCCGTGACCGCGGGCGCGAGCCGCTGGCCGATCGCCCTTCTCATGTCAGGTCGCGGTACAGGACTGCGAGCCGGTCGGGTGCCGTGGAGAACCCGCAGCGTTGGTAGAGGCGTATCGCTCGCTCGT
>JAGWAO010000040.1:20950-21351 GCA_021296315.1 Acidimicrobiia bacterium | reverse complement strand
CTCGACGGTGTGGCCGTGCGAGCCTCGCGGATCCCGTCGGCGTCGAGGCGCCAGAACGGAGCGAAGGCCGCGGCATCGACCTGCAGTACGACGTCCAGGTCGCGCCACCGGCCGCGGCGGGTGCGCCCCCGCAGGTTCACGAGCCCGGGCATCTCGGTGCCCAGATCGCAGCTGAGGGTCGCGAGCTCGGAGCGGACGTCGAACCCGGCGCCGATCAGCGCGTCGCGCTCACGGGGGCCCAGAGCCGCGGTCACGACGGCGCGGTATCCGTGGTCGTGGAGCCGGTCCCGCATCTCGGCTAGCACCCAGGGCGCCAGCGTCGTGGGTGCCGACGCGACGGCGAGGTAGGCCACATCGGCGGCACCCTGCCAGGAACCCACACGGAATCGCGCCGAGCCGAT
>JAGWAO010000040.1:19232-20580 GCA_021296315.1 Acidimicrobiia bacterium | reverse complement strand
GCCGAACGGGACGAACTCGAGCTGGTGCACTCCGCGGCCATGATCGACCGGGTGTCCGCCATCGCGGAGCACGGCGGGGGCCACCTCGACGCCGACACCGCCATGGGGCCGGCCAGCTTCGACGCGGCCCGGCTCGCGGCCGGAGCGGTGCTCTCGGCGGTGGAGCAGCTGGCGGCCGGCACCGAGTCGAGCGGTCCCGCACGCGGTGATTCGGAGGCCTACTGCCTAGTGCGTCCGCCCGGGCACCACGCCACACCGTCCACATCGATGGGCTTCTGCCTGTTCAACTCGGTGGCGGTGGCAGCCGCGCTGCTGGCAGCCGACGGCCAGAGGGTGGCCATCGTGGACGTCGACGCCCATCACGGCAACGGGACCCAGGACGTGTTCTGGGATCGTGACGACGTGCTGTACGCCTCCATCCACCAGTACCCGCTGTATCCGGGCACCGGCGCGCTCGGCGAGCGGGGCGCCGGAGCGGGGGAGGGCTGCACGGTCAACGTGCCGCTGCCGCCCGGCGCCACCGGCAACACCGCGCGGGCCGCCCTCGACGAGGTGATCGTGCCCGCAGTGGAGCGGTTCGCCCCCGACTGGATGCTGATCTCCGCCGGCTACGACGGGCATCGAGCCGATCCCCTCACCGGCCTCGGCTACTCGGCGTCCGACTACGGCGACTTCGTTCGCCGGCTCATGGCGCTGGCACCCCGAACGGTGGCCGTTCTCGAGGGCGGCTACGACCTGGATGCCACCAGGGCCTCGTCCTACGCGGTGGCCGGCGCACTGCTGGGCCTCGACCTGCACCCCGAGCCCGCCAGCGGCGCCGGGCCCGGGATGGAGGTCGTCGAGGCTGCGGCCCGCCTCTCGGCCCTCGACGGGAACCGATGAGCACGGCAGCCCCGGACGCGCTGTCCGCTGCCCTGGCGGCCTCCTCGGGCCTGGCCCGGCTGTTCGCCGCGGCCGGACACCGGCTGTACCTCGTGGGCGGAGTCGTGCGCGAGGCGGTGGCCGGCCGGTTCCTCGCCGACGCGGACCTTGACTGCACCACCGACGCCCGACCCCCGGACGTGCGCCGGATCGTGGACCGCGTGGCCACGTCGGTGTGGGCCCAGGGGGAGCGGTTCGGCACGATCGGCTGCGTGGTGGACGGGCAGGCCTTCGAGATCACCACCCACCGAGCTGAGCGCTACGACCCGCACTCGCGCAAGCCCACCGTGACCTTCGGCGACGACGTCGAGCAGGATCTCGCCCGCCGCGACTTCACGGTCAACGCCATGGCCGTCGACGCGGCCGACGGGAGACTCCTCGATCCCCACGGCGGCCGCCAGGATCTGGCCGCTCGCCTCCTGCGCAC
>JAGWAO010000040.1:18575-19147 GCA_021296315.1 Acidimicrobiia bacterium | reverse complement strand
GTGGAGGCGGTTGCGCACATGGGCGCCAGGTTGCAGATCGTGGCGGTCGAGCGGGTCCGCGACGAGTTCGAGAAGCTGCTGCTGCTCGACGACCCGTCGGACGGCTTCGGGTTCCTGTTCGGTACCGGTCTCATCGAGCGGGTCCTCGCCGACATTGCTCACCGCGACCCCGCAGAGGTGGGCCGGGTCGCGGCCGCGGTTTCGCCGGAGCCGGCTCCCCGGTGGGCCTCGCTGTTCGTTCGCCACACGACTGAGACGGCGGCTGCCTGCCTGCGCGGTCTGCGCGGCTCCAATGCGCTGGTCTCGGCCGCGGCCGGCCTGGTCGGGGCGCGCCTCGAGTTGGCCGGTGCGGGTAGCAGCCCGCAGGAAGTGCGCCGGCTCGTGTACGGGTGTCCGGTGCCGGTGGATGAGACCCTGGCCTTCAGCCGGGCTGTGGCCACCGCTCTGGGCGAGTCGCGGGTCGGGCTGGACAGCTTCGCGGCGACGCTGGCCGAACTCCGGCGCACCGAGAACGTCGACCGTCCCGAACTTCCGCTCGACGGCGACGAGGTGATGGCCGCGCTGGGCCTGTC
>JAGWAO010000040.1:18169-18522 GCA_021296315.1 Acidimicrobiia bacterium | reverse complement strand
CAAGGTCGAGGCGACAGAAGCCCTGCGACGCTGGCAGGCGTCGGACTACTGTTCGGGAGCGTGAAGCCGAGTTCCTCGAAGCTGGCGACCACCGGCCGGGCCTCTGCACCGAGCCAACCGGTGGCCGCGGCCGTGGACTACCGGCTCGCCCGGGCGGCCACGCTGAGGTCCCTGCGGTCGGGTCAACTCGGCCGCCACGAGGTGTGCGACGCGCAGCGCGAGCTCCAGCGCAACGCCGAGTTCTGCGGGCAGCCGACCGACCGCTCGTGTCCGATCTGCGACACGGAGGGCCTGGTCGAGGTGACCTACGTGTTCGGATCGCGCCTGCCCAAGCACGGCCGCTGCATCACGAC
>JAGWAO010000040.1:5863-17847 GCA_021296315.1 Acidimicrobiia bacterium | reverse complement strand
GCCCCGGGGGCCCGGGTGGCGAGCCAGGCCGGCGCCGACCTCATCCTGGTCGGCGACTCTGTCGCCATGGTCGTGCTGGGCTACGACGACACCCTGCAGGTGACCGTCGACGACATGGCCCACCACACCGCGGCCGTGGCCCGGGCCAAGCCCTCGGCCCACATCGTGGCCGACCTGCCATGGATGAGCTACCACGTCTCGCCCGACGAGACCGTGCGCAACGCGGCCACGCTCATCAGGGCGGGCGCTCAGTCGGTGAAGCTGGAGGGAGGCCGGAAGCGCCTGCCGATGATCGAGCGCATCCGCGACGCCGAGATACCGGTCATGGGCCACATCGGCCTCACCCCCCAGTCGGTGCACGCCATGGGCGGCTTCAAGGTCCAGGGCCGGCAGGCCGAGGCGGCCCGGCGGCTGGTGCAGGCGGCCAAGTCCCTGGCCCACGCCGGCTGCTATTCGCTGGTGCTGGAGGGCGTGCCGGTCCAGGTGGCGGAGATGGTCACCGACGCGGTCGACATACCGACGATCGGCATCGGGGCCGGTCCCCATTGCGACGGGCAGGTTCTCGTCTTTCACGACCTGCTGGGACTGGAGACCCGGCTCGCGCCGAAATTCGTGCGCCGTTACGCCGACCTCGACACCCTGGCGACCGATGCGCTGCGGCGCTTCGCCTCCGACGTGCGGTCGGGCGCGTTCCCGGCGCCGCAGGAGTCCTACCACCTCTCGGAGACCGAACTGGCGGCGCTGGGGATTCCCGAACTCTGACGCTGAGACGGCGGTCGCCGGCAGGGATCGTCCCTGGGGATGGTCCTGTGGACCTCTGGGGATGGCGCCAGCGGTTGGGATGGACCGCACCGCCGATACCCTGCGCACCACTCGCTGATCCAGCTCGGGCTCGCTTGTCGGATTCCGAGCGGTTCGGCCCAGCAATGAACCCTGCCCCGTCGAGGGGCTCCGGCAGCGCCGGATCCGTAGGGAGGTGATCGCCCGTGCTGCGGGCCTACGAACTGATGATCATCATCGACTCCGACGTCTCACCCGATGGCGTGGACGCGGTGGTCTCCAATGTCGCCGACCTGGTGGTCGGCGAGGGCGGGACGATCAAGTCCACTGACAACTGGGGCCGGCGGAAGCTCGCATACAAGATCGATCACAAGACCGAGGGCACCTATGTGGTGTGGGAGATCGTGACGGCAACGGCCGGTCTTCCCGACACCGAGCGGCGGCTGCGGCTCGCGGACGACATCGTCCGCCACAAACTGTTCCGCCTTCCCGACGCCGAGGCCGAGCGCCGCGGTCTGCTCGCGGAGGCCGAGCCGGCTGCAGCCGGCTGAGATCCGGAGGTTCCTCATGGGATTCGACAACACCGTGACTGTCGTGGGCAACGTGACCCGCGACCCCGAGCTGCGCTTCGCGCAGTCCGGAATGGCCATCGCCTCGTTCGGCCTGGCCTGGAATCGCAGGCGCCAGGACCAGGAGGACGAGGTGTCGTTCTTCGACGTCACGTGCTTCCGCCAGCTTGCCGAGAACGTCGCCGAGTCGCTCAGGAAGGGCTCTCGCGTGGTCGTCTACGGCACTCTCCAGCAGAGGAGCTGGGAGAACGACCAGGGCGACCGGCGTTCGAAGGTGGAGATTCTTGCCGACGATGTGGCCCCCAGCCTGAAGTGGGCCACCGCCGCGGTGACCAAGAACGAGCGTTCCGGCGGGGGCGACTATCGCGGTGGCGGCGGTGGCGGCGGCCGCGGGGGCGACTTTCGCGGTGATCGCGGCGACAGCGGTCCGAGACAGGCGCCTGGCCGGGGCGACAGCCATCCGCAGGGCTCGTCCTCGGCCGACGACGAGCCGTTCTAAAGAGGCCGAGCGGCTTCCAAGGCCGAGCGGGCTAGCCGATACTCAGACGAGGAGACTGCAAGGTGGCCAAGACCAAGGTGCGGGGCAAGAGCCGCGACAACAGCCGGCGAGCGAAGAAGAAGGTGAGCTTCCTCACCACGGAACAGATCACCTACGTCGACTGGAAGAACGAGAAGCTGCTCAGGAAGTTCATGTCCGAGCGGGCCAAGATCAGGGCCCGGCGGGTCACGGGCAACAGCGCTCAGCAGCAGAAGCTCGTCGCCGATGCGATCAAGCTGGCTCGGGAGATGGCGCTCGTGCCCTACTCGAACCGGGTCACGACCCAGCGCCAGAACAAGGAGCGCGACGGCCGGGGCCGTGCCGCCGGTCCGGCGCCGCGTCCCTCCGGTCCCCCTCCGGGAGGCGCTGGCGAGGACGTCGAGACCGACGTGGACGACTCCGCGGTGGCTGGTGAGGGCGCTGAGGCCGAAGCTCCGCTCGTCAGCGAGGAGGAGCAGGCGTGAAGGTCGTCCTGCGAGCCGACGTAGAGGGGCTTGGCCGCAAAGGGGACGTCTGCGACGTGGCCGCAGGCTTCGCTCGCAACTACCTCGTTCCCAAGGGTCTGGCGCTCAAGTCGTCCCCCGGCGCGGAACGGCAGGCCGAGGCCATGCGGCGCAGCGCCGCCCTGCGCAGGGCGGCCGACCGGGCCGACGCGGAGGAGATAGCCGTGCGTCTGGCGCCGGCAGTGCTGTCGGTCGCGGCGCGAGCCGCGGAGTCCGGCCATCTCTACGGATCGGTCGGGCCGGACGACATCGCGGCCGCGGTCGAGTCGCAGGTAGGCGCGGTGGTCGACCCCGCGGCGGTGATGCTCGAGACTCCGATCCGGGAAATCGGCTCCCATACGGTGCTGTTTCACCTGCACGCCGACGTGGAGGTGCCCGTCACCGTCGAGGTGACCGCCGAGGAATAGAGGCGGGGCGGACTGCCCACAGGCTTCCACACATACGCCTCAAGATCCAGAGGTGCATCCCCCGCCGTAGCGCAAGATCCACAAGCCTCTCCACTGATGGTCCAAGCCGGTGTCGTACCCGGCCGTTACCGTCGTGATGTCACGGCGGGCACGTCTGCGGGGGTAGGCATTTGAGCGTTACCGATACTGCGCAGTGGCAGAAGGCGGGCGCCTCCTCGGGCGGTGAGCGGCGTGACATCCGCGTTCCGCCCCACAACCTGGTGGCCGAGGAGTCCCTGCTGGGCGCGATGCTGCTGTCGCGGGACGCCATAGCCGACGCACTCGAGACGGTGGCGCCCGAGCAGTTCTACCGTCCGGCGCATGCCCGTGTGTTCGAGGCCGTCCGGGATCTTTACGGCGCGGGGGACCCGGCCGACGCGGTGACGGTGGCCGAGGTGCTCGAGCGCAGCGGCACGCTGGAAGCCATCGGCGGGCTGGACGGTCTGCTGTCGCTGCAGATGAACACGCCGGCGACGTCGAACGCGGCCTCCTATGCCCGCATCGTTCACGAGAACCACACGCTGCGCCGGCTGATCGAGGTGGCCGGCGAGATCGCCGAGTTGGGCTACGGGCGTCCCGACGACGTGACCAAGGCAGTGGACTGGGCCGAGAACCTGATGTACCAGGTAGCCCAGGGCCAGGTCGGCGACAACACCCTCCAGCTGTCGGCACTGCTGGACGGGACGCTGGACCGTCTCGAAGAGCTCTACGAGCACGGCGGGTCGATCACCGGCACCGAGACCGGCTACAAGGATCTCGACAAGCTGCTCTCGGGGCTGCAGCCCAGCTCCCTGTACGTGGTCGGTGGCCGACCGTCGATGGGCAAGACCTCGTTCGCGCTGGGCATGGCCTCCCACGCGGCGATCAGGGGGCAACGACCGGTGCTGGTGTTCTCGCTGGAGATGGGCCACATGGAGCTGACCCAGCGCCTGCTGTGCGCCGAAGCCCGGATCGACTCGACCAAAATGCGCGACGGCCGGCTGGGCGACGAGGACTGGGACGCGATCACCAGGGCCATGGGCCGCCTCTCGAGCGCGCCGATGTGGATCGACGACAACCCCAACGTGACGGTGATGGAGATCCGAGCCAGGGCGCGGCGGCTCAAGAGCCAGGTCGGGGACCTGGCCATGGTCGTCGTGGACTATCTCCAGCTGATGACCGGCCGGCAGAGCGCCGACAACCGTCAAGTCGAGGTGGCGGAGATCTCACGGGGCCTGAAGATCCTGGCCCGCGAGCTGGAATGTCCGGTGGTGGCGCTGTCGCAGCTGTCCCGGAACCTCGAGATGCGCCAGCAGAAGCGTCCCATGCTGGCGGACCTGCGTGAGTCCGGGGCCATCGAGCAGGACGCCGACGTGGTGATGTTCATCTATCGTGACGAGGTGTACAACCCCGACAACGCCGATACTGCAGGCACGGCCGAGGTCATCGTGGCCAAGAACCGCAACGGGCCGACCGCCACCACCACGCTGGCCTTCCTGTCCCGGTTCACCACCTTCGCCAACTTCGCGGCCCGGGCCAACATCTAGAGGCCGGGCAGCGGGGCTTCCGAGCGTGTTCTTCGGCGAGAACATCCTGGCGTTGCTGATGCTGGCCCTCGGAGGCGCCATGGCGGCCGGCAACGCCGCCGCGCTGCTGCGGCCCCGAACCGGGCGGCGTGACCCCGACGACCTGGAACGGGCCCCGGTGGGCCGCTGCCTCCTCTACATGATCGTCGGCTTGGTGGCTGCGGTGTGGGCTCTAGCATCACTGCTGTCGTCCTGACCACCGCGAGGCCTCCCATGACACCGTCAGCGCTCACCGGCAGCCTGGACCCCGCATCGCTCGACCTCGCGATGTCGGCGCAGGCTCGTCCGCTCTATGACCGGGTCGTCGAGTTCGTCGCAGCCGAGGTGGAGCCGGTCACCGCCGAGTTCTTCAGGCTGGGCGAGGACCGGGCCGAGCGCTGGGGGTACGGGCCCGGCCAGCTCGAGCTGCTCGACGGTCTCAAGGCGCGGGCCAAGACGGCAGGGCTGTGGAACTTCTTCCTTCCCGACGCGACCAGCGGCGAGGGCCTCAGCAACCTCGACTACGCCTACATCGCGGCCGAGCTCGGCAAGAACCCCATCGCCTCGGAGTGCCTCAACTGCAGCGCCCCCGACACCGGGAACATGGAGGTGCTGGAGCGGGTCGGCACGCCCGAACAGAAGGAACAGTGGCTCGAGCCCCTCCTGGCCGGCGAGATCCGGTCGTGCTACGCCATGACCGAACCCACGCTGGCGTCGTCGGACGCCAAGAACATCGCCACCCAGGCCACCCTCGACGGCGACGAGTGGATCATCAACGGCGAGAAGTTCTACATCTCCGGGGCCGGGGACCCGCGCTGCAAGATCATGATCTGCATGGTGCAGACCAGCCCCGACGGGCCGTCGCACCGGCGCCAGTCCCAGATCCTGGTGCCGATGGACACGCCCGGCGTGCGGGTGGTCGGCCCGATGCACGTGTTCGGGGACGACGACGCGCCCCACGGCCATATGCACATCCGCCTCGACGATGTGCGGGTGCCAGCGTCGAACATCCTGCTCGGCGAGGGCCGCGGCTTCGAGATCTCCCAGCTGCGTCTCGGCCCGGGCCGGATCCACCACTGCATGCGGTCCATCGGAGCGGCCGAGAAGGCCTTGGACCTCATGGTGCGCCGGGGCATGAGCCGCGAGGCGTTCGGACGCCCGCTGGCCCAACTCGGCGGCAACTCCGAGATCATCGCCCGGGCCCGGGTGGAGATCGAGGCCATGCGGCTCATGGTGCTGCGGGCGGCCAAGGCCATGGACACCCTGGGCAACGCCGAAGCGAGGGTGTGGGTGAGCGCGGTCAAGGCGATGGTGCCCGAGCGGGTGTGCCGCATCATCGATCAGGCCATCCAGATGCACGGCGCCACCGGCGTCTCGCAGTGGACCCCGCTGGCGCGCATGTACACCAACCAGCGCACGCTGCGCCTGGCCGACGGTCCCGACGAGGTGCACTGGCTCGTGGTGGGCCGGGCCGAGATCGCCGCCCATGACGGCCTCGACGACCCGGCCGATGAGGCACGGCAGCGACAGCTCGCGGGGAATTGAAGTAGCGTTCGACCTCTAGCAGCCCGCGAGTGCAGGCACAGAGGAGGTCGACGCGTGACCATCACCTCGGAACGGCCCGGTGGGGAGGTTCCCTCGTCCGGTGCAACGGCCGGCGCGACCACCGTCGCCTCGCTGGCGCGGGACTGGGCCCGCCGCTGTCCGAGTCAGGTGGCCATGCGGGAGAAGGATTTCGGCATCTGGCAGGAGTACACCTGGGCCGAGACCTGGGACCTGATCGAGACGGCGGCCCACGGTCTGCTGGAACTGGGCCTCGAAGTCGGCGATCGTGTCGCGATCCACTCCGAGGACCGGCCCGAGTGGGTCATCCTGGACCTTGCGACCGTGGCGGTGCGGGGCATCACGGTCGGCCTCTACCCCACCAACCCCACCGCCGAGGTGGAGTACCTGATCGGGGACTGCACGCCCGTGGTCTTCTTCGCCGAGGACCAGGAACAGGCGGACAAGGTGCTGGAGGTTCCTGCCGAGACGGCCGCCTCGGTCCGGCGCATCATCTTCACCGAGCCGCGAGGCTTCGGCGACTACGACGATCCGCGCCTGCTGTTCTGGGACGCGTTCCTGGAGATGGGCCGGCGCCACCGCGAGGCCCACCCCGCCGCGGTGGCCGAGCGGATGGCCCAAGCCGCCGACACCGACGTGATGACCCTCGTGTACACCTCGGGCACGACCGGGCCGCCCAAGGGCGCCATGCTGACCAACGCCAACGCGGCGTTCTGCATCGACAAGATCGTCAACGAGGTCGGTCGCTTCCCCGACGGTGTCGGCCCCAGCCCCAAGGACCTCATCGTCACGTACCTGCCGCTGTGCCACGTGGCCGAACGGATCTTCTCCACATGGACGCTGGTGGGGGCCGGCCCGTCGCTGAACTTCGCCGAGTCGATCGAGACCGTCACCGAGAACCTGAGAGAGGTCCAGCCGACCCTGTTCTTCGCGGTGCCGAGGATCTGGGAGCGCCTGCACGCCCTGGTGATGATCAAGGGCAACGACGCGACCCGGTTCAAGCGGATCTTCCTGCGCTTCACGCTGGCCCTGGCCAGTTTGATCGGACGCAGGAAGGTCGCCAACGACGGCAACCACACGTTGTTTACCCGGCTGCTCTACGCGGTGGGCCAGCCGCTGGTGTTCCGGGCGCTCAAGGAGCGGATCGGCCTGCGCCGCTGCCGTCACGCGGGCTCCGGCGCGGCCGCCATCGCCCCCGAGGTGCTGGAGTTCTTCATCGGCATCGGCGTCCCGGTGTTCGAGCTCTACGGCATGACCGAGAACGCGGCGGTGGCCACCTGCAACTTCGCGGGCCGCATGAAGCTGGGCACGGTGGGGGAGCCCTACTCCGACATCGGCCTGCGCATCGACGAGGCCACCGGCGAGATCCAGACCAAGCACGCCGGCGTGTTCAAGGGCTACTGGAACAAGCCCGACAAGACGGCTGAGACCTTCACCGCCGACGGCTGGCTGATGACCGGTGACGTGGGGGTGTGGGTCGACGGCACCCACGTGAAGATCGTCGACCGCATCAAGCACATCATCATCACTTCCGGCGGCAAGAACATCTCGCCGTCGGAGATCGAGAACAGTCTCAAGACGTCGCCCTATGTGAAGGAGGCGATGGTGATCGGCGACGGCCGCAAGTTCGTGACCGCCCTGATCGGGATCGAGCTGGAGACGGTGGGCGACTGGGCCCAGCGCAACAACATCCCCTACACCACCTACCGGGACCTCTCCGAGAAGGAGGAGGTCATCGAGCTGGTGTCGCAGGTGGTGGACGAGACCAACGAGAAGTTCGCCCGGGTCGAGCAGATCAAGAAGTTCAAGATGCTGCCCAAGGAGCTCGACCACGAGGACGGCGAGCTGACCGCCACCCAGAAGCTCAAGCGCAACGCCATGGAGGACATGTTCCGCGAGCTGGTGGAGTCGATGTACTGATGGCCGCGGCGCTCCGGCTCGAGGCGGTCGATCCACGCCGCAACGCCCCGCTCGCCTTCCTGACCGGCCTGGTCGGCGCGGCTCTGGTGTTCGGCGCGGTGCAGCTGGCCAACGATCCCGGCCTGTTCCTGCAGACGTTCATGAAGTCGATGGGGCTGGGATCGACCTACGCGCTGATCGCCCTCGGCTTCGTGCTCATCTTCAAGGCAACCCAGACGGTCAACTTCGCGCAAGGCGCCCTGGCCGCCACCGGAGCGCTCTTCCTGAGCTTCCTCGCCACCGACGGCAACATCCCCTTCACCAGTGTCAGCAACCCGATCAACAGCCTGGGCGGCCCCGGGTGGATGAGCTGGGGGTTGAACGTGATCGTGGCTCTGGCCTTCGCGGCCGCGGTCGGCCTCGTCGTGGAACGGCTGGCCATCCGCCCCATGATCGGCGAGCCGCTGTTCTCGGTGGCGGTGATCACTCTCGGCCTCGAGATCATGTTCCGGGTGTTCAACAACGACGCGGTCGAGGTCGAGTTCCGACCGCTCGGGGTCCCGTGGCTGGCCAACGGGTTCAAGGTCGGTGACCGGCTGATCAACTGGAGCTTCATCGCGGCTATGGTGACCGCCGCGGCTGCTTTCGTGGCCGTGTACTTCTTCTACCGGTCCAGGCTCGGGATCGCCATGCGGGCCGTCGCGTTCGATCAGGAGGCGGCCATGGCCCAAGGCGTCAGCGTCGGCCGGGTGTTCGCCATCGCCTGGGCCGCCGGCGCGGTGCTGGCCGCCGTCGGCGGCATCTTCGCCACCCAGCCGCCGGTGGCCCAGACCCTGTCGGTCGATCAGGAGACCGCCAACATCGCCTTCCGAGCCCTGCCGGCGGTGATCCTGGGCGGGCTGGACTCGGCGAGCGGCGCGCTCCTCGGCGGGCTCATCGTGGGCGTGGCCGAGATCTACGCGGGGCAGTACGCGGCCGGCAACGTCTCGTGGCTCGGGGCCGGCTACCCGCTCATCGTCCCCTACATCGTCATGATCATCGGTCTGCTGATCCGGCCCTACGGCCTGTTCGGCACCCCCGAGATCAGGAGAGTCTGACGTGTCGGCTCACCCGCCGGCGCATGCCGGGAGGCCGTGACGGATGTTCGGTCGCCCCAACCTATACACCGCCTACCGGCAAGAGATCCGGATGCTGCCCACCTGGACCCAGAGGTCGCTGTTCGCGGTGTTCATGGCGGTGCTCTTCCTGCTGCCGTTCGATCTTCCCGTGATCAGCCACATCCCTGTAGTCAGGTTCCTCGGCGATGGCGAGTGGCTGCGGCCCATGGCGCTGGTGATGGTGCTGGCCATCGCCGCTCTGGGTCTCAACCTGCTGAGCGGGCTGGCCGGCCAGGTCTCGCTGGGCCACGCCTTCTTCATGGGGGTCGGAGCCTGTGCGGCGGTGTACCTGGGGGGCTCCAGCGGCGAGACCACCTGGGGTCATTCGCTCCCGATCTGGATCTGGCTGCCGGGCGCGGGCCTCACCGCGGCTCTGGTGGGTGTCATCGTCTCGCCGGTGGCGGTGAGGCTGCGAGGGCTCTACCTGGCCATCGTCACCCTGGGTCTCGTGTTCCTGGGGATCCACTTCGGCAACACCAGCTGGGGGCGCAGGATCGCCGGCCCGCCGGCGCTGGGCCGCGAGTTTCAAGGGCTCGACATCAGGCTGTGGAAGGAGGAGAAGCCGCTGATCAACGTCGGCGGCGACGGCCACTGGCTGTGGTTCGATGTCAGCGACGGCCAGAAGCGCTACCTGTTCCTGCTGGTGGTGACCATACTCATGGCGGTCGTGGCCAAGAATCTGACTCGGACGCGCACGGGCCGCGCCCTGCAGGCCATCCGCGACCGGGACATCGCGGCCGAGGTGATGGGAGTGCCCGAGTTCCGCTACAAGCTGATGGCCTTCGCGGTCTCGTCGTTCTTCGCCGGTCTGTCGGGCGCGCTGTTCGCGGCTCTGTCCCAGCGGCTCCTGGCCACCGACTTCGGGCTGTTCCTGTCGGTGGAGTTCATAGCCATCCTTCTGATCGGCGGTGCGGGCACGACCGCGGGTCCGCTCATCGGCACCTTCTTCGTGGTGATGGTGCCGCAGTTCGTGGAGGCCTTCACCGAGTGGCTCGAGGACGCCGAGGGCGGACTGTTCGGCGCGTTGTCGGAGCTCGTCCTCACCGAGGGCGGCGACTTCGGCATCATCAACACCGCCATCCAGACGCCGGGCTGGACCCTGAGCGTGTTCGATTGGAATATCGTGCTGTTCGGCGCGTTGATCGTCGTGTTCCTCATCGTCGAGCCGCTCGGACTGTTCGGAATATGGGTAAGAATCCGCAACTACTGGAAGAGATGGCCGTTCAGCTATTGATCGGCTGCCCTCTCTCAGGTCAAGATGTGAGCACCGTTCGGGTGCTCCGAGCCCAATGGACAACCTTGGAGGAAAACCGTGAAACCAATGAGATGGATACTCGCAGTGCTGTGTGCCGTGGCCCTGGTCGCCTCGGCCTGCGGCGACGACGGGTCCGACGCGTCGGCAGCCGACGCGGCGGCTGAGGCGGAGCGAGCCGCGGCGGCCGAGGCTGAGGCCGCGGCGGCTGAGGCGGAGCGGCTTGCGGCGCAGGCAGAGGCCGACGCGGCGCAAGCCGCGGCGGAGGAAGCCCAAGCCGCGGCGGAGGAAGCCGCCGCGAGGTTGGCGGAAGCCGAAGCCGCGGCGGCTGAGGCGAGCGCCGAACAGCAGGCCGCGGCGCAGGCCGCGTTGGAAGCCGCTCAAGCGGATGCGGAAGCCGCTGAGGCGGCGGCTGCCCGAGCGGAGACCGAGGCGGCGGAGGCGGCGGCTGAGGCCGAGGCCGCTCAGACAGCCTTGGCCGCGGCAGAGGGCGCCATCGCCCACGACTTCGGCGTGGACGTCGACGGCAAGGTCATCCGGGTGGGCGTCAACACCGACCTGTCGGGCATCTTCGCTCCGTTGACGACCAAGATCACCGACGGCCATCTGGTCTACTGGGAGTGGATCAACGACAACGGCGGCATCCAGGGCTGGACCATCGAGCCCGTCGTGCTCGACAACGCCTACGACGTGCCCACCCACCTCGAGAACTACGAGGTCATGGCGGGCGAGGGCGATGAGAGCGTGGTCATGTTCTCCACATCGACGGGTTCGCCCCACACCGCCTCGACGGCGCAGCTGCTCATCGAGGACAACATGGCGGCCATCCCGCTGTCGTGGTACTCGGGCTGGGCCGATCCCGCCATCGGCAAGAACGTGTTCGAGGTGCAGACCAACTACTGCATCGAGGCCATGAACGGCGCCACCTACATGTCGGAGACCTACGGCAACAACGTCGCTATCGCCAGCTTCCCCGGCGATTACGGCGAGGACGGCGCCGAGGGCGTGAAGGTCGCGGCTGAGACGCTCGGGTTGAACATCGTCTACGACGGCCAGGCCCAGGTCATTCCCGGCGGCGATCTGACCCCGGTCATCACCGGCATTGCCGAGTCCGGCGCCGACTGGGTGTGGTTGACCACCAACCCCACCACCACGGCCACGCTCATAGGCGGCGCGGCCCAGGCCGGGTTCCCCGGCCAGTGGTCGGGCAACAGCCCTAGCTGGAACCCGGCCCTGCTGGGCATCGAGGGCTTCAGGGAGTTGGCGGACGCCGTCTACACGCACTCCACCTACACGGTGCTGTGGGACGTCGGAGAGGCCGAGGGCATGCAGGAGATGATCGACGCCATGCGCCAGTACCGTCCCGACGCCCCGTTCGACGACGTGTACATCATCAGCTTCATCGAGGGCTACATCGCCACCCAGATCCTGGACAGGGCCATCACCAACGGCAATCTCACCCGGGCGGGTGTGCTGGCTGCGGCCAACTCGATCACTGCCGACCTGAAGGGTCTCGCCCCGAACCAGAGCTGGCGCGGCAACCCCAACGACAACGTGGTGCGTGAGACGTACCTCTACGACGTTGACCTGTCGCTGTACACGCCGGGCGTCACCGTCTCCGAGGAGGGCGGCAACAACGGGTTCAAGCTCATCAAGGGCCCCTACGCCTCCGAGGCCGCTCTGAACTGGGACTACGAGCCCTGCTTCAAGGCCTCATAGCCGCATCCTCCAGT
>JAGWAO010000040.1:0-5833 GCA_021296315.1 Acidimicrobiia bacterium | reverse complement strand
GCGCCTGCTGATCCAAGCATCCGCGTCCACGCCACAGAGTTCAGGACATGCTCACAGTCGCCAACCTGGAAGTCGTCTACAACGAGGTGATTCTCGTGCTCCGAGGGCTCTCGGTCGAGGTGCCCGACGGCAGCATCGTCGCGTTGCTCGGCGCGAACGGGGCCGGGAAGACGACCGCGGTGCGTGCCATCACGGGACTGCTCGACGTCCATGAGGGCGACATCACCAAGGGCTCGGTCACATGGAACGGCACCGACATCTCCCACTACAAGCCGTCACGGATCGTCGAGGCGGGCATCACCCAGGTGATGGAGGGTCGCAGGGTCTTCGCCGAGCTGACCGTGGACGAGAACCTCAGCGCCGGGGCGTTCACCGTTCGGGACCGAAAGGAGAACACCGAGGCCTACGAGCGGGTGATGACGTTGTTCCCGCTGCTGCAGAGCCGCCGGCGCGACACCGCCGGGTACCTGTCGGGCGGCGAGCAGCAGATGCTCGCCATCGGGCGAGCGCTGATGGCCGCCCCGCAGCTGCTGATACTCGACGAGCCCTCGCTGGGCCTGGCCCCGATGCTCATCGAGCAGATCCGGGACATCATCGTCGACATCAACGCCGGCGGCGTGAGTGTCCTGCTGATCGAGCAGAACGCCATGATGGCCCTGTCCATCGCCCACTACGGCTACGTCATGGAGTCGGGCAAGGTGGTGATGGACGGAGAACCCAAGAAGCTGCTCGCCGACGAGGACGTGCAGGAGTTCTACCTCGGCCTTCGCGCCGAGGGCGAGCGCCGGTCGTTCCGGGACGTGAAGCACTACAAGCGCCGCAAGAGGTGGCTGTCGTGAGCGACCCGGCCCCCGCCCCGGCAGGCGGGGCTGCGCCCCTGCTGGAGGTGGACGACATATCGCTGCGCTTCGGCGGCGTCACCGCCATCGACTCGGTGTCGTTCCAGGTCACCGACGGCGAGCTGTTCGCCATCATCGGCCCCAACGGCGCGGGCAAGACATCGATCTTCAACTCGATCTCGCAGGTGTACCAGCCCCAGTCGGGCGACATCCGTTGGAAGGGGACCTCCATCATGGGGACCCGCCCCGACCGGGTGGCCCGGCTCGGGGTGGCCCGCACGTTCCAGAACATCGAGCTCTTTCCGCAGATGACCGTGCTCGACAACCTGCTCACCGGCCGCCACTGGCCGGCGCGGTGTGGGTGGGCAAGGCCAAGCGCGAGGAGATCGAGCACCGCCGCCGGGTGGAGGACATCATCGACTTCCTGGAGATCGAGGGCTGGCGCAAGCACCCGGTGGCCCTGCTGCCCTACGGCGTCCAGAAACGGGTGGAGCTGGGCCGGGCGCTGGCCATGGACCCCGAACTGCTCATGCTCGACGAACCGGTCGCGGGGATGAACCTCGAGGAGACCGAGGACATGGCCCGCTTCATCCTCGACATCCGCCGCGAGCTCGGCATCAGCCTGCTGATGGTGGAGCACGACATGGGGCTGGTCATGGACATCGCGGACCGGGTGATGGTCCTCGACTTCGGCCAGCGGATCTCCGAGGGTCCCCCTGCCGAGGTCCAGCGAGACCCCCGAGTGATCGCCGCCTACCTGGGCAGCACGGACCTCGACGCGTCGGCGTCCGGCTGACGGCTGCTTTCCGGCTGACGGCTGCTTCCGGCTGACGACTGCATTCCGGCAGCCGTAGGATCGGAGCATGGTCGAGCCCGCGATCGCCAGCGCGTCCCGAGCCCTTCTCGACGAGCGGCGCCAGCTCACCGCCGACGAGGTGGCTGAGCTGGCTGCGATAGGTGACGCGTCAGTGCCCTCGCTCGCCTCGCTGGCTCACGAGGTCCGCCTGGCCTGGGCCGGGCCCACGGTGGAGGTGGAGGGCATCCTGTCGGCCAAGACCGGAGGCTGCCCCGAGGACTGCCACTTCTGCAGCCAGTCGGCCGCCTTCGACACCCAGGTCAAGGCCACGCCGTTCCTCGACACCGGCGAAGTCCTGACGGCCGCTCGCGAGACCGCCGAGCTGGGGGCCAGCGAGTTCTGCATGGTGCTGGCCGTGCGAGGCCCCGACCGTCGCACCATGGACCGGCTCATCGAGCTGACGGCGCTGGTGTCGGCCGAGACCGGCCTGAATGTGGCGGTGAGCGCCGGCATCCTCACCCGGCAGCAGGCCTTCGAGCTGGCCGCGGCCGGCGTGCACCGCTACAACCACAACCTGGAGACGAGCCGTTCGTTCTTCGGCGAGGTCGTGACCACCCACAGCTTCGACGAGCGGGTGGACACCTGCGCCCATGTGCGCGAGGCGGGCATGGAACTGTGCTGCGGCGTGCTGCTGGGCATGGGGGAGACCACCGAGCAGCGCCTGGAGCTGATCGAGCAGGTCAGGGAGGTACGGCCCTGCGAGGTGCCGATCAACTTCTTGAACCCCCGTCCCGGCACCCCGCTGCAGATCCGCAAGCCGGTCGGCGCGCTCGAAGCCATCCGGTGGATCGCACTGTTCCGGCTGGCGCTGCCGTCGGTGATACTGCGCTACGCCGGCGGCCGCGAGATCACCCTCCGGGACCTGCAGGCCATGGGCATGACGTCGGGCATCAACGCGCTGATCGTGGGCAACTACCTCACGACCCTGGGGCGGTCGCCCCGGCAGGACCTGGACATGCTCGCGGACCTGCGGATGCCCATCGGGAGCCTGTCGGCCGCGGTTTGAGCGAGCCAGGTTCGTACTGCTGCGGCTGCGGCCACCGTGACTGTCCCGGCTGCCTGCCCGAGCTTGATCCGCCCCGCTACTGCTCCCGGTGCGGGGCCTGGCTGGCCACCTCCGTCACCCCCGCGGGCTGGACGACCAGATGCCGCACCTGTGGTACGACATGTTCAGGCTCGTAGCACCTCCACCACCTCGTGACAAGCGCCGCAGCGATGCACGGCCCGGCACCGGGCCGGACCGAACGGCGACTGCTCCACCAGGGCCGCCTCGCCACAGCGGGGACACTCGGTGGGCCGTCCGGGCAGAGCGACCGGCACCATGAAGTCGCGGGCCATGACCTCCCGGGCGTGATCGCTGAGCCTCGAGGTGTCCCAGGACTGGTCGCTGCGCCGTACCTCCACGCCAATGATGCCGTCGAGTGACCCAACAGCCCGGGCGATGTCGGCCGAGATGACATCGTGGGCCGGGCAGCCGGTGAAGGTAGTGATCAACTCAACCTCGGCCCGCCCGCCGGTGACGGTGGCCGCCGCGATCATGCCCATGTCGACCACGCTGACACCCGGATACTCGGGATCGTCCACACCCCGCAGCGCGTCGATGACCTCTGCCACCCCGATTGTCCGGGCACCGCCGATCACGCTCCAACCCTACGGCCGTTTGGCAGGTCAGGCGTTGGCTCGCTGGGAGCGTCAGCGACCGCCGGAATACAACCACTAGTGTGTCGCGAGTCATGTCGGTGGGGGTTGCGCCTGAGACGGAGTCGAGAGCGTCCGTCCTGAAGGCTCTGCATCCCTCGGGGTGGGTGGCGGTGGTGACGCTGCTCGCAGCGCTCTTCGCTCACCTCTTCGTCGACACCCGGTACCTGATCGCCCACTTCGAGTGGTGGTGGTGGCCGCTGCTGGTGGGCTCGATCGCCATGTCGGCCTGGCACTCCGGCCTCAACCGTCTGCGGATATGGATCGAGGCCATCCCGTCCTTCACGCTGCGGATCACGATGTTCCTGGCGTGGGCCGTCTTCGTGCTGCAGTTCTTCAACGTGATCACCCGCTACAGCAACGAGTACGTGGACCAGGACATCCTCATCGGCGAGATCGTGAGCCTGGCCTGGCAGTCCTTCGGGCTCATGTTCCTGGTGGCCATGAACGTCGGCATCCGTGACGGCGTGAACCCGCGCATCGACTTCTGGTGGATCAACTTCTCCAACAAGACCAAAGCGGCCCTCGACTTCGCCATGCACACCGTGCTCCTGCTGCCGTTCGTGTTCATGAGCATCCGCATCCTGCAGAGCTACGTGGCCTCGTCGCTGGGACGGAAGGCGGGAAGCGGCGAGTGGCCCGCGGGCTGGAAGGTCTGGCAGAGCTGGGAGGAGGCCGTGGACGCCGGCGGTCTGGCGGTGGGGCCGATCAAGGCGTTCCTGCTGATCGGGTTCGCGCTGTTCGGCCTGCAGCTGGTGGCCGAGGTCATCAAGACCGGGTTCGTCCTCATCGACCGCGACGACTACGGCGCCATCGTGGAACGCGACACCCCCCAGCGGATCGAGTAACCGGTGGTCGGGGTGCTTGCCGTGGAGACCATCCTCGGCGTCGACGCGGGCGTGTTCCTGGCCCTCACCATGTTCGGTGTCTTCATGCTCGTGATCCTGTCGGGCTACAACGTGGCCTTCTCCTTCGCGTGCACCGCCATCGCCTTCGCGTTCCTCGGCGATGCGATCGGGGCCTTCGACTCGAACGCTCTCAGCGCGCTGCCCAGTCGCTGGTTCGTGGCCATCAGCGACCCGACGCTGCTGGCCGTACCGCTGTTCGTCCTGATGGGCGCCATCCTCGAACGTTCGGGAATGGCCGAGCGGCTCCTGAACGCCTTCGGGATGCTCATGGGCCGCCTGCGGGGCGGCGTGGCCGCCGCGGTGGTGGTGGTGGGCACTCTGCTGGCCGCGGCCACGGGCGTGGTGGCCGCCACCGTCATCGTGATGGGGCTGCTGTCGCTGCCCGCCATGGTGCGCCTCGGTTACGACAACAAGCTGTCCACCGGCGCCATCATCGCCTCGGGCACGCTGGCGCAGTTGCTGCCGCCCAGCATCGTTCTGATCCTGCTGGCCCAGCAGCTAGGCGTCGGCATCCTGGGGCTGTTCGCGGGGGCGCTGCTGCCCGGCCTGTTGCTGAGTGGGCTCTACGTGGCCTACGTCGTGATCCTGTCGTGGCTCAAGCCGTCAGTCGGGCCGGCCATGCCCGAGGAGCTGCGAACCCTCGAGGGCAACCCGTCCCTGCGCACCAAGATCATCATCGCCGTGATCCTGGGCGCGATGGTCGCAGGGGTGATGCTGCTGGCCAGCCTAAGGGCGTCGATGATCGCGGGCCTGCTCACCCTTGCGGTGACGCTGGCCATCCTGTGGCGGACCCGCATGCTGGCCGCGGAGCTGCTGATCGCCATCGTGCCCATGCTGGTGCTGATCCTGGGTGTGCTGGTCTCCATCTTCCAAGGGATAGCCACGCCGTCGGAGTCGGGCGCGGTGGGGGTGTTCGGGGCGCTGCTGCTGACCGCTCTGAACTGGCTGTTCGACCGCCTGCTGGTGAAGGAGGGCGCCACCCACATCGCCAGGTCCGGTTGGCGGCTCAACTGGCAGGCGGTCAAGGACGCGGCCCATTCCACCGCCAACGTGGTCGTGCTGGTGATGACGCTGCTGTTCTGCTCGACGTTCTTCAGCCTGGTCTTCCAGCGGCTCGGGGGCGCCGACCAGACCTCGGAGTGGCTGACCTCGATCGGCGGCGGGAAGTGGGGTTTCGTGGTCATCGCCATGATCGCGGTGTTCCTGCTGGGCATCAACCTGGAGTTCATCGAGATCACGTTCATCGTGGTGCCCATATTCGTGCCGGCCATGGACTTCCTGGGGTTCACCCCCGACGAGAAGATCTGGTTCGCGGTGCTGATGGCGGTGAACCTCAACATGGCGTTCATCTCGCCGCCGGTGGGGTTCTCGCTGTTCTACCTGCAGAGCGTCGCGCCGCCGGAGGTGAAGACGTCCGACATCCATAAGGGCGCCTTCCCCTTCATGGGCCTGCAGGCGCTGGCCCTGGTGATCCTGGCCCTGTTCCCGTCCATCACCTACACCTCGATCGACACGTTCCGCTTCGGTTGACG
>JAGWAO010000039.1:582-15996 GCA_021296315.1 Acidimicrobiia bacterium | reverse complement strand
GCTGATCGAGGCCTGCGAGCGCAACGGCGCCTACATCCCCCGGTTCTGTTACCACCCGAGGATGAGCCCCGTGGGAATGTGCCGCATGTGTCTGGTGGAGGTGGACACCGGGCGCGGCTTAGCCCACCCGCCCTCCTGCATGGTGACCGTGTCGGATCAGATGAAGGTGTCCACCGAGTCCGAGGTCACCAAGAAGGCCCAGGACGGCGTGCTGGAGTTCCTGCTCATCAACCATCCGCTCGACTGCCCGGTGTGCGACAAGGGCGGGGAGTGCCCCCTTCAGGATCAGACCATGGCGTACGGGCCGGGGGAGACCCGTTTCGTGGAGGAGAAGCGCCATTTCTCCAAGCCCATCGCCATCAGCGAGACCGTCTACCTCGACCGCGAGCGCTGCATCCTCTGCGACCGTTGCACCCGATTCGCCGACGAGGTGGCCGGCGACGCCCTCATCCACTTCATGGGCCGGGGCAATCACACCGAGGTCAACACATTCACCGGCGAGCCCTTCGCCTCGTACTTCTCGGGCAACACCGTGCAGATCTGCCCGGTGGGCGCGCTCACCGCGGCGCCCTACCGCTTCAAGGCCCGGCCGTGGGACCTCAGCGAGACGGTGTCCACGGCATGGGTCGACAGTGTGGGAGCCAGGGTGGCGGTGCAGGCGTCGCGCAACCGGGTGCTACGGGTGCTGGGCACCGACGCCGACGCCGTCAACTGGGGCTGGCTGTCAGACAAGGAGCGCTTCGGCTTCGAGGCTCTCAACAGCGCCGAGCGCCTCTCAGCGCCGGTCATGAGGCACGACGTCGGTGGAGAGGGCTCAGAGTGGCGAGAGGTCGGCTGGGGAGAGGCGCTCGCTCGGATCGTCGGGACACTCAGCGAGGCCCCGCCGGAGCGAGTGGCCGTGCTGGGCGGTGCCCGGCTCACCAACGAGGCCCAGTACATGTGGGCCAAGCTGGCCAAGGGAGTGATCGGCACCGACAACGTCGACGCCCAACTCGGCGACGGCCTCGACCCCGCGGTGGTTCTCGGCCTGCCCAGGGCCACCATCGACGATGCTTGCCGCCCAGGCGGCACCGTGGTGCTGATCGGCCCCGACCCCAAGGAGGAGTTGGGCTCCCTGTACTTGCGGTTGCGCCACGGGATCGTCAACGACGGCGTGAAGCTGATCGAGGTCACACCGGGCTCGACGGGTCTGTCACACCTCGCCCAGCACTGCTTGCGTCCCCTCCCCGGCGCAACGGCTCAGCTGGTGAGCGCGCTGGTGGCTGCCGCCGCAGATGGGGCGAGCGTCGCCGAAGTCGACGGAACTGGTGTCGACCAGTCCGAGATCGAAGCGGCAGCGCGGTGCCTCTCGGATGCGGCTGACGGAGTGACCGTGGTAGCCGGCCGGGCATCACTGGCCGAACCCGCCGAAGCTGTCGAGGCCGCCGCGCTGGAACTGTCGGCGCTGCCGTCGGCCCGCTTCCTGCCCGCCCTGCGGCGAGGCAATGTGCTCGGGGCCTTGGAGGCGGGATTGTCGCCGGAGCTGCTACCCGGACGCGTCCGGTTGGACAGCACCGAGGGCGAAGGACCCCTCGCCGACACCTGGCCCCGGCTGCCCTCAGCCGCTGGACTGGATGCAGCCGGAGTTCTGAGGGCGGCCGTGCGCGGGGAGATCGACGTGCTCGTGCTCGTGGGGGCAGATCCCCTCAACGACTTCATCGACCGCGACCTCGCGTACCGGGGCCTGAGAGGGGCGTCCCTCGTCGTGGCGGTCGACCTGTTCGTGAACGACTCGTCCTCGCTGGCCGCGGACATCGTGCTGCCGGCCGCCGGCCCCACTGAATGCGACGGCACCTTCACCAACCTGGAGGGCCGGGTCAGCTCGATGAGCCGCAAAGTCACACCGCCGGGAACGGCCCGTCCCGACTGGATGATCGCGGCCGACCTGGCCGAGAGACTCGAGCCGGGCTCGACCAACGGGCTCGACTCGCCCGAGTCCATAAGAGCCGAACTGGCCCGAGTGTCCGCCGTCCACGCCCCGATCACCGAGGAGGCCCTAACCCAGAATCCGGTCGAAGGCGTGCTGTTGGGGGAGACCAGCGAGGCCGGGGGGTGGCACGGAGGCATCCAATGGCAGCGCTCGCGCCGCCAGGCCGCGTCCGTGACAGGACCCGCCGGCCGGGAGGAAGTGCCCGAGAAAGCCTTCCTGCTGGTGGCCGCCCGCACCATGTACGACGACGGCGTGATGCTGCGCCACTGCGAGTCGAGCCGGGGCCTGGCCCCCGCCGCGTCCGCAGGCATCAACCCGGCCGACCTCGACGCAAGCGGTCTGAGTGAAGGCGCCGCAGTGCGGGTCGTCTCCGACTTCGGTCATCTCGAGGCGACCTTGACCGCCGATGCCGGCGTGCCGTCCGGCTCGTTGAAGGTCCACTGGCTGGCGCCCGGTGCCCCGGCCAACTCTCTCATTGCCGCAGGCACCGACGTCACGGTGGTCGCCGTGGAGGCCCGATGACACGGTGGCGCTCAGTGGAGCGGCTCCGATGACCGGCACCCTCGTTCTGGCTGCCGATCCGATGCTGGCCGGCGACGTCGGCCTGGTCGAGGTGTTGCTGACCCTGGCCAAGGTGGTTGTGGCCTTCGCCTTCCTGCTCGTGGCCGTGATGCTGATGATCTGGTTCGAGCGCAAGCTGCTGGGAGGAATGCACCAGCGCTTCGGACCGACGATCGCCGGGCCCTTCGGCATCCTGCAGACCCTGGCCGACGGCGTCAAGCTCTTCTTCAAGGAGGACTTGGTGCCCGACCGGTCGGACCGGTTCGTGTTCAAGCTGGCCCCGTACCTGTCGCTCATTCCCGCCTTCCTGGCGTTCGCCATCGTTCCGCTCGGAGGAGACTTCAACAACGGCGGGCAGGTCGAATGGTGGGGTCGTACCACCTACCTCCAGGTGGCCGACCCACCGATCGGGATCCTGCTGTTCCTGGCCATGAGCTCGGTCGCCGTGTACGGCGTGATGCTGGCCGGCTGGTCGTCGGGGTCGAAGTATCCCCTGCTGGGATCGGTCCGGGCCTCAGCGCAGATGGTGAGCTACGAAGCCGCTCTGGGCCTGGCGGTGGCGTCGATCGTTCTGGTCACCGGAACGCTGTCCACTCACGACATGGTGGTCACCCAGGCGGCCGAGGGGTATCTGGGCGTAATCCCGCGCTGGAACGTGATCGTCACCGGACTGGTGCCGTTCATCGTGTTCATGATCGCCGGAACCGCCGAGCTCAACCGCCCGCCCTTCGACCTGGTCGAGGCAGAGCAGGAGCAGTACTCGTCGATCCGCTTCGCGCTGTTCTTCCTGGCCGAGTTCATGAACACCATCACGATGTCGGCCATCATCGTCACCCTGTTCTTCGGCGGACCGGCCGGCCCCGTGCTCGTCGGCGAGTTGGGCGGTGTGAACATCGCTTGGGCGTGGGGAGTGGTGTGGTTCTTCCTGAAGCTGTTCGTGCTGCTGTTCTGCTTCGTGTGGATGCGGGCCACGCTGCCCCGGTTCCGCTACGACCAGCTCATGGACCTCGGGTGGAAGGCGCTCATACCGGTGGCGCTGGGCTGGTTCCTGTTCCTCGCCGCTTTGGAGATGGGTCGCGACCGGGGCTGGAGCGAGGTCACGGTCACCGTCGTGTCGCTGCTGGTGTTTGCGGGTGCGGCCCTGCTGCTCGCCCGGGCGGTACGAAGCGGGCGCCGTAGCCGGGACCGCGAGGCCGCCCGCGCCGACGAGCGATCCGACCCCGTCGAGGAGAGGGCCTGACATGGGTTACCTGCACGGATTCGCGGTCACCCTGCGGCAACTGTTCCTTCCGCGGGTCACCACCGACTACCGGGGTGGCTTCGACGACTCACCCAAGGACGTCAAGCGGGAGAAGCCGGAGCGGCTGCACGGCCGTCACGTGCTCAACCGCTACGACGACGGCATGGAGAAGTGCATCGGCTGCGAGCTGTGCGCCGGCGTGTGTCCGGCGAACTGCATCTACGTGCGCGGCGCCGACAACGACCCCGACGACCCGGTCGCGCCGGGCGAGCGCTACGGCTACGTCTACGAGATCAACTACCTGCGCTGCATCCACTGCGATCTGTGTGTGGAGGCCTGCCCCACCCAGGCCATCACCGAGTCGAAGCTCTTCGAGTTCTCATTCACCAACCGCGACGACGCCGTCTACACCAAGGACGAGCTGCTGGTGGATGACGACGGCAGGCCCCGCCAGATGCCATGGGAGGACTGGCGGTCCGGCGAGGACGCCCTGACATCAGGCTGGATGCGGGCCACGTCACCCTCGGGGGATCACCGCTACGTGGGCGAGGTGGCCTGGTCCGGCGAGCTCGGCTACGGGGTTCGCCCGGCCGAGCCGGCCGACGGGGGGCCGAGCGATGGCTGAGGCCGTGTTCGCCGTCGCGGCGGTGCTGATGCTGGCCGGCGCTGTCGGCGTGGTGGCCAGCCGCAACCCGGTGCACGCCGCCCTGTTCCTGGTCCAGACGCTGGTGGGCGTGGCCGTGCTGTTCGTGCTGAACGACGCTCACTTCCTGGCCGCGGTCCAGGTGGTCGTGTACGCCGGCGCCATCGTGATCCTCTTCCTGTTCGTCATCATGCTGCTGGGCGTGGACAAGGCCGAGGAACTGAGCATCGAGCCCATCTTCGGGCAGCGACCGCTGGCCGCCGTCGTCGGTGCAGCCCTGGTCGCGGTGCTCGGAACGGTCGTCGTCACCGGCGCCGACGTGCTCACCGGGCTGCGCCGCGCCGGCGGCGACCGGGCTCTCGACGGCGACGCCACCGACATCGAGCGCATGGGTCGGGTGCTGTTCAGCGAGTTCGCCTTCGCGGTGGAGATCACCGCGGCCCTGCTGACCGTGGCCGTGGTGGGAGCGGTCATCCTGACCCGACGGGCGTCCCGCTCCGATGGGTCCGCCACGGCTGACACGGCTGCTTCATGATTCCCGCTCTTGTTCGCTGCGCTCACGGGCCGCTCGGGCCACGGCCTCGCTCCGCGGCCGGCGCGTCGCCCACGCGCAGTCGGCGTATCCGCTCGGCCTCGGGGCAGGCGTGATGGACCTGGCCGGGCTCTCGGTGGGCTGGTACCTGGCGCTGTCGGTCGTGCTCTTCGCCATCGGCGGGGTCGGCCTGCTGGTACGGCGCAACCCGCTGGTGATGTTCATGTGCGTGGAGCTGATGCTCAACGCGGTGAACGTTGCCTTCGTGGCCCTCGGCGCCGGGCTGAACGATGTCGGCGGTCAGGTAGCGGTGTTCTTCGTGCTGGTGGTGGCGGCCACCGAGGTAGTGATCGGCCTCGCGCTGGTCGTGGCCATCAACCGGCGGCGTTCAGGGGCCACGGCCGACGACGTGTCACTCCTGAAGGGCTGAGATGGTCGCTGGCAACATGACCGCCTCGCGGTGCAGCAGGGTGTCTCCCGCTCTTGTTCGCTACGCTCACGGGCCGCTCGGGCCACGGCCTCGCTCAGCGGCTGGCGCAGCCCATCAGGAATCGCCGCCTATCCGCTCGGCCTCTGGGGGCTGAGATGCTCGAGGCCGCCTGGCTGATCTGCGCCTTCCCGCTGGCCGGATTCGCGGTGCTGCTGGCGCTGGGCCGCCGCCTCGGCGAGCCCCGCGCCGGGTGGGTGGCCACCCTGGCCATGGCCGGCTCCTTCGTGTGCTCGTTGGCGGTGTTCGCCAGCCTCATGGGCCGCGACCCGGCCGAGCGCCGTTTCGTCGTCACCCTGTTCGAGTGGGTCCCGGCCGGCGACTTCTCGGTCGACGCCGGGCTGCTTGTCGATCCCCTGTCGGTGACGATGGCGCTGTTCGTCACCGGGGTGGGGGCTCTCATCCACCTCTACGCCGTCGGCTACATGCACGGCGACGGCGACTTCTCGAAGTTCTTCGTCTATCTCAACCTGTTCGCCTTCTCGATGCTGGTGCTGGTGCTGGGCGACAGCCTGGCCCTCACCTTCCTGGGCTGGGAGGGCGTGGGCGTGTGCTCCTACCTGCTCATCTCGTTCTGGTTCACCGACGAGGCCAACGCCACCGCGGGCAAGAAGGCCTTCATCACCAACCGGGTGGGCGACTGGGGCTTCATGCTGGCCATGTTCTGGGCCTTCGGCGCGCTGGGGTCGGTGCGCTACCTGGACCTGTTCGGCCAGGCCGATTCGCTGTCGTCCACCACCGCGACCGCCATCGTGATCCTGCTCTTCCTGGGCGCAGCCGGAAAGTCGGCCCAGCTTCCCCTCTACATCTGGCTGCCGGACGCCATGGCCGGCCCTACCCCGGTGTCGGCGCTCATACACGCGGCCACCATGGTCACCGCCGGCGTCTACCTGATGGTCCGGGTCAACCCGCTGATCGCCGTAGCCGACGCCTGGGCGCCCGACGTGATCGCTTGGGTGGGCGTGGCCACCGCCCTGTTCGCGGCCGGGGCGGCCATGGCCCAGAACGACATCAAGAAGGTGCTGGCCTACTCGACGATCAGCCAGCTCGGCTACATGATGCTGGCCGTTGGCACGGGCGCGTATGTGGCCGCCATCTTCCACATGGTCACTCACGCGTTCTTCAAGGCGCTGCTGTTCCTGGGGTCCGGCTCGGTCATCCACGCCCTCGACGGCGACCAGGACATGCGCCGCTACGGCGCGCTGCGGGCCGCCATGCCGGTCACCGCGGTCACGTTCATCGTCGGCTGGCTGGCCATCGCCGGGGTTCCGCCGCTGGCGGGATTCTGGTCCAAGGATGAGATCTTGGCCTATGCGTGGGACGCCAGCCCGGCACTGTGGGTGGTGGGGATCGTCACCGCGGTGCTGACCGCCTTCTACATGAGCCGCCTCGTGTTCATGACCTTCTACGGCGAGGCCCGCTACGGCACCGAGGTCCATCCCCATGAGCCGTCGCGCCTCATGACCGCGCCGCTGGTGGCGCTGGCCGCGGCCGCGGTGGTGGCCGGTGGGCTCAACCTGCCGTTCACCAAGGACCTTCACTTTCTCGGGGCGTGGCTGGAGCCGTCACTGTTCGCGAACGAGGCACATCTGAGTCTGGGCGCCGGGGCCCAGTGGCTGCTGGCGCTGGTATCGATGGCCGGCGCGGCGATCGGGATCGCGGGTGCGGTGGCGGTGTACCTGCAGCACCGGCTGCCGGCCAGCCGCGTGGAGTGGCCGGCCGCGGCCCGGGCCTTCTACGTCGACGAGACCTGGACCCGCTTCGTGGGCGGGCCGGGCCGGCGGGCCTTCGAGGGGGTGGCCGCCTTCGACGCCAACGTGGTGGACGGAGCGGTGGACGGAGTAGGCCGATCGGTGCGGGCCGGCGGCACTCTGCTGCGGCGGGTGCAGACGGGCTTCGTGCGGTCCTACGCGCTGCTCACCGCGGCCGGAGCGGTCGCGTTGCTGGTGTGGTTCCTCGTAAGGACGAGCTTCTAGATGGCTGCCGCGGTGCTCGCCTCCGAACCGGTCATGTACTCGTCCTCGTCCTTTGTGGCCGCCCTCACCGTGCTGGTGCTGGTGCCCGCCGCGGGGGCGCTGGTGCTGCTGGCAATGCCCCGCACCCGGCCCGATCTGTTCAAGCTCGTCGCGCTTGCGGCTTCCACGGTGTCCGCGGTGCTAGCAGTGTGGGTTCTCGCGGAGTTCGACGCCGGCTCCGCCGCGAGCTTCCAGTTCTGGCAGCAGTACGAGTGGATCACGGGATGGGGGGTGTCGTGGCAGGTTGGGGTGGACGGGCTGTCGCTGTTCCTGGTGGTGATGACCGCGCTGATCTTCCCGCTGGCCATCGTCGGCGTGGATGCCGAGCACTCTCCCAAGCCCTACTACGCCTGGATGCTGGTGCTGGAGGCGGGCTGCCTGGGCACCTTCGTGGCCCTCGATCTGATCATGTTCTTCGTGTTCTTCGAGATCGTGCTGGTGCCCATGTACTTCCTGATCGGCGGCTGGGGCCACGGGCGGAGGGCCTACGCGGCCACCAAGTTCTTCCTGTTCACCATGTTCGGCTCGGCTCTCATGCTGGTGGCCATCGTGGCGCTGGCGTTCCTGCACTCCTCGGCCTCGGGTGCCGGGGTGACATTCGACCTGACCGCCATCGCGACCAACCAGCTCCTGGCCACCAACACGGCCCGATGGCTGTTCCTGGCCTTCGCGCTGGCCTTCGCGGTGAAGGTGCCGCTGTTCCCGGTCCACACCTGGCTGCCCGACGCCCACACCAACGCGCCCACTGCGGGCTCGGTGATCCTGGCCGCGGTCATGCTGAAGCTCGGCACCTACGGCCTAGTGCGCTTCGGCCTGTACCTGTTCCCGGAGGCGTCGGTGCACTTCGCGCCGCTGATGATCACGCTGGGCGTGATCGGCATCATCTACGGCGCCATCGCCGCGGCCATGCAGCGGGACCTCAAGCGGCTGGTGGCCTACTCGTCGGTGGCCCACCTCGGCTTCATCGTGATCGGCACCTTCGCGCTCAACACCGAGGGCCTCACCGGCGGCGTGCTGCAGATGGTCAACCACGGAGTGTCCACCGGGGCGCTGTTCCTGCTGGTGGGGATGATCTACGAGCGCCGCCACACCCGCGAGATCTCCGAACTCGGCGGCTTGCAGAAGCCGGCGCCGCTGCTGGCCGCGGTGTTCATGGTGGTGATGCTGTCGTCGGTCGGGCTCCCGGGCCTCAACGGCTTCGTGGGCGAGCTGCTGGTGCTGCTGGGCGCCTTCAACGCCCACCGCTGGTGGGCGGTCGTCGCGGCTGCGGGCGTGATCCTGGCCGCGGTGTACCTGCTGTGGGCCTACCAGCGGGTGTTCCACGGGCCGGCTTCGGGCGCCAACGCGGAGACGCCGGACCTCCGCTGGCGCGAAGGCCTGGTGATGGCGCCGTTCCTGGCAGCCATCGTGTTCATGGGCGTCTATCCCAAGCCGGTGATCGACCGGGTCGAGCCGGCGGTGGACGCCATCATCGCCCATGTGGAGGACAACGTGGCCGGCTTCGCGGAGCCTGTCGCCAACGTACAGCCGCCCGTGAGCCTCGAGGACCTGGCCCGGTCAACGGGTGAGGCCGACCACAACGGCGCTGGCAATGGCGCTGGCGAGCACAACGGCGGCTACGGCGGCGGTGCCGAGCATGGCGAAGGCGACGGATGATGGGCGCACTGCTGGCCCAACTCCCGGTGCAGACGCCCGACGTCGACTGGACGGGGCTGCTACCGGTGCTCCTGCCCAGCGCGGGCGCGCTGGTACTGCTGATGGTCCGCTCACTCGTGCCGAGCCGCGTGATGCCGGCGGTGCTGGACGCGGTCTGGACGTTCGCGGTGGCGGTGGCCAGCCTCGTCTCGGTGGTCGTCCTGTGGCAGCGGGACGCCGAGGTCCAAGCGTTCGGCAGCCAACTAGTGATGGACGGCATGGCGCTGTTCGTGACCGCGGTGGTTCTCGGTTCGGTGGCACTGGTTGCTCCGACCCTTCCCCGATACTGCAAACGCGTCGGGGTCGCCAGCGCGGAGCTCTGCGTGCTGATCCTGCTGGCCGCGGCCGGCGCGGTGGTCATGGCCGGGGCCGCCGATCTCATCGTGCTGTTCCTGGGTTTGGAGACGATGTCCATCGCGGCCTACGTCATGGCTGCGCTCAACCTGCGCCGTCTCGAGTCGCTGGAGGCGGGTCTGAAGTACTTCGTCCTCGGCGCCTTCTCCACCGCGTTCCTGCTGTTCGGCATCGCTCTGGTCTACGGCGCGACCGGCACCACCAGCCTGGACGAGATCGGGCGCCATCTCGACACCTTCATCCTGCTGCGCGACGGGATGTTGCTGGCCGGTTCGGCCATGCTGCTGGTGGGCCTGGGCTTCAAGGTGGCCGCGGCCCCGTTCCACGCCTGGGCGCCCGACACCTACGTGGGCGCGCCGACGCCGGTGACGGCCCTCATGGCCTCGGCGGTGAAGGCCGCGGGCTTCGCGGCGCTCATCCGGGTCTTCGTGGAGGCTCTGGGCACGCGAGCCGACGACTGGCGACCGGCCGTGTTCGCGCTGGCATGCGCCACGCTGGCGGTCGGATCGGTCCTGGCCGCGGTCCAGAGCGACGCCAAGCGGATCCTGGCCTACTCGTCAGTCTCGCACGCGGGCTTCATCCTCGTCGGCGTGCAGGCCGCCTCCGATTCCGGAGTGGCCGCGGTGCTGTTCTACCTGGCCGTCTACGCAGTCATCGCGGTGGGCAGCTTCACCGTGGTGGCCGTGCTGTCGGGCCAACGCGACGACCGCACGGGCCTGGACACCCTGGCCGGCCTAAGCTCCCGCCGACCGGCGCTGGCCCTAGGGCTGACCATCCTGCTGCTGGCCCAGGCGGGCGTTCCGTTCACGTCGGGCTTCGTGGCCAAGTTCTCGGTCATCGCCGCAGCCGTCGAGGCCCGCTCGTACTGGCTGGCGGTAGTGGCCATGGTCAGCGCCGTTGTCGCCGCCTTCGCCTACCTGCGAGTGGTAGTGGCCATGTACTTCCGCGACTCCGGCGACGAAGCCGAGACAGCGGCGGAAGCGCCCAAGCCCGCGATCGGCCTCGGCGCAGGAGCGGTGATCGTGGCGGCCGTTCTGTTCACGGTGGCCCTGGGCGTGGTTCCCGGCGTGCTGGAGTCCCTAACCAGCACGGCCGCCGGCCTGTGACGCCATCCGTCACGGGCTGCTGAAGTGGCCGGGCCGGGCAGCGCTGATCTGGTCCGAGTCGCTACCGGCACCGTCGCCGATTTCGCCGTCTAGAAGCGGCCTCTACGCTGGCAGCCTGATGAGCCTCTACTACGTCCAGAAGTTCCTCTACGAGCTCAACCGCGATCAGAGGCTTCAGGAGGCGTACCTCGCCGGCCGGCGAGAGGTGCTCGAGCCCTACGACCTCGACGACACCGAGATCGAAGCGCTTGTCGAACCGGACATCGGCCTGCTCTATGTGCTCGGGGTCAACGGGCAGATCCTGATGCACTTCGCCGCCCTGCACCAGATCGAGTGGGCCGACTACCTCCAGCGGATGCGTGACGGCGTCTCCGAGCACGGGCCGGTGCGCGCCGGGGTGTACGCCATGAGCGGCTACGAGGGTGTCGACGCCCACGCAGCCGCGCTCGGCCAGCAGAGCCGGGCCGAGAGGCCGAGCGGATAGAGGGCCGCAGTCGGCGGGGACTCCGATCAGGCGGCGGCCGTAAGGTCGTAGGTCGCGATGGTGCAGCCGACGGCGAAGATCGGGACCGGCTGGTAGCAGTGCACGGTGCCGGGCGCCCCTGATGCCGCCGCGCTGATGGCGATGAAGGTGCGGATCTCGAAGGCGCCCTGGCCGGCCTCGGCGTAGACGGAACGGTCGTCGTAGTCGAGCAGCGCATCACGGTCGTTGCGGCACCAGCGATCGAGGAAGTCGCGGTCCCAGGCCTCGTTGATCTTCCCCGAGTCGGGGGTGGCCGGCCAGTGGGAGATCCCCCCGGTCCCGATGACCGCCACCCGCTCGGGCACGCCGTTGGCGGCCCGGCGGATGGACTCGCCGAACGCCCAGACCCGCTCGTAGGGGGCCAGCGGCGGACCCTGGCAGTTGATGTTCACTGGAATCAACCGAAGATCGTATTCGGGGGTCAGGAAGTGCAGCGGCACCGCGATCCCGTGATCGAGCCTCCACTCCTCGGCATAGGCGACATCCGAGGTCGCCATGATCTCGGTGATCAGGCGCTGGGACAGGTCCCGGTCTCCCGGTACCACGAACCTCTCGATCCCCAGCCACCCCGGATCCTCGATGGGCCCTTCGTAGTAGTCGGCCATCCCGATCGCGAAGCTCGGCATGTTGTTCATGAAGAAGTTGCCGAAGTGCTCGGCGGCTACCACCATCAAGGCATCGGGCCGGGCCGCGGCCAGAGCCCCGGCCATCTCACCGTAGGCGGCATAGACCCTGTCCTTCACCTGCGGATCGGCCTGGCCGGCCCGCCCGACGATGCCCGGAGCGTGACTGCAGACGCCGGCGAACACCAGGGGCATGACGGCAGCGTAGGCCGTTTGCGCTCGCTCTAGATTGTTGACGGTGATGTCGGCGGAAGTGAAGGCTGCTTTCGAGCGCGACGGGGTCGTGAAGATCCCGGGCGCAGTTGATGGCGAGTGGGTGGAGCGGATCCTGGAGGACGCCCAGACGGAGCTCGATGATCCCGGGCCGTGGGTCACCGACACCAACCCGGGCGTGGCGCAGGACCGGCTGTTCACCACCCGGTACCGCTGGCAGCACGCTCCGGTGATCCGGGACTTCGTGTTCTCGTCGCCCATCGCGGCGATGGCGGCGTCGCTCACCGGCTCGCAGAAGATGCGCTTCTACTTCGACCACCTGCTGGTGAAGGAGCCGCTCACCTCGGCACCCACGCCGTGGCACCAGGACATTCCCTACTGGCCCTTCCTCGGCAAGCAGATCGTGTCGGCGTGGGTCTCGGCCACCAGCAGCCGGGTGAGCCACAGCTCGCTCGAGTTCGTCCGGGGCTCGCACCGCTGGGACGCGTACTACGCGCCGGAGTCCTTCGACGGCCAGGGCGGCTGGACCGAGGACTTCAAGGGCGAACCCATGCCGGACATCGAGGCGGCCCGCGATCGCCCCGACTGCCCCTTCGAGATCGTCGGGTTCGACGTGGAGCCCGGTGACGCCATCTTCTTCTCGGCTTGGATCATTCACGGCGCGCCTGCCAACGCGGGTCGCGAGCGCCGCGTGGCGCTGTCAACCCGCTGGCTGGGAGACGACGCCACCTGGTATCCCCATCCGGGCTGCGACCCCACCGTCACCCAGGACGACACCGCTGCGATACCCGGCCGCTACCCCGAAGACGACGAGCGCTTCCCGCTGGTGCACGGGCCGCGGACCTAGCGGCCGAGCCGGAACCGGCTCCGCGGCCAAGCGACTGAGCGGGCCGGAACCGCCGACCGCCCCTACGGGTCCCCGTCCTCCATTTGCTTGAGCTCCGTTCGGATCTCGTCCATGAGCACCACCAGGTGGGTCACGTCTGCGCTGGTGACCGATCCCAGGAAGCGTCCCGACTCCGGGTCGGTCACCGGAATCACCGTCTGCGGGGCGTTGGTCATCCGCTCCAGCGCATCGTGGATCGGTTCGTCGGGCTGGGCGGTCAGCGTGCCGGCCCGCATCACCCTCCCGAGCGTGGAGGTCGCGTTGGAGCCCCGGCGAACCGAGTGGAGCCCGCTCGTCGAGACGATCCCCGACACCTTGCCGCCGTCCACCACCAGGTAGTCGTGCTGGTTGGGCACGGTCCAGGCGTCAATGAATTCCGCCACCGAGGTGTCAGATCCCGGGTACTCGCGGGTGGCGTCCAGCACGGTGCGGACCTTGACGCCCTCCAGCGCATAGCGGGCGAACGACGGTGTCACCGTGTCGGGGAGAGAGGGATGGTCCGACAGCACCGCCCGCTTGACCGCGAAATTCAAGACGGCCGGCATGAACAGGATGTATCCGAACATGGTCAGCACCAGCAGCGAGAAGATCTCCTTGGGGATTGCGCCGCTCTCGTGAAGCACGAGCAGGAAGGCGATCTCGGCCACGCCTTTGGACATCAGGCCGGTCGCCAGCGCGAACGGGGCGTCGAGGCGGGTGACGTATGTCCCGATGAAGGCCCCGGCGAACTTGCCCAGCAGCGGCACCAACACCAGAGCCGCCGCAGTCACAGGGGCCAGATCCATGAAGGAGAGGTCGAAGTGAAGGCCGGCCGAGGCGAAGAACAGCGGGACGAAGAAGCCCTCCGAGGCGCTCCGCATGCCAGGCATGATGTCGTCGCGCACGCCCTGCGACAGCCCGGACAGCGCAGCTCCGAACAGCAGCGCTCCGATGGTGCCGTGCAACTCCATGTTCTCGGCGCCCACCACCACCAGGAACAGGCCCCCGAGCAGCAGGCCGAAGGACAGCTCCGGCACGTTGAAGATGCGCTGCAGGAAGACGATTGCGACCGGCAGCACCTTTGCCGACAGCAGCCAGGCCACTACGACGAAGGCGATGATCTTGCCCAGCAGCGCCAGCATCGTTACTGCGTTCAGGTCGTGGCCGTGCTCTCCGATGGTGAATCCCACCACGAGCAGGGAGGCGATCTCTGCGATGATCACGATGGTGAAGATCTTGAGTCCTATGGGCTGCTTGAGCGTTCCGGAGTCCGACAAGACCTTGGCCGCAAGGCCGAGGCTCGACAGCGACAGGATTCCGGCCAGCGCCAAGGCCTCGTCGAATGCGAGGTCCAGCCCCAGGTCGACTCCGAATACGTCCGATGTGACGACGAGGGCCGCCACCAGCGATATGAGCACTGAGATGATGGCCGCCGCGAAGTACCGCCCCCGCATGGTGGCCACGAAGCCCGGGACGTCGATCTCGTCCAGTCCCACGATGAAGAAGAGCACAAAGATGCCGATCTCCAGGAACAGGTTGAGGTCATGGTGCGGCTCGACGATCCCGGTGGCCGGGCCGAGCATCACCCCCGTCAGCGTGAAGGCGATGATCGAGCTCAGGCCGAAGCGGCTGAGCGCGCCCTCCAGCAGCTTGGCCACCACAATGAGAAGCCCGATCGGAAGAAACACGTCAAGCAGCACTCGATTCCCTCCGCGTGGCCAGCATCGAGAGAGCGTGACGACAATACTTCGCCGAGCCTCTTCGGGCGGGGCCGGGACCTGGCTAGCAGGTCGCCGGGAACGCTGTCTCGCGGTGCGCTTGCGATGGCTCGGTAGGCGCGTGCCGCGCGCGCGGGTTACTATGTCGCCCAGTCAGGGCCACGGTTGGCTGACAGTCCGACCGCGATACCGAGGAGATGCGGACCATTGAATATCAGCACTGACAGGCAGGGGGGAGCGTTGATTGCAATGGCTGAGGGCCGCGTCGACGGCGCCAACGCCCTTGAGTTCCACGAAGCACTGGAGGCCGCTATCAGCCCGGACGACACGGGCATGGTGCTGGATTTCGAAGGTATCTCATACATCAGCAGCGCTGGTTTGCGTGTGGTCCTGCTAGTTGCCAAGACGCTCCAGAAGCAGAACGCCAAGATGGCCGTCTGCTCGCTGTCCGAATCAATCCGAGAGATCTTCGAGATCAGCGGTTTCGACAAGATCATCCCGGTCCACGGATCGCGCGCCGATGCACTCGCCGGCGTCGGAGGCTGATCGGCTCTATCCTCGGCCCAGGCCGCCAGCTCCTCGGCGGGCCCGAGGTCCACGCCGTTCTGGGGAGCTGGTAAGGTTGGCCATCGCCGGCCTCAACCTCGTCGACAGGTCGCCCAGAGGACTGATCGCACCCCCGCACGCCGGTCTGACCGTCACCGGGCGCGGCCGGGCCCACGAGGATCTGAGCCTGCCCCCGTCTTGGTGGCACTGGTCGATGCCCGACCCGGTGGCCGAAGGCGTGGAGGCATTCTTGGAGTCGAACTTGTATACCCAGGACTACCGCATGTACACTTAGGACTACCGCATTCGACTACTAGCCTGATC
>JAGWAO010000039.1:0-326 GCA_021296315.1 Acidimicrobiia bacterium | reverse complement strand
CTGGACGGCGGAGTTCGTGAACGGTCCGTTGCAGTTGTCGTCGGCGTCGGGGGGCACGGGCCCGCTGGTGTACACGCTGAAGCAGTCTGACGGGTCGGATCTGCCGACGGGGTTCGTGTTCGACGTGACGTCGCTGACGCTGTCGTCGACAGTGGAGGTGGCTGCGGGCTCTCATGATTTGCACTACAAAGTGACCAACAGCGGCGAGGGTTATCATATTCATTCGTTCGGCGTGGAGGTGGCGGCGCCGCTGTCGGTTGCGGAACCGGCTAATCTGAGGTGGTCGGCGGGGCAGTTGAACACGCCGGTGGTGCTGGCTGCGGCGA
>JAGWAO010000004.1:41249-46772 GCA_021296315.1 Acidimicrobiia bacterium | reverse complement strand
GCCGATCACGTCGGCGTCGATCTCGGCCACGGCCGCGGCCAGGGGCTCGATAACGCTCGACTGGACCGCGGCGTCGGGCGTCACGTCGAAGCCGACTCCGACGGAGCGTCCCGAGTGGCTGACGATGCTGCCGTCGCCGTCGAAGACGACGGTCAGCGCGCCGATGCAGCGGTAGCCGCCGGGAGCGGTGATCACCGGCACGTCGGTGCCGGTGGAGTCGCCCACCAGCATCGGGTAGGGGCCTGCCGGCTCGTCGTCGGGCATGCAGGTGTCGCCCTCGTTGCGCAGGAGGTCGTCGCCGCCGCCGGCGATGACCACGTCCACGCCGGCCAGGTCGGCCACCAGCGCGATCTCCTCCGACACCCCCTGGAGGTGGCTGACCAGGATGATCTTGTCGACCCCGGCCGCGGTGAGCGACTCGACCTCGGCCTGCACCGCGGCCAGGACGTCGGAGATCGCCACGTTGCGTGGGGTCGAGATGTTGGGGAGCAGGGGAGTGACCGCCCCGATCACGCCGACCTGCTGGCCGCCGGTTTCCACGACGGTGCTGGCGGCCAGCACGCCGGAGTCGACCAGCGCTTGCAGCACGGGCTCGCCGGAGAAGTCGGCGTTGGCCGACAGGAACGGCACCGCCGGGTCGAACCCCTCGATGAACCGGGCCGTCACCTCCGGGCCCAGGTCGAAGTCGTGGTTGCCCAGGGCCATGGCGTCGTACAGGCCGCTGAGCGCGACCGAGTCGTAGAGGGCTCCCTCACGGGCCAGCGACACGTTCAGTTCCTGGGAGGCCAGGAAGTTGTCGCCCGAGGTGAGGGTGACCAGCCCGGCGTCGGCGGCCGCGGCCTGCAGCTGCTTCATCTGCGTGGCGAAGCGGGCCACCCCGGGGAAGCCGGCGTCCTCGTCGGGCAGCAGCTTCGACTCGCCGTCGTTGTTGTGCAGGATGGTGAGGGCGAAGGTGTCGGCGCTGATGGGCACCGCAGTCTCCTGCGCGCCGGCTGCTGGGACCAGCGCCGCCGTCGCGGCGAGAAGTGCCAGTGCTGCCAGAGCGAGTGCGGGCTTTCGAGGAATCGAGATCGTCACTTGTGCCTCCCATGGGCCGGTGGAGGGTACGGAACTTACTCGCCCGAGAGTGACCTCGCACGAGCCCCTTCAGCCGTCCTCGGTCGCTTGCCATCTAGTGTCGGAGCATGGCAGCAGCCGAGGCCCGTACTGCGCTGGTCACCGGCGCCGGATCGGGGATCGGCGCAGAGTGCGCAGAGTGGCTGCTGGCCCGGGGCCACGACGTGGTGGCCGTCGACCTGCGGGCGGGACGGATGGCCGCTCGGGCCGACGAACTGCATGCGGTTGTGGAGCTCGACGTCACCGACGCCGCCGCGGTCGAGGCCGTCGACGGCATCGACGAGATCGACATCGTCGTGCAGTGCGCCGCCATCGGCGGGCCGAGCGCGCCGCTGACCGAGCTGCCTATCGACGACTGGGAACGCATCATGGCCGTCAACGTCACCGGCGTGGTCAACGTGATGAAGGCCACGCTGCCGGGAATGGTGAGGCGAGGCTGGGGCCGCGTGGTGAACGTCGCCAGCATTGCCGGCAAGGAGGGCGATCCGGGCCTGTCGGCGTACTCGGCCAGCAAGGGAGCGGTGATCGCCCTAACCAAGGCGGTGGCCAAGGAGCTGGCCACCACCGGCGTGCTGGTCAACTGCGTGGCCCCCACGGTGACCGACACGCCCATGCTGGCCGGAGCCCCGCCGGGGGTGCTCGACCGTCTGGTGGACAGGATCCCGATGGGCCGGATGTGCCGGCCCTCCGAGGTCGCCGAGTTGGTGGGCTGGCTGTGCTCGGACGAGTGCTCGTTCAGCACCGGTGCCTGCTACGACATCACCGGCGGCCGGGCCACCTACTGACGCCGGAGGCCGAGCGGAAGGGCCGCAGTCTGTGATGGCTTCATATGGTGCTGAGCGAGTTCGGCTAGCCCTCGACCCGGCGTCAGGACTGGGCCCGTCGACGCTCCGACAACCGGCTGAGGCGGGCCGCGACCATCTGGTCGCCATCGGGCGTCCCGTCGTGGAACGCTCCGATCAACTCGTCGAGGGGCGACTCGATCCCGCCGTAGTTGCACTCGATGAAGCGGTGGTGGAGCTGGTGATGGAAGTCGCCCAACTCGAACCGCTGGCGCACCGGCAACCGGACTGCGTCGTAGCCGGTGTGGCTCATCGGTGCCCCGACGGTGTGGTGCATGATCGCGAACAGCATGTGCACCGGACTCGACGGCAGCACCAGGAACAGCACGACGTCGCTGTAGAGGATCACGTGCTCCACCGGGTGCATGGACAGGCCCGACCACGGGCCGATGTTCATGTTGCGGTGGTGCCAGGAGTGGATGTACCGGTACACCGGACCCCGGTGCAGCAGCCAGTGGCCGGCCCCGAAGTAGAGGACCGACCAGATGGGGACGAGACCGAGCAGCACCACGAACCACACCGGGTTGTCGTCGAAGGACCAGTGCGGAGCGATGCCGTTGGCATAGGCCCACCAAGCCAACGACTCCCACGCGGTGGCAACCACCATCGCCGGCACGAGGCTCAGGAACATGTTGTCCTTCACCTGGTCGTTGAACAGGAACAGGCTCTTGTTGCGGGTCAACGGCCGCGCGTCGTAGCGCAGGCCGTCGCCCTGGACCCGGTGGCGCTGCAGGAACAGGTGCAGTCCACCGGCTACCACCGTCAGCAGGACAAGGTTGCGGACCCAGATCTCGAGGACCCAGCCGAGCCGCAGCGATTCAGCCTCGGATAGGGACGGGCTCGCCCACTCCCAAAGAGCGAACGAAACGGCCAGCATCAGCACCCGCGATGTGAGGGGTCTCCAGGTCTTGACCAGATGGCGGGCGATGGCCGCGGGCCGTAACGGCCAGTGCAGGAACGGCGCCGACCGCAGCGGCAGCTCGGGGGCGTAGTTCCAGGCCTGCCGCTTCCTGGCGGTCACGCCGCGCAGCGTAGCTGTGCGATCAAGCAACTGGCGCGCACCGCGCCCCCGGATCAGGACGTCTGGATGAACTCCACCCAGTTGCCGTCGGGGTCCTCGACCATGGCGATCGTCACGCCGGGACGGGCCTCCAGCGGGGGCCACACGATGGGTGCGCCGGCCTCCTCGCAGTCGGCCACCGCGGCCCGGACGTCGTCCACTGCCATGGTGAGGTAGCGCAAGCCCGTAGCGCCGGCGATGCCGCCGCCCGGACCAGCGCTCACGTCGGCGATGGGCGTCACCAGCTTCAGCAGGCTGTCGTTGCAGCGCAGCCGGTCCATCCGGGCGATCCCGAGCGCCTCGAGCTTCATCGTGGCCTCGAACTCGAGGCCGACGACGTCCCGGTAGAACTCGAGCATCGCGTCGCCGTCGTTGGTCACAATGCCGAGGTCGAGTCCCGGCTTGGTGATGGTGCGCGGCATGCTTCGGCCCTCCCTGGTTTTCGGTCGTCCTGCTAGAGCGGGTGGTTCGCCATTCAAGCAGCCCACCGGCCACAAGCCCGGATCGGCTTGCTTAGAGGCCGAGCGAGTAGGCGAGCGAACTCGGTCCATAGGGCGAGGCCGCGGCCCTAGCGGCCCGTGAGCGCAGCGAACAAGAGCGGGAGACACCCCGTCCCGACGCGAGGGTCTTGTCCCTACCCGCGCATGTTCTCAGGCGGCTAGTCGGCCCGGCGCGTCATGGACCTACGATGTGGCGCCATGGCTGTCACCCATTGCAGCAGACACCCGGCGCGCACGGCTGCTGACCGGAGCGTGGGCTCATGACTGCCGCGGGACGCAGGGCGCTGGTCACCGGGGCCGGATCGGGGATCGGCGCGGCATGTGTCGACCAGCTGCTGGCCCAGGGCTGCCGGGTGGCCGCAGTGGACCTGCACGCCGGTGACATGGCCGCCCGGGCCGGCGAGCTTGACGCCATCCACGAAGTCGACGTCACCGACGCCGCCGCGGTGCGAGCCATCGACGGCATCGACCAGATCGACATCGTGGTGCAGTCCGCCGGCGTTGTCGGGCCCAACGTGCCGTTGCTGGAGACCCCCCTGGACGGCTGGGCCCGCACCTTCGATGTGAACGTCACCGGAATCGTCAACGTGATGCAGGCCACCCTGGGCGGCATGGTGGAGCGGGGCTGGGGCCGGGTCGTCAACATCGCCAGCATCGCGGGCAAGGAGGGCAACCCGAACCTGAGCGCCTACTCGGCCAGCAAGGGCGCGGTCATCGCCCTGACCAAGTCGGTGGCCAAGGAACTGGCCACCACCGGCGTGCTGGTCAACTCGGTCGCGCCGGCGGTGATCGCCACCCCCATGAACCTCGAGACCGCCCCCGAGATCCTGGAGTACATGCTGTCGAAGATCCCCATGGGCCGGCTGGGCCAGACCGAAGAGGTGGCCGCGCTGGTGGGCTGGCTGTGCTCGGAGGAGTGCTCGTTCAGCACCGGCTCCTGCTACGACATCTCCGGAGGGAGGGCGACCTACTGATGGCCGAGCACTTTCTTGTCACCGGGGCCGACGGGTGCATCGGCGCCTGGACGGTGCGCCTCCTGCTCGACGAGGGTGCCGAGGTGACCACCTTCGACCTGGCCGCCAACGACAACCGGCACCGGCTCGTAGCCGAGGGCGCCCCGCTCAACTTCCGCCGGGTGATAGGCGACATCGTCGACCGGGCCGCGGTGGTCGACGCCATGGCCGGCGTCGACCGGGTCATCCATCTGGCCGCGCTGCAGGTGCCGTTCTGCAAGGCCGACCCCAGCGGTGGCGCGGCGGTCAACGTCCAGGGCACGGTGAACGTGTTCGAGGCGGCCGTCGAGCACGGCATCTCGCCGGTGGCCTACGCCTCGAGCGCCGCCATCTTCGGACCGGTCGACCTCTACGGTGATGAGCCCGTGCTCGGACCGGACGCACTCCCCAAGCCCGCCACGCTGTACGGCGCCTACAAGGTGGCCAACGAGCAGACGGCGGCGGTGTACGCGGCCGACGAGGGCCTGACTGCCGTGGGGCTGCGCCCCTTCACCGTGTACGGCGCCGGCCGCGATCAGGGAGTGACGTCGCAGCCCACCGCCGCCATCTACAGCGCGGTGCGGGGCGAGCCGTACCGGGTGGGGTACGGGGGTGTGACCGACTTCCACTACGCGCCCGACGTGGCCCGAGCGTTCATAGCCGCCGCCCGGGTCGAACTCGACTCGCCCGCGGCGCCCGCGGTGAATCTCAGAGGCCACGTGACGTCGGTGGACGACTTCGTGGACCGGGTTCGCCGCATCACGGGCTTCGACGACCTCGGCGTCGGCACCGAGCCGCTGCCCTTCGCCCATGCACTGTCGACCGCCGGGCTGGAGGAGTTGCTGGGCCACATCGAGCCCACGCCGCTGGACGACGCCATCGCCGAGACGGCCCGCATCGTGTCTGCCAGCCTCTAGCGGTCCGGAATTGGCATCGGGGGATTCCCGATCCGGCGCTGACTGCTGCCAGTTCGCGAACAGAGTCGGTCCCTCTTGAGAATTGGCAGCGGGGGA
>JAGWAO010000004.1:0-41135 GCA_021296315.1 Acidimicrobiia bacterium | reverse complement strand
GCCAGTTCGCGAATGGGGTGTCGGTGTGCCGGGGGCGTGGCACGCTGTGTCGGTGACCGCGGCCGCCGATCCCGACACGTCGCACCCCGGCGTCCCACCCCAGGCCCCGACCGAGAGGGTCTTCAGCACTTCGGTGGTGGTGTCGGGTGTGCGCTGCTTCCTGGCCTACGTGCTGTTCCCGTGGCTGCTGCCCGCGGCCGGAATCGCCTCGGGGGTGGGCTCGGGTCTCGGTCTGGCCATCGGCGCGGTGGCCATTGTGTTCAACGTCCTGAGCATCCGGCGCTTCCAGCGGACCAGGCACCGCTACCGGTGGCTGATCACCGCGCTCAACGCGGGGATCATCGGGCTGCTGACCGTCCTGATAGTGATCGATCTGACGGACTTGCTCGGCTGACCGGCCCTCTCCACACTCCGTTGACCGGAATTGGCAGCGGTGGGTGCCCTATTGGGAGCTGTGGGCTGACAATTCGGGTGGGGCAGCGGGGCAACTAGGCTAGGCCGGGCCGTGACCACGATCCCAGACTTCTCGCGGGTCGAGCTGCGCGACGGCGACGCTGCGGACCGCCCGGCTGCAGCACCCACCGGCGGCCCGGTGTTCGAGACGCCCGAGGGCATCTCCGTGCCGCCCCTGGCCGGCCCCGACGACCTCGAGGGCGCCGACTTCGTGTCCAGCTACCCGGGTCTGCCGCCGTTCGTGCGGGGGCCGTATCCCACGATGTACGTGACCCGGCCCTGGACGATCCGCCAGTACGCGGGGTTCTCCACTGCCGAGGAGTCCAACGCCTTCTACCGCCGCAACCTGGCCGCGGGCCAGCGGGGCCTGTCGGTCGCCTTCGATCTGCCCACCCACCGCGGCTACGACTCCGACAACCCGAGGGTGGCCGGCGACGTGGGCATGGCCGGGGTGGCCATCGACTCGATCCTCGACATGCGGATCCTGTTCGACGGCATACCGCTCGACGAGATGACGGTGTCGATGACCATGAACGGCGCGGTGCTGCCGGTGCTGGCCCTCTACGTGGTGGCCGCGGAGGAGCAGGGCGTGAAGCCCGAGCAGCTCGCCGGGACCATCCAGAACGACATCCTCAAGGAGTTCATGGTCCGCAACACGTTCATCTACCCGCCGGCGCCGTCGATGCGGATCGTGGCCGACATCATCGCCTTCACCGGTTCAACTCGATCTCGGTCTCCGGATACCACATGCAGGAGGCGGGAGCCACCCTCGACATCGAACTGGCCTACACCCTCGCCGACGGCGTGGAGTACGCCCGGGCCGGGCTGGAGGCGGGGCTGGGCATTGACGAGTTCGCGCCCCGGCTCAGCTTCTTCTGGTGCGTGGGCATGAACTTCTTCATGGAGGTGGCCAAGCTGCGGGCCGCCCGGCTGCTGTGGACCCGGCTCATGAGCCGGTTCGACCCCCACGATCCTCGCTCGCTGTGCCTGCGGACCCACTGCCAGACCAGCGGCTGGAGCCTCACCGCCCAGGACCCCTACAACAACGTGGTCCGCACCTGCGTCGAGGCCATGGCGGCCACCCAGGGCCATACCCAGTCGCTGCACACCAACGCCTTCGACGAGGCGCTGGCCCTGCCCTCCGACTTCTCGGCCCGCATCGCCCGCAACACGCAGCTGTTCCTCCAGCACGAGTCGGGCATCACCCGCACCGTGGACCCGTGGGGCGGCAGCTACCACGTGGAGCGGCTCACCAAGCTGCTGGCCGAGCGGGCCTGGGCCCACATCGGTGAGGTCGAGGAGCTGGGCGGGATGGCCGCGGCCATCTCCACCGGCCTTCCCAAGCTCCGGATCGAGGAGGCCGCGGCCCGGACCCAGGCCCGCATCGACTCGGGCCGTCAGGCCGTGGTCGGCGTGAACCGCTACCGGGTCGAGGACGGCGCGGGCGCGCCGGTGGAGGTCCGCCGCATCGACAATGCCGACGTCCGCCGGCGGCAGATCGCCCGGCTCGAGCAGCTGCGGGCCGAGCGGGACCCCGCCCCCCTGCGGGCGGCCCTGGAGGCACTGGCCGGCGCCGCGAGCGGTGGCCGGGGCAACCTGCTGGCCCTGTCGATCGACGCCGCCCGGGCCTGTGCAACCGTGGGAGAGATCAGCGACGCCCTCGAAACCGTCTACGGTCGTCATGTGGCCGAGATCAGGGCAGTGGAGGGCGTGTACCGCGAGGAGGCCCGATCAGTGGGTTCCGGTCCGGGCAGCAGCGAGTCGGGCAGCAGCGGTCCGGGCCGCAGCGACCTGGACATCGACGCCGTGCGGGCCCGGGTGGACGGGTTCGCCGGCCGGCACGGCCGGCGCCCCCGGATCCTGGTGGCGAAGGTGGGGCAGGACGGTCACGACCGGGGCCAGAAGGTGATCGCGACCGCCTTCGCCGACCTCGGATTCGACGTGGATGTCGGACCGCTGTTCGCCACCCCCGCCGAAGTGGCCCGCCAGGCTGTGGAGGCCGACGTGCACGTGGTCGGGGTATCGACGCTGGCCGCGGGCCATCTCACGCTCGTGCCCCAGCTGCGGGGCGAGCTTGCCGACCTGGGCCGGGACGACATCGCCATCGTGGTCGGCGGGGTCGTTCCCGCCGCCGACGTCGACGAGCTGCTGGCGGCCGGCGCGCTGGCGGTCTACCGCCCCGGCACCGTGATCTCCGAGGCCGCCGCCGAACTGCTGGAGCACCTGTCAGTGTGAGTCCGCGGCTGCTGGTGGGTGCCCGTGTCGCGCCATTGATGCAGTTGACCCCCTGTACGGTCGTTTCTTGCGTCGATTCCGGTGGGGGACGACATGGATGACCTGATCGCGGCTGTGCTGGCGGGGGACCGAACTGCCATCGGTCGCGCCATCACCCTGGTGGAGTCGACCCGCCCCGACGACCGCCGCCTCGCCCAGGAACTGCTCTCGCAGCTCCTGCCCCACGCGGGTGGAGCCAACCGGGTGGGCATCAGCGGCGTGCCCGGCGCGGGCAAGTCGACGCTCATCGACGCTCTGGGCACCCGGCTGACCGGTGCCGGCCACCGGGTCGGGGTGCTGGCCGTCGATCCCTCGAGCATGGTTACCGGCGGATCGATCCTGGGCGACAAGTCCCGCATGGCTACCCTCTCGGCCGACGAGAAGGCCTTCATCCGGCCGTCGCCGTCGGCGGGGATGCTCGGCGGTGTGACCAGCACGACCCCTCATGCGATCGCCGTCCTGGAGGCGGCCGGCTACGACGTGGTGCTGGTCGAGACGATGGGGGTCGGCCAGTCGGAGGCGGCCGTGCACGCCTCGGTCGACTGCCTCTGCGTGCTGGCGCTGGCCGGTGCCGGCGACGAGCTGCAGGCAGTCAAGAGGGGCCTGCTGGAGTTGGCCGATGTCGTCGTCGTGAACAAGGCCGACGGCGACAACGAGCGGGCGGCCCGGCTGGCCGCAGCCGAGTTCCGTCGGGCCTTGCCCCTGCTGGCCCCGACGGGCGAGGGGGGACCGCCGGAGGTGATGACGGTCTCGGCCGCGACCGGCGCGGGCGTGGACGAGCTGTGGGACTGCATCGTCGAGCACCGTCGAGCCCTCGACACCTCCGGCGCTCTGGCCCAACGCCGGGCCCGGGGTCGTCTGGCGTGGATGCGGGTGCTGCTGGAGCGCCGACTGGTCGAGCAGTTCGAGGCGCAGCCCGGCACCGCCGAACGCCGGAGCGAGCTGGAGCACGCCGTCGAGCAGGGCCAGATCACCCCCGAAGCCGCCGTCGAGCAACTCCTGTCGCAGTCCTGAGCTTGCAGGTCCCCGGTCCTTAGCGGGCGCGGAGGGTGAGGTTCTTGCGGTTGGTGATCCGGTAGTGGCGGTGGTCGTGGGTGATCCAGCCCAGCCTGACGAAGGCGTGGATCGCCTTGTTGACCCGCTCGCGGCTGGCGCCCACCATAGAAGCGAGCTCCTCCTGGGTGAGGGGCATCTCGAACTCGTCCTCGTCGCCCGCCATCTCCAGCAGACGCTTGGCGGTGCGCCCCATCACGTCAAGGAACACTGTGTCCGACAGCGCCCGATCCGTCGCTCGCAACCTCCGGGCCAGGAGCTGCACCGCACTCCACAGCGCCGCCGGATGGTTCTCGTAGAGCAACCGCAACTGCGCGTAGGGCACGACCAGCACCTCAGACTCCTCCAGGGCCCGGGCCTGGGCCGAGCGGGTCTGGCCGTCGAGGAATCCCAGTTCGCCGAACAGTTCGCCCGGACCCATCAGGGCCAGCAGCGACTCCCGCCCGTCCTCCGATTCCTGGGCTATGGCGATCCGCCCGGCCATCACCAGGTAGAACTCGTGGGGCTCGGCCCCCTCGTCGAACAGCACGACATTCCGCTGTAGCGACAGCACCGTTCCTGCGGACGCGATGTGGTCGATCTGCTCGTCGTCGAGGTCGGCGAAGAGGATCGTGGAGCGCAGGGCCTCCCGGAGCTCCTCGGGGGTCGTCCCGATGGCGCGGTCGACCGCTTCGGATGCAGTGTCGGGCGTAGGGGTGGTGTCGGGCATACCAGCGGCCCACACTAGTAGCGGTGGGAAAGCGTGATCGTGCGAATCGTGGCGGCTCCAAGAGGGGCGTCTGGGCCATCGTCGCCGCGGCCGGAGAGGGGAACCGGTTCGGGGGCGCCAAGCAGTTCAGCCCCCTCGGGGACTGCTGCGTGCTCGACTGGGCTGTGCGGGGCGCGGCCCGCTGGTGTGAGGGCGTGGTGGTGGTGCTGCCGTCCGCAGGCGCTGACGCTGAGCACGCCTGGAGACCGTCGAACCCGGCCGGCGACGGTTCCGGGCAGGTTGTCGTATTGGCGGGCGGCGTGTTGAGGTCTGATTCGGTGCGCTGCGGGCTCAGCCGGGTTCCCGACGACGCCGAGATCGTCCTGGTCCACGACGGAGCCCGCCCGCTGGCCACCGACGGCGTGTTCGAGCGGGTCATCGAGGCCGTGCGGGCCGGGGCCGACGCAGCCGTCCCGGTGATCGACGTGACCGACACGATCCGCTGGCGAGGAGGCGGCACCGCCGATCGCCGCCAGCTCGCGGCGGTGCAGACCCCTCAAGCCTTTCGAGCCGGCGCGCTGCGGGCCGCCCACGCCGGCGGGGGCGACGCCACCGACGACGCCACGCTGGCGGAGGCGGCCGGCGCCACGGTGGTGACGGTCGACGGCGACAGCCGCAACCTCAAGATCACCGAGTCACACGACCTGGTGACGGCCGAAGCGCTGCTTCAGGCACACTCCGAGCCGGGCGAGACCGGCGGCGATCATGGCTGAGACACCGATGCGGGTCGGTCAGGGCTTCGACGTGCACCGCTACAGCGACGACCCGCAGCGGACGCTGGTGCTGGGCGGGGTTCGCTTCGACAACGAGCGCGGCCTCGACGGGCACTCCGATGCCGACGTGGTCGCCCACGCCTGCATCGACGCGTTGCTGGCCGCGGCAGGCCTCGGTGACATCGGCCAGATGTTCAGCGACCGCGACCCGGCCTGGGCCGGCGCCGACAGCATCGACCTGCTGCGTCGCGCCGCCGGCGCGTTGCGGGAGGCGGGATGGGATCCCGTGAACGTGTCGTGCACTGCCGTGCTCGACTCGCCCAGGCTGGCGCCTCACCGCGACGTCATGAAACAGCGTCTCAGTGCCGCGGCCGGTGCGCCCGTGACCGTCACCGGGCGCAGCAGCGAGGGCGTGGGGGCGGTGGGCCGCGGCGAGGGGGTGGCCGCATGGGCGGTGGCTCTAGTGGCTCGACGGTCCGACGACCGGGACGGGGCCCGCGCCGATGGGCCGCTCTAACCGATCGAAGCGCCCGCGCCCTCCACAGCAACGGCGTCCGGGTCCACCCGCCGGCCGGCCCCGCGCCGCGAAGTCGGCGGGACGGGACCGCAGCGGCCTGGGCGGGGAACAGGTCGAGGGCCGCCAAGCGGTCAGGGAGCTGCTGCTGGCGGGCAGGCGGCGGACACGCACCGTCATGCTCGCGAAGGGCCTCGATCCCGCTCCCATCGTCGAGCACATCGTCGAGCTGGCCCGCGAGCAACGGGCCGGGATCCGAGAGATCAGCCGCTCGGAGCTCGATGCCACCGCCCGGACCGAGTCGCCCCAGGGCGTCGTGGCGCTGGCCGATCCGCTGCCCGAGGTCGCTCTGGCCGAGCTGGTCACCTCGCCGGCAGGCGCAGTAGGTCGTGACGGTCGCCCAGCCTTACCGCCCTTCCTGCTGGTCCTGGACGGCATAACCGATCCGGGCAACTTCGGCGCGGTGCTGCGCACCGCCGAGTGTGCCGGAGTGACCGGGGTTGTGCTGCGGAGCCATCGCTCCGCCCGGATCACCCCCACGGTGGCCAAGGCGGCCGCCGGCGCGGTGGAGCACCTGAGGTTCGCGGTGGTGCCCGGCATCCCGTCGGCGCTGCGCACGCTGAGCAGCCACGACGTATGGACGGTCGGGCTCGATGCGGCCGGCCCCCGGCCCCTCCACGACCTCGATCTGGCGGGCGAGGCGGTGGCCCTGGTCCTGGGCTCCGAGGGGAGGGGCCTGTCCCGGCTCGTCGCCCAGCGCTGCGACGTTTTGGCCTCCATCCCGCTGCGCGGCATGCTCGGCTCTCTCAACGTGGCCGCAGCCGCGGCAGTGGCCTGCTTTGAGATGGCCCGCCGCCGGCCCTAGCCCGCCGTCGCCCCGCTCCCCACGACTGAACTGGCAGCAAGGTGCACGCATACCGTGCAAGACCTGCCATTCCCCTACGTCTGCTTCCCCACGACTGAACTGGCAGCAAGGTGCACGCATGCCGTGCAAGACCTGCCGTTTCCCCGGGTCGCCGCTAGCCCATGATGTCGGCCAGAGCCGCTGCCGCCTCCGCGGGTCTCCCTGCAATCACGCCGTCCACACCCAGGTCGAACAGCTCGGCGTAGAACTCCCGGGTCTCCACCACGTCGGTCCCGCTCAGCCACACCCACACTTCCCGACCCTCGTCGTGCACCCGGGCCACGGTGTCGGCCGTCACCACCGGGACCCCCTGGTAGGTGAAGGGAACCTGCACAACCGAGACGCGCTGATCCAGAGCCTGGCCTGCCGCGAACCAGCCCAGCAGAGCGGCCTCGCCGGGGGTGGTCGCCACTGACGGGGCCAGGTCGCCGAGGGCCTCCAGCACCTCGTCGTTGAAGCAGGCCACGATCACCGAGTCCTCCCGGCGCAGTTCCGCGATCTCGGCCGCCAGCACCTCGGCCGCGGCCATGCCGGTAGCGAGGACCTCCTCGCCGTCGGGGCCCCGCTGGAGCTTGATCTCCACATCGAGGACGTGATGGGGGAACCGCTCAGCCACCTCGCGGAACGTCGCCACCCGGAAGTCGTCGGGCCCGAAGCCCTCCGGCGGTTCGACGGCGCCGGTCCGCACCCCCCGGAACACGTACTCGGAATCGGGCCGGGTCTGGTCGCCCCAGAAGCCCGCCACGAACCAATGGGCGTTGTCGAGGGCCTGGATCTCGTCCAGGGTCAGCGCATTGACCGGACCGGAGGCCTCCGTGGTGCGGTCGACGGTGTCGTCGTGCTGGACGATCAGGACCCCGTCGGCGGTTAGTTGCACGTCTAGTTCGAGGATGTCGGAGCCGGAGAGAGCGGACTGGGTGTACGCGTACAGGGTGGAGTGGGGGTAGTCCTGGTCGCCGCCGGCATGGGCGATCACCAGCGGGCGGTCGAGCGCGATCAGCGCCTCGACTGTGGAGACCTCCGGCCGCGGCACCACCGTGGTGGTGGTCGTGGTCGTGGGAGCAACCGTCGTGGTCGTGGGAGCAACCGTCGTGGTCGGAGCAGCCGTTGTCGTGGTGGCAGCTGTAGTGGAGGTCGACGCCGTGGCGGGTGCGGCCGTCGTCGCCGGCGGGCTCGTGGTCGTGGCCGGGGCGGCGGTCGAGGTGGTCGACTCCGACGGGGCCGGGGCGGCGGTCGAGGTGGTCGACTCCGACGGGGCCGGGGCGGCGGTCGAGGAGGTCGACTCCGACGGGGCCGGAGCGGCTTCCTGCGGCTCCCCGCCATCGCCGGAGCCTCCGCCGCAGGCCGCGGCGAGGAGGGCGGCAGTCGCGGTGAGGCTCGCGGCCCGCGCCGCGCCCGGGTTCCGTTTCCGAGCCGCGGTCCCTCTCCGACGGGTCAGAGTCATCGTGACTGACGCTAGCCGCCGGTCACGCCGGGAATCGGCAGCGTCTTGCGCGGTATGCGTGCCTTGTGCTGCCAGTTCGGGTGTGGGGTGGTGCTGCGGCGGGGATTGGCAGCGGTGGGTGCCGGTTTGGGCGTTGGTGGCTGCCAGTTCGGGTGTGGAGTGGTGCTGCGGCGGGGATTGGCAGCGGTGGGTGCCGGTTTGGGCGTTGGTGGCTGCCAGTTCGCGAGGTCTGGGGTCGCCACCGTGCGTGGGACCGGTCTTCATCTGCCAAGATGACCGCTCAGAGCGCCCTTCCCGCCGACTGCCGAAGGATCGTCACTATGCCGATGAACGTCGATCGCTTGACCGAACTATTCGGACTGGACGGCAGGACGGCCGTCGTGACCGGGGGGAGCCGCGGCATCGGCCGCATGATCGCGGGCGGGCTGCTCGACGCGGGTTGCCGGGTGATCGTCTCGGCTCGCAAGGTCGACCAGCTCGCCGCGGCCGCCGAGGACCTGTCGGCTCTGGGTCCGTGCGAGGCCGTACAGGCCGACCTCTCCACGCCCGAGGGCTGCCAGGCGCTCGCCGGGGAGGTGGCCCGGCGGTGGGAGTCGCTCGACATCCTCGTCAACAATGCGGGGGCCAGCTGGGGCGCCCGGTTGGACGAGTTCCCAGTGGACGGCTGGAACAAGGTGATGGACACCAACGTGCGGGGACCGTTCTTCCTCACCCAGAAGCTGCTCGACCTGCTGCGGGCCGCGGCCCGCCCGGAGGCGCCCGCCCGCGTGATCAACGTCGCCTCCGTGGACGGGCTCAAGGTGCCCGACATGGAGACCTACTCGTACTCGACGTCGAAAGCCGGGATCATCCACCTCACCCGGCATCTCGCCAAGCGCCTCGCCCGCGAGCACATCACGGTGAACGCCATCGCCCCAGGGCCGTTCGACTCGAAGATGATGGCGTTCATCCTCGACGATCCGGACGCCCGGGCCGAGCTGGCGGCCATGGTCCCGTTGGGGAGGATCGGTCAGCCCGACGACATGGCGGGAGCCGCCGTGTACCTGGCGTCCCGCGCCGGCTCCTACCTCACCGGGGCGACCGTGGCCGTCGGAGGCGGTATCGGCTTCGCCGACTAGCCGGCGGCCGCTCAGGCGAGGCGCACCGGCAGTGACTTGAGCGCGTTGTTGAGGTTCGAGCGCTGACGGCGGGGCTCGCCCGCAAGCTCGACGTGCTCGAAGCGGGCCAGAAGCTCCTCGAAGAACACCCGGCCCTCGAGCCGGGCGAGATGCACACCCAGGCAGAAGTGGGTGCCGATGCCGAACGACAGGTGCGGATTGGGGTTCCTGGTGATGTCGAAGGACTGCGGGTCGTCGAACACGTCCCCGTCACGGTTGGCCGACGTGTAGATCATCGCCACCTTGTCGCCCGCTGCGATCGGCTGGCCCGCGACCTCGGTGTCGGCCACCGCCGTGCGCCTGAAGTAATGCAGCGGATTTGCCCAGCGCAGCACTTCCTCCACCATCGCCGGTATCGCGTCCGGGTGCCGGCGCACCGCCTCCATCTGCTCAGGATGCTGCAGCAGGGCCAGCAGCCCGCCCGACAGCATGGTGCGGGTGGTGTCGTTGCCGGCCGTCACCAGCTGCACGAAGAATCGGCCGAAGTCCACGTCGGTCATCAGCCGTCCGTCGAAATGGCTGCCGAGCAGGACGTCGGTCAGGTCCCCCTGGGGCGGCATGGCCCGCCGCCGGGCCGCGAACCCCATGGCGTACACGGCCATCTCCACGCTGGAGGAGCCCCGCTCGGATCCGTCGGCTATGTCGGGATCCTGGCCGCCGGAGTTGCGCTCGGCCAGGGCATGGATGGCCGGCCAGTCCTCGCGGGGCAGCCCAAGCAGCCGGCCGACCACCGCGCTGGGCAGGTGAGCGCACACGTCGTGGACGAACTCCACCTCGCCGTCCACATTGGTGCGGTCGAGGATCCCGACGGTGATGGCCCGGACCTGGTCCTCCATCCGCCCGATCACCCGCGCCTTGAACTCCGGCGACACCGGTTTGCGGTAGGCGGTGTGGCGGGGCGGGTCCATGGCCAGGAGCATGTCTCGCATGGCTTCGAGGCTGGCCGGCTCGAGGTCCTCGATGACCACGCCCCCCTCCGAGGCCGAGAACACCTCGGGATGGCGGGCCACATGGACCACGTCGGCGTGGCGCAGCACCGCCCAGTAGCCGGCCTCGCCCGGCACGTCCTGCCAGCACACCGGGCGCTCGCGGCGCAGGCGGGCGAAGAGCTTGTGCGGCGGGCCGTCGACGTAGGCGTCCGGCGAGTAGATGTCCACGGCGGCGGTGTCGGGCATAGACGGGCTCCTGCCGCTGGCAGCGCACGAACGCGCCACTCCGGGCAACTGTCGGAGATGGTAACGGCCTGGCTCAGGGCGAGCCCGGGATGGAAAAGGCCGCCGATGGGTCTACCCTCGTATGTCGGCCCCTGCTAGAGCAAGGAGCCAACCCACATTCACGGAGGCTGATCCCAGTGGCAACCGGACGATCCAGCTTCGCAAAGCGTCAGCGGGACATGGCTAAGAAGGCTCGCGCCGAGGCCAAGCGCCAGAAGCGTCTCGGGCGGGGTGAGCTCTACGAGTTGGAGCACGCCCATCGCAACGACGAGAGCGCCGAGGCGGCTCCGCAGGGTCCTTCCCTGAGCAACGACGAGATCATGGCCAAGGTGGAGGATCTGCATCGCCGCTACGGCGACGGGCAGATGGATCTCGAGGCCTTCGACGAGCAGCGGGCCACGCTGATGGCCCAGATCTCCGTCGACTGAGCGGCACCAGCCCCGCCTCCCGCGATCGATACCTCGCCCGGCGCTGCCGCGTCTTGTAGCCTGGCACCGAGTATGGGGCTGGAAGGATTGCGCACGGGGCTCACCTTCGACGACGTACTGATCCTTCCTCGGCGATCGTCGATCAGATCCCGCCAGGACGTGTCGGTGCGGACACGGTTGTCGCGCCGCATCAAGCTTGACCTGCCGGTCGTGGCCGCCAACATGGACACCGTCTGCGAGCACGAGATGGCCATCGCCATGGCGCGGTTGGGGGGCATCGGCATCGTGCATCGCTTCATGCCGATCGACACGCAGGCCGATGAGATCTACCGGGTGAAGGAGGCCGGCGCCTCCCTCGCCGTCGGCGCGGCGGTGGGCACCGACCGCGACATGGTCGACCGGGCCAAGTCGCTGGTGGCGGCCGGAGCCGACGTGCTGGTGCTGGACATCGCCCACGGCCACTCGGACCACGCCATCGACGGCGTGCGCACTCTCAAGGACCACTTCGCCGACACCGACGTGGTGGCGGGCAACGTGGCCACGCTCGACGGGGCCGCCGACCTGGTCGACGCGGGCGCCGATGCGGTGAAGGTGGGTGTGGGGCCGGGCGGCGTGTGCACTACCCGCACCGTGGCCGGCGTCGGCGTCCCCCAGCTGACTGCCATCGCCGATGTGGCCTCCGTCGGCGTGCCGGTCATAGCCGACGGCGGGATCCGCAGTTCCGGCGACATCGCCAAGGCCCTGGCCGCGGGCGCGTCCACGGTGATGGTCGGCAGCATGCTGGCCGGCACCAAGGAGAGTCCCGGCGAGCTGGAGCAGGGGGCGAAGGGCCTCCAGAAGCGCATCCGGGGCATGGCCAGCTTCGAGGCGGTCATGGCTAGGGCCGACCGCTCCGGCGAGGACCTGGACGAGGAGTACCTGTCGTACCGGGCCCCCGAGGGTGTCGAGGGCACGGTGCCCTACAAGGGCGAGGTCTCCAAGCTGGTGCTGAAGCTGATGGCGGGCCTGCGCAGCGCCATGAGCTACACCAACGCCCGCACGCTGGCGGAGTTCACCGAGCTGGCCGAGTTCATGGCCGTCACTCCTCAGGGCCTGATCGAGAACCTGCCCCACGCCACCCTAGGTTCCCGCTAGCCGCAGCCCCTCCGGGGGAATTGGCAGCGGTGGGGGCCTCTCTGGCGTTCTGGGGTGCCAGTTCCGGCTAGCCGCTTCCCCGGCCGGGGAATTGGCAGCGGTGGGGGCCGTTCTTGGCGCTTTGGGCTGCCAGTTCCGGGCTGCTCAGCCGGCCAACTCGGCGAAGCGCTCCAGGGTGGCGGGGTCGCCGCTGATCAGCAGCGTGGTCACGACCGACGACCGCCACGCCTCCAGGTCCTCGGCGATCTTGGCCCACGGGCCGATCAGAGCGATCTCCTCACACATCTGGGTGGTCACCGCCGCGGTCGCCGCAGCCTTGTCGCCGGACAGGTACAGGTCCTGGATGGTGTCGCACTGGGCCTCGTAGCCCATGCGGTCGAACACGGCCCGGTGGAAGTTGGCGCCCTTGGCGCCCATGCCTCCCACATACAGCGAGATCACCGGCCGCACGAAGTCGGCGCATGCCTCGACATCGTCGCCGGGGACCAGGATGGTGGACGCCACCACCTCGAAGTCGTCGGGGGAGCACCGGGCGCCGGGACGACCGAAACCGTCGGCCAGGAAGCCGCGGTACATGGGGTCGTGGCGGGGCGAGAACAGCCACGCCAGCCAACCGTCGCAGATCTCGGCCGCCAGGGCCACGTTCTTGGGTCCCTCCGCGCCCAGGTAGATCGGGATGTCCCGCCGCAGCGGGTGCACGGTGCTCTTGAGGGCCTTGCCCAGCCCGGTGCTGCCCTGGCCTGTGTAGGGGAGTTGGTAGAACTCGCCGTCGTAGGCGACGGGCCCGGCCCGGTCGATCACCCGGCGCACGATGTCCACGTACTCGCGGGTGCGGGCCAGCGGCCGTGAGTAGGGCCGCCCGTACCAGCCCTCCACCACCTGGGGACCGGACGCGCCGACACCCAGCACGAAACGGCCGCCGGACAGGTGGTCGAGGCTCATGGCAGCCATGGCCGTGGCGGCCGGGGTGCGGGCCGAAATCTGCGTGATGGACGTGCCGAGCCGCACCTGCTCGGTGGCCGCCCCCCACCAGGCCAGCGGGGTGAAGCAGTCCGATCCGTAGGCCTCGGCCGTCCAGATCGAGTCGAACCCAAGCCGGTCCGCAGCTGCAATCTGCTCGGTCACTCCCCTGGGAGGACCCGTCGACCAGTATCCGGTGTTCAGTCCCAGCTTCATTGCGGATCTCCTTGCCGTCTTCTCGCAGTAACGGCGGCGCGTTGGTCCCGGGGCACGGTATCGGCCCTCTGCCGGACTGCGAATCGGCAGCCCGGGCGGTTGCGAGCGGGGTTCGGCGGGGCGAGAGTAATGGCGAGTGGACTTCGACCTTCCCCCCGACGACGACCCTCGCCGGGTCGAGGTGCGGCGCTGGCTGGCGGAGCACCCGGATCCCACCGGCCTCCAGCTGGCCGAGGCCGGATACGTGGTTCCCCACTGGCCCAGGCCGTGGGGGCTGGGGGCCGACGGACTGCACCAGCTCGTCATCGACGAGGAGTTGGCGGCCGGGGGAGTCAAGCGGCCCGACAACCTGATCGGGATCGGTTGGGCCGCGCCCACGATCCTCGTCGCGGGCACGGCCGAGCAGAAGGACCGCTACCTGTGGCCCATCTTCAGCGGCGAGGAGTACTGGTGCCAGCTCTTCAGCGAGCCCGACTCGGGATCGGACCTGGCCTCGCTGTCCACCCGGGCCGTGCGCGACGGCGACACCTACGTGGTGAACGGCTCCAAGATCTGGTCGAGCGGCGCCCACTACAGCAAGTTCGGGATCCTCATCGCCCGTACCGACCCCGATGTGCCCAAGCACAGGGGAATCTCCTATTTCATCTGCCCGATGGACGCTCCCGGCGTGTCGATACAGCCAATCGTGGACATGACCACCGCCCACTCGTTCAACCAGGTGTTCTTCGACGATGTGCGGCTGCCGGCCGGCCTGCGGGTGGGCGCCGAGGGTGACGGCTGGCGCCTGGCCAAGGTGACGCTGGCCAACGAGCGGGTCGGTCTGTCCTCGGGCGGGGTGCTGTGGAGCCTCGGCCCGACGGCCCGGAAGCTGATCGAGCTGGTGAAGGGAAACGGCGGGCTTTCCGACCCTGTGCTGCGCGACCGCCTGGCCTCGGTGTACTGCGAGGCTGAGGTGCTCCGGCTGAACCAGCTGCGAACGCTCAGCGCTCGCCTGGCCGGGCGCACTCCCGGACCGGAGGCGTCGATCCTGAAGATCATGTCCGACGACCACGGCCAGAGGGTGATGGAGCTGGCGGCGGCCACGGTCGGCCCGGCGGCAATGCTCACCGGGTCGGGACCGGCGGGCGAGATCCCCAAGTCCATGCAGTCCGGCGCCACCGAGGTCAACTTCCCCCGCGGCGGCGGCCAATTCCCGGAGGTCGATCCCATCTGGCACTACGGCCTGCTGTTCTCGCCGGCATTGACCCTGGGCGGTGGCACGTTTGCGGTGCAGCGCAACATCGTGGCCGAGCACGTTCTGGGCCTGCCCCGAGAGCCCAACGTGGAGCGGGGCCTCACCTGGAGCGAAACCCAGCGGAGGCGCGCGTAACGTGAAGGGCAGTCTCGCCTACAGCAAGAAGCAGAGGAGGCGGATGTGAAGACCCGCATCACCGACATGCTGGGAATCGAGTTCCCCATCGTCGCCTTCAGCCACTGCCGCGACGTGGTGGCTGCGGTGTCCAAGGCCGGCGGGATGGGAGTGCTCGGGGCGGTGGCCCACTCGCCCGAGAGCCTCGAGATCGACCTGGAATGGATCGAGGACGAGGTCGGCGACAAGCCCTACGGCGTGGACGTGATCATCCCGGCCAGCCTGGCCGGCGGCCCCGACGGGGGCTTCAAGCTCGATGACGTCCGGCAGCTGATCCCGGCCACCCATGTCGACTTCGTGGACGACATCCTGGCCCGCTACGACGTGCCCGCACTGCCCGACGAAGACAGTTGGGACTCGCTCACCTCCTTCGGCAGCCTGGGCGACGCCACGCCGTTCTCGGCCGACGCGGCCGGCGCCCAGCTGGAGATCGCCCTGGCCCACCGCAGCGCCTTCGTGGCCAACGCGCTGGGCCCGCCGCCGCAGCACATGATCGACGCGGCCAAGGACGCCGGCAAGCTGGTCGGCGCGCTGGCCGGACGGGCCGTGCACGCGGAGCGCCATCAGCAGGCCGGCGTGGACATCATCATTGCCCAGGGGTACGAGGCCGGTGGTCACACCGGCGAGATCGGTTCGATGGTGCTGATCCCGGAGATTGTCGACGCGGTCGACTTGCCCGTGCTGGGCGCCGGCGGCATCGGCCGGGGCCGGCAGATGGCGGCAGCCATGGCCCTGGGCGCCGAGGGTGTGTGGTGCGGGTCGGTGTGGCTCACCACCGTCGAGGCCGAGACGCACCCTGTAGTGAAGGAGAAGATGCTGGCCGCGGCGTCGTCGGACACGATGCGATCCCGGTCCCTCACCGGCAAGCCGGCCCGGATGCTCAAGTCGGCATGGACCGAGGAGTGGCATCGCGACGACACACCTGATCCGCTGGGAATGCCGCTCCAGCCAGTGCTGACCCGCACCGCCCAGCGCCGCATCGAGCGGGCCGCGCACGCCGCCGGTTCGGGGGCCGAGAAGCTGGCCAACTATTTCGTCGGCCAGATCGTGGGCACGATGAACCAGTCCAATACCAGCGCCCAGGTGGTGTACGAGATCATCGAGGAGTTCATCGACTCGGTGGAGTCTCTCGCCGCCCGGTTGGAGACCTGAGCCCGGCCGCTCGCTAGGCGCCCGGAGGTGTGACTGTGATTGGGGGACCGCGAAGCGTGGGGGGCCGCTACTTCGTTCAGAATCCGGGGCCGACCAACATTCCCGACCGGGTGCTGGAGGCTTTCCGCCGCCCTGCGATCGACTTTGCCGATCCCGAGTTCGTCGCGCTGGCCGACGGCATCTGGGCGGAGCTGCCCGGGATCTTCGGCGGTGCCGACGAGGTCGTCGTGCTGACCACGGTGGGACACGGTGCATGGGAGTCGGCGCTGATCAACACCCTCGACCCCGGCGACACCGTGCTGATCCCCGACTGCGGGCTGTTCGGGCGGCGCTGGGCGAGGATGGCCCGCGATCTCGGTTACGAGGTCGTGATGACCGAGCGCCACATGCGACGTCCCACCGACCCGGCCGAGATCGCCGACATCCTGGCGGCCGACACCGACCACCGGATCCGCAGCGTGTGCATCGTCCACACCGAGACCTCCACCGGAGCGGTCACCGATCTGGCCGCGATGCGAGCCGCGATAGACGTGGCCGGCCATCCGGCGCTGTACGTCGTGGACGGCGTGTGCTCGCTGGGCATCGAGCCGCTGCGGATGCGCGACTGGGGGATCGACGTGGTGGTGGCGGCCTCCCAGAAGGGCCTGATGATGCCGCCGGGCCTGTCGTTCTGCGCGTTGAGTGACCGGGCCGTGGAGCGAAACCGGTCCGCGACCACCCCCCGGTTCCATCTGTCGTGGGCTCCTCGCTTCGAGAAGGGCCCGATCTACAACCGCTTCGGCGGCACGCCGCCCATACAGCACATGTTCGCGCTGAGGACTGCCCTCGACATGATTGCCGAGTCCGGCGGGATCGATGCCTCGATAGCCCGCCACCGGCGCTGGGCCGCCGCGGTGCACGCCGCGGCGGACGGGTGGTCTGCTGCCGGCCCGTGGGAGATCAACATCGTCGAGCCCAAGCACCGCACCGCGGCCATCACCTGTGTGCGCACCGGCGACCTCGCGGCGGGCCCGCTGATCTCGGTGGCTCGCGACCGCTTCAGGGTCAGCGTCGGATCGGGGATGATGACCGAGATGGAGGGCCGGGCCTTCCGCATCGGCCATCTGGGCGACCTCAATGAGCCGATGCTGCTCGGCGCGCTGGGCGGCCTGGAGACGGCGATGACGGTGCTGGGGTTGCCCCACGGTGACGGTCTGCCTGCCGCGGTCGCGTCCCTGGCCGCCACCTCCGGCCTGTAGCGGGGGTCGACCGCCTTCTGCCCCGGAATTGGCAGCTCAGGAAGCCCGAACGGGCACTGGCCGCTTCCAGTTCGCACGGCAGTTCCGTCCCTCCCCGGGATTGGCAGCATTGCGCACGTCATGGGGGCATAGTGCTGCCAGTTCGCGAGCGGTCCCAGCCGGTCTCTGGGATTGGCGGCCTTCCTACCGGGATCCAGAGCCGTGCCCTAGGCGTTGAGCAGCGTGATCACCAGGGCTCGCAGCTCAGCGATGCCGGTGCCCTTGGTGGCGCTGGTCCACTGGACGGTGCCCCGGTCGGCTCCGAGCTTCGAGGCGAGTTCGGCTCGGCGAGCGCCCCGGCGGGACGGGCGCACCTTGTCTGCCTTGGTGGCGACGTAGGTCACGGGGAGCTCCAGCCCGTCCAGCCATTCGACGGTCTGCAGGTCGAGGCGGGTGGGGCCGATCTCGCCGTCGATGAGGTGAAGAACACCCCGCAGCGGTTCCCGGTGGGCGAGGTAACCCTCAGCCATGGAACTCCAGCGGGCCTGTTCGGCCTTGGACGCCTTGGCGTACCCGTATCCGGGCAGGTCCACCAGCCACAGTCCCGAGCCCTCCGCGCCCAGTTCGAAGGTGTTGATCAGCCGGGTGGCGCCGGGGGTCTTGGAGGTGCGGGCCAGTTGCTTTCGCTGGGCCAGCGCATTGAGCACCGACGACTTGCCCACGTTGGACCGCCCCACCAGCGCGATCTCGGCCACCGTGGCCGGCATCTGGCGGGAGTGGGGGAACGACGACACGAAGCGAAGCGCCAAGGGCCGGGCCATCCGATCAGGCTACGGGAGTGGCTGTGTCGCAGGGCGTTGCCGCTTGTGGTGCATGGGCGACCACGATCCGGTGCGACGAAGCTACGGGAGTGGCTGTGTCGCAGGGCGTTGCCGCTTGTGGTGCGTTGCCGCGGCTTGTCAGCTCTGGTGCTCGGGGCACCAGTAGGTCGTGCGGCCGCCCACTTGGTCTCGGCGTAACACCGCTCCGTCCCGGGGGCAGCAGCCGCCCCGCACCCTGGCCGGCTGGAGGTCCCCGGTATGGGAGCCGCCCCGCTGGCCGAGGACCCGCAGCGTCGTCCGGATGAATCGGTGGAGCCGGGCCGAGGCCGGATCGTCCAGCGATCCGGCCTCCCGGATGGGTGACAGCCGGGCCCGCCACAACGCTTCGTCGACCAGCAGGTTGCCGAGCCCGGCCACGCGGCGCTGGTCGAGCAGCCGGGCCTTCAACGCCACCGTCGAGGGGCCTAGCGCCTTGCGCAGCTGGCCCAGAGTCAGGGACAGCGCGTCCGGTCCCAGATGGCTCTCGTCGGGGTCGAGCTGGACGCCGCCGAGCCTCCGAGGGTCGCGCAGCACCATGGCCCCGCCGCCGTCGAACTCCAGCCCGAACCGGTCCCAGGCAGGCTCGTGGCGGGGGCTGTCGTACAGCAGGTGGTCGATGGGCATGGCCCCGTCCACCACGATCTTGCCCGTCATGCCGAACCGCAGACCCAGCCGGGGGCCGTCGGTGTCAACGATCACCAGCTTGCCGATGCGGCGGGCCTTCTCGATGCAGGCCCCCGTCAGTTCCAGGCGCAGGGCGTCGGTGGTGGTGCCGCCCTTGGCGTACCATTGGTCGGGCGCGTGCACAGCGGCGATCCTGCGTCCCTCCGTGGCCGAGATGGCCCTCCGGTAGGCCTCAACCTCGATGATCTCAGGCATTACTGGGCTCTCATACGGACCGCCGCCGCCAACCTAGCGTCCCGAATCGGTGGCGATAAGGGGCCTCCAGTGTCCAATGCTTCGCCCATTTCGGAGGCGTGACGGCATGAGTCAGGCAAGTCGAACGTGCTGAACAGTGATGCCGAGTCCTGGGGCTCTCGCCAGGCGGCCGTCCGCGGTGAGCAGCGGGGCGCCCAGCGCGCTTGCCGCCGCCACGTAGAAGGCGTCGTAAGCGGTGACGTTGCGGTGGTGCTGCCACGCCATGGGGGCCAGCGCACGACCGGGGATGCGCCTGACGGGCCACTGCGTCAGAGCGTCGATCGCCATGACAGCTCGCTTGTCCGTGAGGCGTCCAGCATGAACTGCACGGCGCAGCCCCGACATGACCTGAGCGTCAATGAGGTCGGGAGCCGCGAGTCTGGCGTCCTCGATGGTCTCGGCGAGCGACAGCCCGAGGGGCGTGCGCAGGAGGTACTCGACTGCCACCGACGCATCGACCACGTAGAGGCTCACGCAAGCTCTGCTTCTCGCAGGTCGCGCTCCTCTGCGATGAGGGTCGCCGCGTCGATGCCGAGGTCGGTCGTAGGGTGGATGGCAAGCCGCTCGCGCCACTCCCAGCTCGCCAGCTCATGCTCGATGGCTTCGAGCACGGCTGCGCTCATCGAGCAGTTGCGACTGCGGGCATGCCTCCTCAGACGTGCGTGGAGTTCATCCGGGACGTTCTTGACCTGTAGGTTCGCCATAGCATGATCTTAGCATGAACTCAGCATGAGTCGATCATGACCGCTATCCGGACAGGGCGGCGATTACGTCTGGGGGGCGGGACCCTGCCGGTCAGCTGTCGGCGAGCCAGGCGTTGATGGCTTCGGCCAGGGCCGGGCCCTGGTCCTCCTGGATGAAGTGGCTGGCCGGCTCGAACTGGGCGTGGGGCTGGCCGGCCGCACCGGGGATTCGCTCGACCATGAACGGCTGCAAGCCACCCAGCACCGGATCTCCCGGCGCCCATAGGGTGAGCACCGGTTTGGTCCACCGGCTGAGGACCTCCCAGGCGGCCTGGTTGGCGGGCACGGCCGGATCGTCGGGAGACACCGGCACCAGCAGCGGGAACTGGCGGGCGCCGGCCAAGTGCAGCTCGTCGGGGAACGGTGCCCGGTAGGCCTCGACCGCGGCCTCGCTCAACTCGTTGGCGGTGGCGTTGTCGACCAGGCGGCCGCAGTCGAGGAACGGCACGTCCTGGCTGAACTGGCGCCAGAAGTCGAAGCCGGCCCCGGGGGAGTCGCCCACCGGCAGCGCGGTGTTGGCCAGGATCAGCCGGTCGAACAGATCGGTGCTCTCCGCGGCGAGACGCAGGCCGATGAGGCCGCCCCAGTCCTGGCCGAACAGGTTCAGCGGTCCGTCACCCCGCTCCGCTGCAGTAGCCGCTAGGAAGCTCTGCATCCATTCCACATGGCCCGCATACGTGTAGGCGGAGCGCTCGACGGGCTTGTCGGAGCGGCCGAAGCCGACGAGGTCGGGGACCACCACCCGGTGGCCGGCGCCGGCCAGCACCGGGATCATCTTGCGGTAGAGGTAGCCCCACGTCGGTTCGCCGTGCAGGAGCAGGATCGTGGCCGTGCCGCTGCCCGGGGCGTCCGGGCCGGCGGTGACGTAGGCCATGCGCAGCCCGTCGACGGTCGCATACCGGGGCTCGTAGGGGTAGTCGGCGATGCTGGCGAAGCGCTCCTCGGGGGTGCGCACGAACGCGGTTCCGTCCGGGGTGGTGAGGGTCTCGGTCATGGCTTCACGCTAGAGCGGGCGCGGACGGGCGAGAGCCCGGGGTGTGGCAGCGTCGTCATTCCCGCTCTTGTTCGCTTCGCTCACGGGCCGCTCGGGCCACGACCTCGCTGTACGCCTCACGGACCCGCCCACTGGTCGCGGCCTTCACCGCTCGGCCTCTGGGTGCCGTCCACCCAGACGTGGCTGATGTCGTCCGCAGTGGCCAGGCGGACGACCTTCTCGAAGGAGCAAGCCTCGTCGTCGATTCCCTCCCACAGCCGGATGGCGCCTCCCGGCCGGTCGGATCGCACCGCGATGGCGTCGAAGCGGCGGCCCGGTTCGATCAGCCCCACCGGGAGGTCGAGCACCGCGGCACCGCTCGCGGTAGCCAGCCAGAAGGCGGTGACGGTGTCGATGCGCGACTCCGGCACGCCGCGCTCAGCCGCCTCAAGGGCCGGGTTGACGCCGTCCTCGAGCATCCGGGAGACGGTGACCGCGTCCTGGCACACACCCAGGAGCCCGGGCCGGGCCCCGCCGGCGATGTCGCTGCCCAGACCCACGCCGACCCCTGCGGCCAGGGCCCGGCGCACCGCGAACACCGCGTTGGCGAAGTACGCATTGGACAGCGGGCAGTGGGCCACGCCCGCCCGGTGTCCTGACACCAGGCCCATGTCGCCGGCGGTCAGGTGGTCGCTGTGAGCCAGCACCGTGCGGGGGCGCATGAGGCCGAAGCGGTCGAGGGCCACCGTGTCGGTCGTGCCGAAGCGGTCGGCGGCGTAGCCGCAGTGCCAGTCCGACTCCGCGCAGTGGGTCTGGATCCGCACCCCGGAGGCCTCGGCCAGCTCGCTCAGTCCTTCGAGCAGGGCGTCGGTGCATGCCGGAGTGAAGCGCGGAGTGATGATCGGGTCTACGAGGGGACTGCCCACGGTGTCGATCGCCTCTATGGAGGCCGCCGAGGCGGCCACGCCCGCGGCGGCCGTGGCGTCCCGGTACCAGTCGGGGGTTCCCTCCGGGTGGTCCATGGCCACCCGGCCCACCAGCGCCCGTTGTCCGTGACGGGCACACGCCTGCGCCAGGGCCGTAGTGGCTTCCAGGTGGTTGGAAGAGAAGTACACCGCGGTGGTGGTGCCCATGGCCAGCAGCGAAGGAACCAAGTCGTCCCACACCGTTGCGGCGAAGGCGGTGTCGGCGTACCGGGCCTCGAGCGGGAAGGTGTAGTCGAACAGCCAGCGCTCCAGGGGCAGGTCGAGTCCGGTGCCCAGTTGGGGCCATTGGGGCGCATGGATGTGCAGGTCCACCAGACCGGGCATCAGGAACGTGCCCGGAGCCAACTCCACCCGCTCGGTAGCGGAGTCGAGCGCCAGCCGGCCCGCGGCCGCTCCCTCGGCGGTGGACCGGTCGTGCACGGCGGTGATCGTCCCGGCGCTCTCGACCTCCACCACGGCGTCGATCACCGTTAGGCGGTCGGGTGACGGCGTCTGCATCAGAGTTCCGGCCACGGCCAACGTCATGGCGCCACCGTACCCATTCAGCATCGGCCGGGTCACCGACCAGTCGCGGTGGCGGCTCTCAGGCCAGCAGGTCGGCGAAGGCGTCGATGGCCGTCTCGATGTCGGCGGCGGAGACGTCGAGGTGGGTGACGAGCCGGGACTGCGAGCCGTTCCAACGGGTGACGATGCCGCGGCCTGCCAGATCCTCCCGCAGGTCCGGGCGCTCGCCGAGAGCCTCGTCGTCGAGGCGGACGAAGACCATGTTGGTGGCGCACGAGTCGATCTTCACGCCGTCGATGGCGGCCAGTCCTTCGGCCAGGCGGGCCGCGTTGGCGTGGTCGTCGGCGAGGCGCTCGATGTGGTGCTCCAGCGCGTACAGCCCCGCAGACGCGACTATGCCGGCCTGGCGCAGCCCGCCGCCCAGCATCTTGCGCCACTTGTGGGCCTCGTCGATGAGGTCCGCAGGCCCGGCCAGCACCGACCCCATGGGCGTGCCCAGACCCTTCGACAGGCACACCGACACCGAGTCGAACGGTGCGGCCACCGCCGAGGGCGTCACGCCCAGGGCAACGGCCGCGTTCCACGCTCGGGCCCCGTCGAGGTGGTGTGACAGGCCGTGGCGGGCGGCCACCTCAGCCGACTCCTGCATCTGAGCCAGGGTGAGCACCCTGCCGTCGTTGGTGTTCTCCAGGCACAGCAGCCGGGTCCGGGCGAAGTGATGGTCGGGCGACTTGACGGCGGCCTCGGCCGCGGCCAGGTTGATCATCCCGTCGTCGCCGGTGGGGACCGGCTGGGGCTGGATGGATCCGAGCACCGCGCCGCCGCCACCCTCATACATGAAGGTGTGGGCATGGTCGCCGACGATGTACTCGTCGCCGCGCCCGCAATGGGCGAGCAACCCGCAGAGGTTGCCCTGCGTGCCGCTGGTGACGAACAGCGCCGCCTCCTTGTCGAGCAGCGCGGCTACGGCGTCCTGGAACTCGTTGACCGTCGGGTCCTCGCCGTACACGTCGTCGCCGACCTCGGCTGCGGCCATGGCGGCCCGCATCGCCGGGGTGGGCTGGGTGACGGTGTCGGAGCGAAGATCGATCACGCCGTCAGGCTACGGCCCCCGACGCCCCGCCTGTCCGCCCCCAGGGCGTTGAACACGTCGATCCAGCGTGAGGGCACGACCGGCCAGGAGAAGAACTTCATCGCCAGGTTCACCGCGGGGCCGATCACCACCAGCCAGTAGACGGTTCCCCAGCCCACCTTGCCGCCCAGGATCGCGCCGATGATGAACGGCACGGCCTCGATGATGAGCCTGGACAGCCAGACGGGGATGCCCCTGCGGTACATCGCGGTCATCACGCCGTCGCGCGGCCCGGGGCCGAGCATCACACCCAGGTACAGGCCGGAGCCCAGTGCCACCAGCAGGGGGCTGGCCAGCGTCATGGCCACCTGACCGGCCAGCGAGGCGGGCTGGTCGAAGATCGCCAGGGTGGCGTCGGTGGCCAGACCGACGATCACACCATTCATCAACGTGCCGAAGCCCACCGGTTCGCGCGCCCACACCAGACCGGCCACCAGTACCGCTCCGGTGAGGATGGTGACCGTGCCGATCGTCAGCGGGGTGTGCAGCGAGACGCCCTCGTGGAACACGGTCCAGGGGCCCTCACCTTGAGCACCCAGCACGACGAATCCCAGACCCATCCCGAATATCAGCAGCCCGAGCACCAGTTGCGGCGTCCGGCGTGCCATCTGGCGGGCGGACCCTCCCCGAGCGGCGCCGCCTGGGGCGGGGCGAGCCTCGGCCACCGGGCTAGAGGCCCGCGATCTCTGTGACGCCGATGGCGTGCTCGCCCGATGCGGCGTAGAACAGCCAGCGGCGGCCGGCGTCCTCGAGCACGTACGGGTCGCGCAGGCCGTTCTGCGGCGAGGTCGCCAAGCCTCTCTCCACCGGCTTCATCGGCTCGTCGGCACCCTCCCACGGCTCTACCGGACGCATCACCTCGCTGACCGGTCCAGGCGTCCACTGGTACCAGTCGCCCGAGGTGTCGATCAGGGTGCGGTAGATCCGTTCGGGGGCCTCGAAGCAGCGGGTGAACAGCATCTCCAGCTCCCTGCGGTCCGGTCGGTAGGACACGCAGCAGTGGCGGATCTCGTCGTCGTCGAACAGCATCGGCCCGTAGGTGAAGCCTCGCAGCCCGTCGACCGAGCGGACCACCTGAGAGGGCATGGCCACCCCGTACCAGGCGTCTCCTGCGTGGAACATCCTCAGGTAGCTGGGGGACACGGCCACGACCGGCTCAACCAAAGCGAAGCCGCGGCCGCTGTCCGACGTGGCCACCATGGTCTTCTGGTTCAGCGACGGGTACTCGCCCCAGCACGGCAGGTGACCGCCGACGGAGGCCGGGACCATCCCGTGGAAGTACATGACGAAGCGTTGCCGCCTGTGGTCGGCGTGGACGTCGGGCGAGGCGATGTGGGGCTGGCGTTCCGACGGGGTGTCGTCCACGTTGAGCACGTCGGGCTCGACCATGCGCCACGGCCCGGCCGGCTCGTCGGCGGCGGCCATGCGGATCGACTGGCCGACGTGGTGCGCGAAGTACATGAGGTAACGGCCCGGCCGGTCGGGCATCCACTCGGGGGTGGGCAGCACCACTGGTCCGTTCACGTTGAACCGTCCATGATCGCGGGGCACCCCTGGCGTAGTGGCGTCGATAATGCGCTTGCGGATCCGGGTCACGGAGCCTGCGCCCGGTGTTGGGAATTGGCAGCGGTGGGTGACCTCTTGGGCGTTCTGGGCTGCCAGTTCGGTCGCCCCGGGGCAACGTGCGTCATGGGGTTTGTGTCATGGGATCAGCGCGGCCGGTGGAGGCTCACCTGCCGGGTCCGAAGCCGTGGGTGCCGATGAGGGGCACGAAGCGTACGGGCGTGAGCCGCTCCTCGCGGTACTCCTGGCCGGGCGAACCGTTCCCGCCGCCGTCGCCACCGTCACCGTCCGCCTGGCCGTGCCGCGTGTAGCGCATGAGGTGCTGGTGGCCGTGCCGAGCGCCGATCGGTATCACCAGGCGCCCACCGGGCGCGAGCTGCTCCAGCAGGGGAGGCGGGGGCGCCGGACCGGCTGCGGTGACGACGATGGCGTCGTAGGGCGCCTCCTCAGGCCACCCTAGCGTGCCGTCGCCCACCACGACCTCCACCTCTCCCAGGCCCTCGCTCGCCAGAGCGGCTCGAGCCTTCTCGGCCAGCGCCGACCGCCGTTCGATGGTCACCACCCGCCCGGCGAGGGCCCGCAGCACCAGCGCGCCGTACCCGGAGCCGGCGCCCACTTCGAGCACGCGGTCGTCGGGGTTCAGCTGGGCCGCCTCGGCCATCATGGCCACCATGGCGGGCTGGCTGATGGTCTGGCCCTCCCCGATCGGCAGGGGCCCGTCGTCGAAGGCGGCCGCCGCGAGCCGGCGGGGGACGAAGCGCTGGCGCGGCACCCGCCCGATGGCCTCCAGGACGGCCTCGTCGCGCACTCCGTACCGGCGGGCCTGGGCCACGAGGTCCGACAACTGGCGCGTCGAACCGGCCACCGGAGTCTCAGGGGGTACCGGCCGCGGCCGATGCCAGACGCCGCAACGGCGGATCGGCGCGCGGCGGCGTCCGGCGGGGCGGCAGGGTGGCCAGCAGGTCGGCGGTGGCGTCGGCGACGATGGCGACGGCCTGCTCGAAAGCGGCCTCGGTCGTCGCCGACGTCTTCTGCACCCCGCTGACCTTGCGGACGTACTGCCGGGCGGCGGCCTCGATCTCGGTGGTCGTGGCGGGCGGGGCCAGACCCCTCAGGGTTGTGATGTTGCGGCACATGGCCGCGACTCTACGCCCTTGCTCCCATACCGATCCTGCCGAACGCAACGCCGGGCCGGCGACGGCACAGCACACGGTTCCTCATCGCCGAGTCACCTCCGCCTCTCCACGCGGCCTCTCCGGCGCGGTATTGTGCCCGCGTCGTCCGGAAGCACCCACAGGAGGACCGAGACATGCCCCAGACCGTGCGAGGAGTGGTGTCGATGGCGGTGGGCGAGCCCGTCACTATCACCGATGTCGTTGTCCCCGACCCCGGCCCGGGCGAGGCGGTGGTGGCCATCCAGGCGTGCGGCGTCTGCCACACCGACCTCCACTACCGGGAGGGCGGCATCAACGACGAGTTCCCCTTCCTGTTGGGCCACGAGGCCGCCGGGGTGGTGGAGTCCGTCGGCGACGGTGTGACCGAGGTGGCGCCCGGCGACTACGTGATCCTCAACTGGCGGGCGGTGTGCGGCCAGTGCCGCTCATGCCTGCGGGGCCGGCCCCAGATCTGCTTCAGCACCCATAACGCGTCCCAGAAGATGACGCTGGCCGACGGCACGGATCTGTCGCCCGCGCTGGGCATCGGTGCCTTCGTCGAGAAGACGCTGGTGGCTGCTGGCCAGTGCACCAAGGTCGACTCGGCCGCCCCGGCCACCGCGGCGGGGCTGCTCGGCTGCGGGGTGATGGCCGGGATCGGCGCAGCGATCAACACCGGCGGTGTGGGTCGGGGCGACAGCGTGGCCGTGTTCGGCTGCGGGGGAGTGGGCGACGCCGCCATCGCCGGCGCCAAGCTGGCCGGCGCCTCGACCATCATCGGCGTGGACATCGACGACCGCAAGCTCGAGTGGGCCAAGGGATTCGGGGCCACCCACACCATCAACTCGTCGGAGGCCGACCCGGTGGCGGAGATCCAGGCCCTGACCGACGGCAACGGCGTGGACGTGGCCATCGAGGCGATTGGACTGCCGCAGACCTACCGCCAGGCGTTCGAGGCCCGTGACCTGGCCGGAACGGTGGTGCTGGTCGGCGTGCCCCGCCCGGACATGACCATCGAGCTGCCCTTCATCGAGGTGTTCGGCCGGGGAGGCGCCCTCAAGTCCAGCTGGTACGGCGACTGCCTGCCGAGCCGCGACTTCCCCATGCTGATCGACCTGTACCTCCAAGGCCGGCTCGACCTCGACGGCTTCGTGTCGGAGACGGTCAGCCTCGGCGATGTGGAGGAGGCCTTCCACAAGATGGAGCGCGGCGAGGTGCTGCGCTCCGTCGTCGTTCTCTGATCCGGGCTGGGATCGAGGCCGTGCCCATCGAGCTGGTCACCACCGACGGCGTCTTCGCGCTCGACGGCGGCGAGTGGGAGGTCACCAACAACATCTGGCTGGTGGGCGACGACCGCGAGGTGCTTATCTTCGACGCCGCCCACGACCATGAGCCCATCGCGTCCGCGGTGGCCGGCCGGCGGGTGGCAGCCATCGTGTGCACCCACGGCCACAACGACCACATCAACGCGGCGGTGGCTCTGCGCGACGCAGTGGACGCTCCGGTGCTGCTGCATCCGAGCGACCGCATGCTGTGGGACGTGGTCCATCCCGGCGACTCGCCCGACCGCGACCTGGAGCCGGGTTCGGTGCTGGCCGCGGGCGGTCATGAACTCGGGGTGATCCACACGCCGGGCCACTCGCCGGGCTGCTGCTGCTTTCACGACGTCACTGACGGCCGGGTGCTGTCCGGAGACACCCTGTTCTGCGGTGGGCCGGGCGCCACCGGTCGCAGCTACAGCGACGAGCCCACCATCCTGCGCAGCATCCGTGACCGCCTGCTCACGTTGCCGGTCGACACGGTGGTGCACACCGGCCACGGCGACAACACCACCATCGCAGCCGAGACCGAGCGGGTCCTGGACCGCATCTCGGAGCTAGGTCTGAGCGGAGGGGGGTAGTTCCACGCGCAGGGCGCTCGCGGCTGGAGTCGGCCTCGCGCTTTGGTGTGCTGCCTGTGCGGGCCCGAGCACTGTGACCGAGGCCGCGCCGGATGCTCAGACACTCAGCGGATCGGATGTTGAGACGCCGGAGTCTGGATCGGATGCTGGGACGCCGGAGTCTGGATCGGATGCTGGGACGCCGGAGTCTGGATCGGATGCTCAGACACTCAGCGGATCGGATGTTGAGACGCCGGAGCCTGGGCCGGATGTCGAGACGCCCAGTGGGCAGGATGATGGGACGCTGAGCGAGCAGATGCGCAAGCTCTTGGCGGGTTTCGTGGACGGCGACCGGCAGAGCGTCGGCGTCGTGGCCGGCGTGACCGGCGCCGGGGGTCGCGTTGTGGTCGGATACGGACGACTCAGCGCAGACGACCCGACCCAGCCCGATGGGGGCACTGTCTTCGAGATCGGCTCGATCACGAAGGTGCTCACATCCACGCTGCTGGCCGATCTGGTATCGCGGGAAGAGTTGGGGCTGGACACGCCGGTGCAGGGCCTTCTCGACGGCGAGGCGCGGATTCCGACTCGCAACGGCGCCGAGATCACGCTGGGCCACTTGGCCACCCACAGCTCAGGGCTGCCCCGCCTGCCCGACAACTTCGACCCGGAAGATCCGGCCAACCCTTACGCCGACTACACCGCCAACGATCTGTACGCCTTCCTGTCGTCCCACGAACTGCGTCGCGACGTCGGCGACGCCGTCGAGTATTCGAATGTTGGCTACGGCCTGCTGGGCCACGCTCTCGCCGTCGGGGAGGGCACCGACTTCGAGACGCTCATCCGCGAGCGGATCCTCGGACCGCTGCAGATGTCCGACACCGCGGTCGAGTTGATGCCGTCGCTTCGCGATCGCCTGGCCACCGGTCATGACGGGAGGCTTCGTCCGACCGCGAATTGGGATCTTGCGGTCCTCGCTGGGGCGGGAGCCCTGCGATCTACCGTCAACGACCTTCTGACCTTCCTCGAAGCGAATCTCGGTCTGCGTGAGTCGCCCCTGCGAGAGGCGATGGAGTTCGCTCGCATGCCCCGGCGGGAGGAGCCGGCGCTGGGCATGGACATCGCGCTGGGGTGGATCATCGCGAGGGAGGGCGACCGCGAGTTCGTGTGGCACAACGGCGCAACCGGCGGCTACGCCTCGTTCATCGGCTTCGATCCCGGGACGGGTGAAGGGGTTGCCATCCTGTCGAACTCGGTGGTCAGTGTCGACAATCTGGCCTACCGCCTGTTCACTCGTGACTTCACCGGGTGAGCCAACAAACGCAAGGAGCGAAGGTGGGGAGCGATCTCAGCGCTGTGATGGAACAACTAGAGGCGGCGGGGACGGCTCAGAACCGCAAGGTCTATGCCCGCCACGGCGCGGCCGAGCCCATGTTCGGGGTCAGCTACGCCGCCCTGGGCAAGATCGCCAAACCGATCAAGACCGACCACACGCTGGCTCAGCAACTGTGGGACGCCGGCAACCACGACGCCCGGGTGCTGGCGCTGCGGGTGGCCGATCCCACCGCACTGGACGAGCCGCTGGCTCGCCGGTGGCTGGGAGACGTCGACAACTACATCCTGGCCGAGGGTTTGGGCGGGCTGTGCGCCCGGACGCCGCACGCCCGGACGTTGAGTGACTCCTGGCGAGACGATCCCGGCGAGTGGCCCGCGTCGGTCGGCTGGTTCATCGTCACCTGCAGCGCCGAGGATCCGGACGTTTGGTCGCTCGAGGAGCTCCAAGGCCTGCTGGACCAGATCGAAGTCGAGATAGGTGAGCGACCCAACCGGGTCCGCCACGAGATGAACGGCGCCATGATCGTTATGGCCCTGCGCGACGGCAGCCTGCGCAGTTCGGTGCTGGCCGCAGCCGAGCGCATCGGCCCGGTGAAGGTCGACCACGGCCGGACCGGCTGCAAGACCCCCGAGGTGGCCCCCTACGTGAACCGCACCCTGGCCCACCGGACCGCCAAGGCCGCACGGCAAGCCGCCAAAGCCGCGAAGCTCCGAGCCGGTTAAGCACACCCGCCGGGCGAGGCTGTGGGGCTGCAGGCGTGAATTGGCAGCGCAGGGATCCCATTTGGGCGTTGTGGGCTGCCAATTCGATGGCCGAGTCTGCCGTCCGGCGGTCTCGATGGCCGGCTAGATGCGGCTGATGTCGAAGCGCGTCGGGGCGGGGTGGTGCCTCGGCGGGCCGATGCCGGCGGCCTTCACCAGGCGGACAACCCGGCCCCGGTGGCCGGCGTAGGGCTCCAGCAACTCCAGCATCGAGTCGTCGTTGCCGTCGGTGGCGCCGCTGAGGGCGTAGGTCACCAGCCTCGGCACGTGCAGGTCGCCCACCGGCACTGAGTCGGGGTCACCCGCCGCCGCGCCCGTCGTGCGGGCCGCGGTCCAGGGTCCCACGCCGGGAAGGCGCTGCAGCCACTGGCGGGCCTCGGCTGCCGGCCGCTCGCCCAGCTCTTCGAGGCGGCCGGCGTGCTTGGCGGCGACCCGGATCACCCGGGTGCGCGCCCGGTCGACGCCGGCCCGATGGAATCCGTGGTCGGGTACCCGCAACACCGCCTCGGGGCGGGGGAACAGCGGCAACGGCCCCCCTCCGGGAACCTCGGCCCCGTGCAGCCGACCCATCCGGGCCACCGCGGTCCTGGCGTCGGCGCTCACCACCCGCTGGTACACCGCGGCGGTGGCCATGGCCTCGAACCAGCGGCCGGTGGCACCCAACCGGGGCACACCCAGCCGGTCCACCAGATCACGCACCACCGGATCCAGGGGGCGGAACCCGCGGGGATCGTCGCTGCCTCCCAGCAGGGCCGGCACCCGGTCGATGGCCCATTCGGCGCCGGGACCCCAGGCGTCGGCGACAACCTCGCCGCCGACGGCCCGGAAGGCCACCGAGGCCGACCCTTCGGGCGTCTCGGTGGCCCACCAGCCGACGCCCTTCCGCCGCTGCGACGTCTTCACCCACATCAACGTCACCTTCAGGTTCAGGTCGTAGCGGGGCCGGAAGACCGTCGAACGGTCGGGCGCCCGGTCCGGCGCGGCCAGTGCGGTGTCGCCCGAGCGCGGCATCTCAGGGTCCCGGCGCGTCCGGGTCGGAGGCGGAGTTGGGGTCGGAGGCGGAGCTGAGAGCCTCCAGGGCGGCTTGAAGGGTCTCCAGCAGCTTGCGGTCCGACGCCTCCGCCAGTCCGACATCGGCCTTGGCCTCGTCGATGGCCTGGCGAGTCAGTTCGCCCATGATGCCGTCGATCGGGCCGGGGCTGTAGCCGAGCTGGGTCAGCGCGCCCTGCAAGTCGGCCACCTCGTTGCCGTCGAGCGGCCGATCCTCCTCCAAGCCGCGCTCGGGATCGGCCGGATCGTCCACCTCCAGGGGCGCTCGGGCCACGATGGCACCGTCATCGCCGAATACGGCGTTGTCCAGGATGGGAACGGCCCAATTGAGCATCCCCCAGAAGACGAGCAACAGCACGATCAGCAGGAACGTGCCCTGCAGGTGGGTGCGCACCGCGGTCTCCGGCGCCTATCCCCTCGGCCTCTAGTTGAAGGCCCGCCTGCGAAGTCGTTCCCGGATCTTGGTGCACTCCGGGCAGACTGGGTATCGGGACGGGTCCCGGCTGGGAACCCAGACCTTCCCGCACAGCGCGCGCACCGGCGTGCCCTCGACGTAGGCCCGGTTGGCGTCGGCCCGGCGGGTGTAGTGGGCGAAGCGGTCGTGGTCCCCGTCGTCGGTGACCTCCCGCACGTCGGGCTCGGTGACGGTGGAGGTTCCCGGTGCCGGAATCGTCTCGGCTGCGGCGGTGGCGGAGATGCTGGCTCTGGCAGTCATGGCCGTGAGCCTATAGATCCCGCCGAACCCGAGAGGAGGCCGCGGACCGCGGCGATGGTGTCGGCCTCGGCGGCGGACTTATCGCTGCGGTAGCGCACCACCCTGGCGAAGCGCAGCGCCACACCGCCCGGGTAGCGGCTCGAGCGCTGCACACCGTCGACCGCGATCTCCACCACCTGCTCCGGCAGCAACTCCACCACGTGCGCTTTGCGGTCGGTGGCCAGCTCGTCGAAGCGCCTGGTCTGCCACTGCAGCATCCCGTCGGTCATGCCCTTGAACGTCTTACCCACCATCACGAAACCCCCGTCGGGGTCGCGGGCGCCCAGGTGGATGTTGGACAGCCAGCCTCGACGACGCCCGCTCCCGGGCTCCACTGCCAGGACCACCAGGTCGAAACGGTGCACCGGCTTCACCTTGCGCCACGCCTTTCCCCGCCGCCCCGCGGCGTAGGTGGCGTCGGCGGCCTTCACCATCGCGCCCTCGTGGCCGGCCTCCACCGCGGCGGCGAACACCTGCTCGGCCTCATCGGGATCCTCGGTGACGACACCGGGCACCCGATGCCGGTCGGCCGCGCCGGCCAGGCACCCGAGCCGCACCTCGAGCGGCTCGTCGAGCAGGTCGCGCCCGTCGAGGTGGAGTACGTCGAAGAACATGGGGCTCACCCGCACCGCTTCATGGCCGGTGGGGCTGCTGCCGCCGGTGGGGCTGCTCTCGCTGCTGGGCCTCGTGCCGACACGGCCCATCGTGTCCTGGAAGGCGGCCGGTCCGAGATCGTCGGCCAGTCCCAGCACCTCCCCGTCGAGCGCCGCAGCCTTGACGGGAAGGCTGCGGACCACGTCGGCGACCTCGCTGAGACGGTCGGTGACGTCGTTCAGATTGCGCGTCCAGATCCGGACCTCGTCGCCTCGTCGATGGACTTGGATGCGGATCCCGTCCAGCTTCCACTCCACCGAGCACCGGCCCAGTTCAGCGACCGCCGAGGCCGTGTCGTCGGCGGTGGAGGCCAACATGGGCCGGATCGGTCGAAAGACCTCGAACCGGGCCGCCTCCAGTCCCGGGGCTCCCTGCGTGAGAGCGATGCCGGCCGTCTCGCCGAGGTCGCCGACCAGCATCAGGGCTCGACGGACCGCCGATGCCGCGACGCCCGCAGCTCGGGCCACCGCCTCCACCACCACCCCCTCGCTGGCTCCCTGGCGCAGCTCTCCAACGAGCAGCCGCCTCACGAAGTCGGCCTCGGAGGCCGTGGCCCGCGTCAGGAAGCCCTGGAGGATGTCGAGACGCCTCTGGACCGATCCGTCACCGGCTGCATCCGCTACGTCACCGAGCATGGCGTCGAGATCGCCTACGGTCAGGGTGGGCTCGTGGGCGGTGTCCGCCTGCAGCGTGGCCACCGTGGCCCAGCCCACCCCGACGCGTCCCTGGCGGGGATCGCCCGCCACCAGCCCGGCCACCACACCGGCCTCGCGGCCGTCCGTTCGGTGCAGCAACTCGGCCAGGGACTCGATCTTCCCCGTGCGCGCCGAGGTGGCGGCCACGGCATCGGCGCAGGCGACTAGTTCAGCCAGGAGCATCGGTTTCTTCTAGCGCGTCGCGACCCGGATCGGCATCGCCGCGGCGTGTCGTACCCCTTGGGCAGGCTGTGCGGGATGGTCACTCTGCCGCTGATACTCCTTCTGGGCGCTGGCCGAGCGTTTCGAGTTCCGCCAGCGACGCCTCCCACTCCGCCAGCAGGGCCGCGGCCCGGTCGGCGGCCTTCTCGTGCGCCGATGCCAGCGCGTGGACCTCCTCGGGCCGGTTGTAGACCGCGGGATCGCTGAGTCGGCGGTGCAGTTCGTCCACGTCGGCGTCGGCCGCGGCCCACGCTCGGTCCAGATCGGCCACCCGCCTGCGCAGAGCGCTGGTGGCTGCCCGGGCTCGGGCGCTGGCCCGGCGCCGCTCGGCCCGATCAGCCGGGGACGTGCGCGCCTTGTGCGGTTCGCTCGACTGGTTCGGACTGCTGGGGTCGTCTGTCCTGGCGGAGACAGCGGCGGCCGGGAGCTTGGCGCCGAAGGGTGACGGCGGCGGGACGGCCTTCTCGTCGGGGAACAGAACCGACTCGTCTGCTCCGAGATGCCAGACGGCCCGGCCATGGCGGACCTCGATCAGCGCGTCGGCCACCGCCCGGATGAGGTGCCGGTCGTGAGTCACCAGCAGCACGGTTCCGGGATACGCGCCGAGGGCGTCCTCGAGGATGTCGCAGCTGGGCAGGTCCAGATGGTTGGTGGGCTCGTCCAGCACCAGCAGGTTCACCGACTCCACCATCAGGCGGGCCAGAGCCAGCCGGGTGCGCTCCCCACCGGAGAGCTCCGCCACCCGCCGGTCGGCGTCGTCCCCGCGGAAGCCGAACGCGCCGAGCACCGTTCGCAGGTTGCGCCGCCCCGGATCGATGCCGGCCGAGAACACCTCGATCGCTCGCTTGGTGCCGTCCAACTCGTCGGCCTGATGCTGGCCGAAGGCTGCCACGCGCACATTGGCGCCGATCCGGACGAGGCCGGCCGTAGGGGACAGCTCGCCCAGTATCAGTTTCAGGAGGGTGGTCTTGCCCGCGCCGTTGGGCCCTACCAGAGCCACCGTCTGGCCCCGTTCCACCGCCAGGGTCGCACCGGAGACGACCGGCCCGTCGCTGTCGGGATAGCCGACCGCGGCGTCGGTGAGTTCGGCCACCACCCGGCTGGAGCGGGGCGGCGCACCGAAGGCGAAGCGAGCAGCCAGCTCGGAGCGGCTCGGAACCTGGACCCTCTCCAGCTTCTCGAGGGTCTTGACCCTGCTCTGCACCTGGCGGGCCTTGCTGGCCTTGTAGCGGAAGCGCTCGACGAAGCGCTCGATGCGGGCCACCTCGCGGGCCTGGCGGGCTGCGGCCGCCTCGATGCGCTCCAAGCGCTCGGTGCGGGCCACCACGAACTCCGCGAACCCTCCCTCGTAGGCCATCGTCGTGCCCGACGCCAGCTCGACGATCCGATCCGCCACCGCGTCGATGAAGTCGCGGTCGTGGCTGACGAACAGCAGGCAACCCGGCCATGCGGCCAGGCGCCGCTCCAGCCACGCCATGGAGTCGATGTCCAAGTGGTTGGTGGGCTCGTCGAGCAGCAGGATGTCGGGCTCCGACACCAGCAGACGGGCCAGGGCCGCCCTCATCCTCCAACCCCCCGACAGCTCGGCCACCGGCCGGTCCGAGTCGGCACCGGAGAAGCCGAGCCCGGCCAGGACCTTGGCTACTTCGGCCTCCAGGGCGTACCCGCCGAGCTGCTCGAACTGCGCCTGGACCTCGCCGTACCGGACGACGAGATCGTCCTGGCGGTTCGCGGCCCCGCTGAGCTGGTGCTCGAACTCCTTCAGGGTCCGGGCCAGCTGCGACAGGTGGCCGGCGCCGGCCCTCACATGGGTGCGGACGGTTCCCTCATGGACCTCGCGCAGGTCCTGGGGCAGGTACCCGATCCTGGCGTCGCGGGGCTTGGTGACGGTGCCGGCGTCGGACTCGAGCAGGCCGGCCATGATCTCCAGCAGCGTCGTCTTGCCGGTCCCGTTGCCGCCCACGAGCGCGACCCGGCGCCCCGGGGACAGATGCAGGGTCACGTCCTCGAAGAGTTGGCGGGCACCGTAGGCCTTGGCCAGGCCCGACGCGGTAAGGGTCACCGTGCAACGCTACGCCTGGAAGCAGGCGCGGCCTCTGGGGCTCCGGAGGGGTCAGGTCAGCAGCTTGTCGAGGTGGGACTCGGCTTCCGCGACCCCGGCGAAGCCCGGTTCAGTGGCCTCCAGGCGGCCCAGCCATCCCACCGACACCCATCCGTCCATCACTGCGCCGCCGTCGGTGTAGGAGGGAAGCTCGATGGCCTCGCCCCAGTCCATCTTCACCCGGAACGCGTCGGTGTGGCCCGGCCTCGGCTCGAGGTGCGCGGTCGCCATCGAGCGGGGCGGCTCGATGCCGACGTCGGTGCGCCTCCAGCCCTTGATCTCATGCAGTTCCCGGTCGGGGACGTTGATGTTGAGCACCACCGGCTCAGGTGGCAGTGCGGCCGCCAGTCCCTCCACCGCGGCGGCGGCCACCGTGGCGGCCGTGTCCCAGTGCTGATCGGCGAGCATCTCCTCCCAGCCCTGGCCCTCCACCCCGAAGGACTCCACCGTCTGGCTCACGGCCACGCCGCTCACCCCTCCGTTGCGGGCCGTCAGGCAGGCCCCGACCGTCCCGGAGTGATACACCGAGCGGCCCACGTTGGCGCCGGGGTTGATGCCGGCCACCACGAGGTCGTAGTGCCCGAACAGGTCCAGGCGACCGAACATCACGCACAACGCCGGCGGCCCCGTGACGGACCACACCTCGTCCACCCCGTCGATGCTTGAACGGTGCACCTCGGGCTGTATCAGGTGCAGGGGACCGAAGGCCGCGCCGTACCCGGAGTACTCCTTGTCCGGGGCGACCACCACCACATCGCCGATCTCGGTCATGGCCCGGGCCAGCACGTGCAGCCCGATTGAGTCGATGCCGTCATCGTTGGTGACGAGAATTCGCACCAGGCGACCCTAGCTGTCCAGGTGCATCCTGAAGGCGAGCCGGGCGAACTTCTAACCTGTTGTTCACCTTGGAGCGCCACAATGGGATGGTGCAGTCCGCAGAACCCGGCGAGGCTCCGGCCACCATCCTCATCGCGGAGGACGACCGGCGGGTGCGCGACTCCCTCGACCGGTACCTGCGGCTGGAGGGATACGACGTAGTGACCGTGCCCGACGGAGCCGCCGCGCTCTCCGCTCACGAGTCCCACCAACCCGACCTGCTCGTGCTGGACGTGTCGATGCCCAACGCCGACGGTCTCAGCGTGTGCCGGATGCTGCGCCAGAAGGGCTGCGACACCCAGATCCTCATGCTCACCGCTCGACACGAGGTGGACGACCGGGTAGCGGGGCTCGACGCCGGCGCCGACGACTATCTGGTCAAGCCCTTCGCCATCGAGGAGTTGCTGGCCAGGGTGCGGGCCCGGCTGCGGGCCGCGGCCGACGACGGCGAGCACGCCGGCCGCAGAGCCACGAACGCGGCCCGGTCACGCGGTGACGGGGTCTTGCGCCTGGGCGATCTTGAGATCGACGTCGAGGGCCGCCTGGTGGCTCGACGGGGCCGGCCCATCGACATGTCGGTCAGGGAGTTCGACCTGCTCGAACTGCTGGTGCGCAATGCCGGCATCGTCCTGAGCCGCGGCGACATCTACGAGCACGTGTGGGCCGGAACCCTCGACACCGAGTCCAAGACCCTCGACGTGTATGTCGGCTACCTGCGCCGCAAGACCGAAGCCGGTGGCGGATCCCGGATCATCCACACCGTGCGCGGGATCGGCTACGTGGCCAGGATTGATACGTGAGCCAGAGGCCGAGCGGGTAGGCGGCGATCCGTGATGATTCTGGCGAGACGCTCAGCGAGGCCGTGGCCCGAGCGGCCCGTGAGCGGGAGCCGGGTCGATCCGTGACGCTTCGGGTTCGGGTTGCGCTGCTGGTGGCCGCGGTGGTGACCGTGGCCGTGGCCGCGGTGGGATGGTCCGCAGTGCGCTCGGCGAGGGCGGAGCTGACCGAGGAAGTCGACCACGATCTTCTTGAGAGGGCGGCGCTGGTGTTCGCCAAGCCCCGAGGCGACTTCTGGTCCGACATCCTGGGTCGGCGCCCGACGGGGATCGGGTCGCTGCTGCGGGCCGATCCGCTCGGCTCGCTGGTGTCGCTGGACGCCTACGCCCGCGTGATCGTCACCGACCTCGACACCGGCGCCGACGGCGTGATCCGGGGCCATGTCATCGCCGCCCTCGACGACGACATCGGAACCGTCCCCAACGTGGACCGCCTGGAGAGGGCCCGGCGGCGCGGTCCCGTGATGGAGACGATCCGCGTCGAAGGCCGCAGCCTGCGCCTCATGACCGTGCCGGCCGCCGACGGAGTGTTCGTCCAGGTCGCCCGCCCCCTGCACGAGGTGGAGAACGCGATCGAGGATCTCCGCCGGCAGGTGCTGCTGTTCGGCTCGCTGGCGGTGGCTCTGGCCGCGGCCGGGGCCTGGTTCCTGGCCGGGCGGGCGGTGCGCCCCATCGTCAGGCTGACGGAGACGGCCGAGCAGGTCGCCGAGACCGGGGACGTGGACCTGCCGGTGGAGGGCTGGGAGGCGGGCGAGGTGGGACGCCTGGCCCGCAGCTTCCGGACCATGCTCGCAGCCCTGTCCGCCAGCCGCCGCCAGCAGCACCGGCTGGTGATGGACGCCGGCCACGAACTGCGCACCCCGCTGACCAGCCTGCGCACCAACGTCGACCTGATGCGGCGGTCCGACGAACTGCCGGCCACCGAGCGGGCCGCGGTGCTCGACGATGTGGATGCGGAGCTGGGAGAGCTGACCGACCTGGTGACCGAGTTGGTGGATCTGGCCGCCGACATCCAGGCCGACGAGCAGCTCCAGTTGATCGATCTGGTCGAGGTGGTCGAGCCGGTGGCCCAGCGGGCGCGGCGCCGCAGCGGACGCGGCATTATGGTGCGGGTGGAGAGGGGAGTGCCGGTGGAGGGACGGCCGGAGGCCTTGGCCAGAGCGGTGCGCAATCTGGTGGACAACGCGGTCAAGTTCAGCAACGAGGGCCCCATAGAGGTGGTGGTGGACGGGGGCACGGTGACCGTTCATGACGCGGGGCCGGGCGTGCCCGAGTCCGAGCGCCTGCGCATCTTCGAGCGCTTCTACCGCATGGAGCCCGACCGGGACCGGCCCGGCTCCGGCCTCGGCCTGGCCATCGTGCGCCAGGTGGCCGAGGTCCACGGCGGCGAGGTCCGGGCGAGCGGGTCGCCGCTGGGGGGCGCGGCCATCGGTCTTCGGATCCCCGAGATCGACGGCGAGGAGGCCGAGCGGGTATGGAGCGATGCGTGAGCAGGGCGGGAACGTGACCGGCCACAGGCTGGCCCGCCGGGGGTTCATCAAGGGTGGGCTCAGCGCGGCCGGACTGGCTGCGGCCGCACCGCTGCTCGCCGCCTGCAGCGGCCGTGGCTCCGGTGACCCTCCGGCCGCGACCGATGAGCGGATCGTGGTCATCGGCGCCGGTGCCGCCGGGCTGGCCGCGGCGCAGGACCTCCAGGTCCGGGGCTTCCACGACGTCGTGATCCTGGAGGCCCGCGACCGGGTCGGCGGGCGAATCTGGACAGAACGGCTCGGCGACGACGTCCCGGTCGAGTTGGGGGCGACGTGGATACACGGCATCCGCCGCAACCCCGTCTACGAGATTGTTCAACGCAACAACATTGCCACGGCCCCGACTGACTACGGCAACCAGGTTCGCTACGACCAGACGGGCCGGGAACTGGGATCGGCCGACGAGGAGCTCTGGCGGGTCTACTGGCGAATGGCCTACGCCCGGCCGGATCTGTCGCTCCAGGAAGTCTTCGAGGAATTCGTGGACGTCAACGGCCTCGATGCCGACGGCCGCCGCTCCTGGCGCCAGTCCCTGAACTCCATGTTCGAGCAGGAGTTCGGTGCCGACATCAGCGATCTGTCGATATCGAGCTGGGAGGGTGGCAGCGACCTGCGGGGCGGGGATGTGGTGATACCCGGCGGATACAGCCAGGTCACCGATGTCCTCGCCGAGGGTCTGGACATCCGGCTCGACCACGCGGTGGAGCGGATCGACTACTCGGGCGACGAGGTGGAGCTGACCACCGGCTCGGGCCAGGCCTTCGAGGCCGACCGGGTCATCGTCACCGTTCCCCTGGGCATTCTCAAGAGCGGTCTGATCTCCTTCGAGCCGCCGCTGCCGGTCTCCAAGCAGGAGTCGATCGACGCTCTGCGCATGGGCGTCCTGAACCGGACGTCCCTGCTGTTCGATGACGTCTTCTGGAAGCCCGACGTCGAGTGGATCGGAATCGTCGGCGAGCCGCCCGGCCAGTGGGCCGAGACCCTGAACCTGTACCCGTACCAGCAGCAGCCGGTGCTGGCCATGTTCAATCCCGGCACCTTCGGTGTCGAGACCGAGCAGTACACCGACGACGAGCTTACGGCGCAGGCCCTGGCAGCCCTGGAGGGTGTCTTCGGCAACGTGCCCGAGCCGGTCGACTCGGTCAGCACCCGCTGGAACTCGGACCCGTGGGCGAGGGGCTCGTATTCCTATGTCCCGATCGGGGCCTCGTTCACCAGCTACCGGGAGTTGGCCAAGCCGGTCGGTGGGAGGCTGTTCTTCGCCGGCGAGGCGACCCAGAGCCAGTACCCGTCCACCGTTCAGGGCGCGGTCCTGTCCGGGCGGCGGGCGGCCGTCCAGATCGAGAATCTGCCCCGCTGAGCCGTCCCTTCGGGAATTGGCAGCGGCGGGGGCCGTTCTTGGCGCTCTCGGCTGCCAGTTCGGTGAGCGTGCCGGGATTGTTCGGGAATTGGCAGCGGCGGGGGCCGTTCTTGGCGCTTTCGGCTGCCAGTTCGGTGAGCTAAGCGGCTGCCTCGGGAGCCAGCTCGCAGGCCACCGAGAGTTCGGGTCCCTCGGCCGTGACCAGCTCGCCGACGCGACCGGCGGCCCGGACATCGCCGGCAACGTCGGCCAGCACCGCGATCCGCTCGGGGGTGTCGGTCACCGTGGCCCGAAGCACCTCGGTGCGCAGCGGTCGCTTGGCCTCCGACTTGGCCCGCCTCACCTCTCCCAGCACCGCGGCGGCCACGGTGCCGGGCAGCGGTCCGGCGTTACCTGCGGCGGCCCGCAGACGGCTCGATTCGGGCCAGGTCGATGCATGTACGGACGAGGCATGCCACCAGCTCCACACCTCCTCGGCCACGAAAGGCATGAAGGGCGCGAACAGCTGCTGGAGCACCCTCAATGCGGCTCGCAGCGACAGTCGGGCCGAGACCGCGGCGGCGGTCCCGTGCTCGCCGTAGGCGCGGGCCTTTGCTAGCTCGATGTGGTCGTCGGTGAAGGCCCAGAAGAACGACTCGGTGCGCTCCAGGGCCCGGGCGTAGTCGAAGGCGTCCAGGGCGCGCGACGCCTCGTCCACCAAGCCGGCCAGCCGGTGCAGCATCGAGCAGTCCAGCGGCTCGGTCACCTCTGCCGGTACCGCACCGGTGTGCAGGCCGGTCCCGAGAGCCCGCTCGCACCGCTCCACCTCCAAGGCCGCTTCATCGTCCAGATCGGCGAAGCGCAGCACGAACTTGGAGGCGTTGAGCAGCTTGACGGCCAGTCGCCGGCCGATGCGGAACTGCTGCTCGTCGAAGGCGGTGTCGGTGCCGGGGCGGCCGCACGCGGCCCAGTAGCGCACCGCGTCGGCGCCGTAGCGCTCGAGCAGGTCGGTGGGGACCTGCACGTTGCCCCGGGACTTGGACATCTTCTTGCGGTCGGGGTCGAGTATCCAGCCCGACAACGCGCAGTTGTGCCACGGGACGGTGCCGGCGTCGAAGTGGGCCCTCACGACCGTGGAGAACAGCCAGGTCCGGATGATGTCGTGGGCCTGGGGCCGCATGTCCATCGGGAACGTGGACGCGTGCAGGGCCTCGTCCGTGCGCCAGCCGGTGGCGATCTGGGGCGTGAGCGACGATGTGGCCCAGGTGTCCATCACGTCGG
>JAGWAO010000038.1:12930-15954 GCA_021296315.1 Acidimicrobiia bacterium | reverse complement strand
CGATGGCGTGGATGGCGAGGCGGCCCACGCCGGGCCAGGCGAACACCACCTCGATCACCACCGTGTAGCCGGTGAACATGCGGGTCAGCTCCCAGCCGGTCATGGTCACGAAACCAGAGGCCACGTTGCGGAAGGTGTGGTGCACGATCGTGTACGACCGGGAGAAACCCCTCGACAGCGCGGTGACCGCGTAGGGCTTGCGCAGCTCCTCCACGATGCCGCGCCGGGTCATCTGGGACAGCCGGCCTGCGCTGGCCAGCCCGATCGCGAACGACGGCAGGATCAGTGAGACGAACCCTGCCGAGCCGAAGGTCGGCACCCAGCCGAGCTGCACCGCGAAGACGATGATGAGCAGGTAGCCGATCCAGAACGGCGGTGCGCTGATGGCTGCCATCGAGAAGCCGAGCACGGCATGGTCGGCGAAGCGGCGCTCCCACCACGCGGCCAGCATCCCCATGGGCGCGGCCAGCAGCACCGTGACCGCGGTCGCTCCGGCCACCAGCTTGAGGGTGGCCGGCAGGCGCTCCAGCACGAGCTTCGATGCGGGCTGGCTCTGCCAGAACGACTCGCCGAGGTCGCCGACCACCAGGCCTGACACGAAGTCCCAGTACTGTCCGAGGAGGGGCCGGTCCAGGCCGAGGGCGGCCCGTCGCTGGGCCCGGTGCTCCTCGGTGGCCTCCAGGGGAAGCGACACGGTCGCCGGATCGGTGAAGATGTGGGTGACCACGAACACCAGGGAGGTGACGACGAACACCACCAGCGCCGCGGCGATGATGCGTTTAGCGAGCCACCGAAGCAACGCGCTCCCTCCCGTCCGGGCCACAACTGGCCCGGGTGCCGGGCCGCCTTGTATACCGTAGTCGGGCTCCGCGAGCCGCTCCGAATCAGGCAGCCGGGTTGGCGACCGTCGACCGGTGCTGGATCAGGCGGCCCAGGAGGCATAGGGCGGCCGACGCGCAGGCCCACAACGCGGCCACTGCGAGCGCCGTCGACGACGACGCACTGTCACTGATCGCGCCGAAGGCGGCCGGACCCACCACCGCGCCGAGGTTCAGGCCCCCTACCGCGAACGAGCTGGCCAGCCCGGGCGCGTGGGGGTTCGTGCGTACCAGGGCCAGAACCATCAGGCCCGGCCATGACCAGCCCAGGATGATGGCGATCTGGCCGCCCAGCGCATACAGCCACGGGATGTCGGCCGCCATCAGCGTGTAGCCGCCTGCGCTGGCGACCAGCAGTACAGCCACTGTGAGGATGTCTCCGGTGCGGCCCCGGTCGGCCATCAACCCCAGCAGGATGCGGGCGGCTATCACGCCTGCGCTGGTCGCCGACAGCAGCAGCCCGGCCGAGTCCTCGGAGATTCCGGCCGACTCGCTGTTGACCACGAAGAACGCGGCCGCGCTGAACACCGCCGAGGACGCCAGCGTGGCCGACGCGCCGAACGCGAACAGCGGCGCCAGCCGGACATGGGCGAAGCGACCCGGTGCAGTCGCCTCAGAGGCCGAGCGCACAGGTGCGCGAGTCCGGCTCATTCGGGCGAGGCCGTGGCCCGAGCGGCCCGTGAGCGCAGCGAACCAGAGCGGGAGACCCCTCGCGGCCCGCCGAGGCTCCGGGGCCCGCTTCTGGGCGGGGAGCATCAGTATCCCCACGACCGCCAGCACCGCCCCGCCCACGAACGCCCAGCGCCATGCCTCCGTGCCGCCCACCAGCGGAACGGTCAGGCCCGCCAGGAGCGGTGCCAGCGGGATGGCCGACATGTGCACCGCGAAGGCGATGCCGTGGCGTCCGGCCGACACGTGCTGGGCCACCAGCACCTTGGCCGCGGGCCCGGCCAGGGTGAGGCCCGCGCCGGCCACGGCCATCGATATCAGGAACGTCGGGAACGACCGGGCCAGTACGGCCACGGCCAGGTAGCCCGCCACCGTCACCCACATCGACAGCAGCAGGCTGCGGCGGGCGCCCATCCGGTCGGACAATTCGCCTGCATGTATCGACGCCACGCCGGAGATCAGATAGGTCGCCGCCAGCGTCATCCCCAAGCCGGTGTCGCCGATGGCGAACTCGTCCTTGATGTCGCTGCCCAGCGCGCCGGCCAGGAATCCCGGCATGACACTCGCGGTGAGGCAGGCAATGGAAGCGGCAAGGGCCCGGACCGGGACCGCGTCGGGGTTCTGCGGTGGCGCAGCGGGCGCGGCCGGCGCAGCTTCGGCCACGACCAGCCTGCGCTAGCCGGCCGGCTTCGTCGTGAGCGCCACCGGTCGGGTGTCGGGGCTCAGGATGGCCCGGGCCTGCTGGTGGAACTGCTCGACGTTGGCCAGCTTCACGTCCTCGTAGCCCCTGATCACATCGGGGAGGCTGGCCAGCTTCAGCGCTCGCTCGTATCTCTCGGGGGTCAGGCCGTCCAGTTCGGCCTCCATGATCCTCCGGTACTCCACGATCAGCTCACGTTCGATCCGCCGGACCCTGGCGTGGCCGAACAGGTCGAGGGGAGTGCCCCGCAGCCGGCGCATGGCCTTCAACAGCCCCAGAGCCGGTTGCTGGAAGGGTCCCAGGGAGATCTTGCGCTTGAGCCCAAGGGCCCGCAGCACCGGCGGATGCAGCAGGACGCGGTAGCCGGCGTAGTCGCCCACCGCGTCGCGCACGGCGTCGCGCGCGCCGGGGCGAAGGTGCAGCCGGGCCACCTCGTACTCATCCTTGTAGGCGGTCAGCTTGTAGAGGTGGCGGGCCACCGCTTCGGCCAACTCGGTCCGGTCTCCCATCACCTCGCGCTCGCGGGCCGATGCCGCATCCACGAAGTCCACGTAGGCGGAGGCCAGGGTCGCCGACTGGTAGTCGACCAGGTCGGCAGCCCGCCGCTCCACCAGTTCGGCCAGGGCGCCCGCGCCCGCGCCCGGTGCGGTCGCCAGCCCCGACTTCTGCACCAGTGACGCCGCGGTGGCCCTGGCTCGGGCCGGGACCGCGTCCAGGCTCATGCCGGGCACGGCCGGGACCGCGTCCAGGCTCATGCCGGGCACGGCCGGGACCGCG
>JAGWAO010000038.1:0-12896 GCA_021296315.1 Acidimicrobiia bacterium | reverse complement strand
CCGGGCACGGCCGGGACCGCGTCCAGGCTCATGCCGGGCACGGCCGGGACCGCGTCCAGGCTCATGCCGGGCACGGCCGCAATCTGGTCCGGCGATGTCGCCGCGGGCGCCACCCCGGCCAGGCTCACCAGGCCGTCGGCGCCCTCGCGCACATACACCCGCCCCCACCGGAAGGCGGCGATGTTGGTCTTGACCGCAACCCCGTTCAGCTCGATGGCCCGCTCGATGGAAGCAGCCGACACCGGGATCCCGCCGGCCTGGTAGGCGGCCCCGAGGGCGAGCACGTTGGCGGACATGGCCGTGCCGAGCAGGGCATCGGCCATCCGGTCGGCGTCGAGGCGGATGCTGGCGTCGGCGCGGGTGGCGCCGTCGATGGTCGCCAGCATGCCGTCGACATCGGGATAGGTCTCGTCCACGTGGGCGACCATGTCGCCGGTGGGCAGCTTGCTGGTCGACACCACGGCCAGCGTGCGCTCGGGGTCGGCCCTGGTCAGATTCTTGGGGTCGGACGCCACCAGCAGGTCCAGGCCCAGGTAACAGTCGGCGTCGCCCGCGCCGATCAGGTTGGCGCCGGAGGCCTCGCCGGCGAAGAAGCGCAGGTGCGACACCACCGGCCCGCCCTTCTGGCTGAGGCCGGTCTGGTCGAGGCCCAGGACGTCGAGGCCGTCCAGCAGGGCTGCGGTGGCCAGCACCTGGCTGACGGTCACCACGCCGGTGCCGCCCACTCCGGCCATGAACACCGCGTACCCGTCGGGGCCGGGCACGGTCCGCTCCGGCTCGGCGACGTCGGCGGGAGGCTGGGCCCGTGCGGCCCGGGCCGCGCCCGCCGCGGGTGCCTTGCCCGGCCGGGTCCTGGCCGCTCGGGTCTTGACTGTTCGTGTCTTGACTGTTCGTGTCTTGACTGTTCGTGTCTTGACCTGAATGAACGACGGGCAGTCGCCCTCGATGCAGGTGTAGTCGAAGTTGCACGAGGACTGGTGTATACGGGTCTTGGTGCCCAGTTCGGTGTCCACCGGCTGTACCGAAAGGCAGTGGCTCTTGGCCCCGCAGTCGCCGCACCCCTCGCACACCGCCTCGTTGATGAAGATGCGCCTGGTCGGCGTGGGGCGCAGGCCCCGCTTCCGCTCGCGGCGCTTCTCGGCCGCGCACTGCTGGTCGTAGATGAGCACGGTCACCCCGGGAGTGTCCCGCAACAGCAGCTGCGCCTCCTCGAGGCGGTCGCGGCTCCAGACCTCGGCTCCGGTGGCCAGCGGCGCCCCGGCGGTGTGACGGTCAGGGTCGTCGCTGCACACGACGATGCGGGCAACGCCCTCGGCGGCCAGTGAGTGGGTCAACTCCGGCACGCCGGTGGCTCCGGCCACGTCCTGGCCCCCGGTCATGGCGACCGCGCCGTTGTAGAGGATCTTGTAGGTGATGTCGACGCCGGCGGCCACCGCGGCCCGCACCGCCAGGCTGGCCGAATGGAAGAACGTCCCGTCGCCGACGTTCTGGAACATGTGGGCCCGGCCGGTGAACGGCGCCCGGCCGATCCAGGTGGCTCCCTCGCCGCCCATCTGGTGAACGATCCCGGCCCGGTCGTCGATCCACAGGGCCATGGCGTGGCATCCCACCCCGGCGCCCGCGAACGAGCCGTCGGGCACCGCGGTGGAGCGGTTGTGGGGGCAGCCGCTGCACCAGTACGGCGATCGGGACAGGACCGCGGCGCCCGCCTTGGCGGCAGCCTCGATAAGAGCCACCCGGGCCTCGACCGCCACCGGCAATGCTCCCAACTCGCCTCCGAGCACACCCGAGCGGAACCGGTTGGCTACTACGGCCGCGATGCGGTCCGCGCTCAGCTCACCGTCGGCCGGCACCAGCCGCCGGCCGAGTTCGTCGGTCTTGCCCACCACCCGGGGTGCGCCGGCGCGGCCGTAGAGGATGTCCCGCAGGAACAGCTCGATGAATGCCCGCTTCTCGTCCAGCACCAGGATCTCGTCGAGGCCCCGGGCGAAGCGGCGCACGATGTCGGGCTCCATCGGCCAGACCATGCCCAGCCGCAGCAGGCGGATCCCGAAGCGGCGCAGATCGTCGTCGTCGAGACCCAGGTCGGCGAGGGCTTGGCGCAGTTCGGCGAATGTCCGGCCCGCGGCCGCGATGCCGAGGCGGGCGGCTCCGGTAGCGCCGCTGATCTCGTTGAGGCCGTTGGCCGCGGCGTAGGCCACCGCCGCGTCGAGGCGCCCGTAGGCGATGTCCTTCTCCTGCTCGAGGCTCATCGGCGTCACTAGGCCGGGCCGCTGGGTGTGGCGCCAGGGCTTGCCGTCGATCTCGAGTTCGGGATGCACCACCACGACCCGGTCGGGGGCGACCTCGGCGGTGCCGAACCCGTCGGCGATGGTGGTGACGATCTTGAACGCGACCCACAGGCCGGAATACCTCGAGAGCGCGATGCCGTGCAGTCCGAGATCGAGGATCTCCTGTATCGAGCCGGGATAGAGGATGGGGATCTGGGCGTCGTAGAACGCGGGCTCGACCTGGGTGGGCAGGGTCGACGACTTGGCCAGCGGGTCGTCCCCGGCCAGCACCAGCACCCCGCCGTTGGGCGCGGTGCCCTTGAAGTTGCCGTGCTTGAACACGTCGCCGCAGCGGTCCACGCCCGGGCCCTTGCCGTACCACATGCCCACCACGCCGTCGTGGCGGGCCAGCGGCCCGAGCAGCGGCTCCTGGCTGCCCCACACCGCGGTGGCGGCCAGTTCCTCGTTCACGCCCGGCACCCACACCACGTCGTGGGACTGGAGCAGGGCCATGTTGCGCTCGATGGTGAGGTCGACGGTGCCCAGCGGCGAGCCCTGGTACCCGGAGATGAAGGTGGCCGTGTCAAGGCCCCGGGCTGCGTCGGCCCGGTGCTGGTCGATGGGCAGGCGCACCAGCGCCTGGACCCCGGTCAGCAGCACCCGTCCCCGTTCCAACGTGAACTTCTGATCGAGATCGAAGTCCTGCAGCAACTGGGATCCTCCTTGTCGGGGCGGGCTGGCTTCAGCCGATGATCTGGCAGTACTCGGGAACGATGTCGGCGGTGAGCATGTCCATCCAGGCCGGGCGCATGTCGATCAGCCGGGCCACGACGTTGCGGTGGTTCTCCCGGTTGTTCCAGGTGCCGATGAGGTAGAACCGCTCGGGGTCGTCCTCGCTCTGGTACAGCACGCCCTCGTGCACGATTCCCGGCGTGGTGTGGACGATGTTCTCGTCGCTGTGGTCCCAGGCCTCGAAGGCGTCGACGAAGTCCTGGGCCCGTCCCGGCTTGGCCTGCAGCGTGTAGTGGAAGGCGAACGACCCCTCGGGCAGATCCTTCAGGATCGGATTGATGTGGTCGTCATGGTCGCCGTGGTCGTGGTGGTCGTCTCCCATCGGAGTCCTCTCAGGTTGCGGCGGTGAACGCCGCGGCCGCGGCCTGCGAGCACACCACGTCCTCGGCGTGCTTGGCGCCGGAGATGCCCAGGGCGCCCACGATGGCGCCGCCCGATGTGGTCAGGGGCTCGCCCCCCTCCACGGCCAGGATGTGGTGGCGGGCGGTCATGGGTGGGCCGAGCGACCTGTCCGTCTGGAAGTAGTCCGACAGCGTCCCGGTGTCCCGCTTGAACGTCAGCGCGGCCAGGGCCTTGGCGATGGCGTTCTCGAGAGCTATCTCCACCACGTTGTCCATGCGGTGCACCAGCACCAGATTGCCGGTGGCGTTCACCACTGCCACACACACCGCCAGGCCCTCGTCCGCCGCGGTGGACAGGGCCGCGTCGGCGGCAAGCTTGGCCCCCTCGAGGGTGAGGGTCTCAACGCTCATCGTGTTCATGGATTGCTCCTGGGTTGGCTTTGGCGGGTTTGGTTCGGGGGGTGGTCAGTGCTTGATGGAGCGGATCGCCTAGGGGACCGCTCAGTGCTTGATCTGGAAGATGGCTTCGACTTCTACCGATGCGCCCAGGGGCAGTTCGGCCACGCCGATGGCGGATCGGGCGTGCCGCCCGGCCTCGCCGAACACCTCGATCATGAGGTCGCTGGCGCCGTTGATCACCTTGGGCTGGGCGTTGAAGCCGGGGTCGCTGGCCACGTATCCGGTGAGGCGCACCACTCGGAGCACCTCGTCGAGGCTGCCCAGGTGCTGGTGCACCGACGCCAGGATGGCCTCGGCCGCGCCCCGGGCGCTGGCCTGCCCGGTCTCGATGTCCATGTCACCGCCGAGACGGCCCACGTACGTGATTCCACCGCCTCCGGGGGCCAGCGCGATGGAGCCCGACACGAACAGCACGTCGTGGACCTGGGCCACCGGGTCGAAGTTGCCCGCCCGCAGCAGGGGCATGTCGAGGTCGACGCCGGCGTCGCGGGCCGCCTGCTCGTAGGACATGTCGGATCCTCCCGTGACCCCGGCCGATTCTTGTATACCGACCCTACAGCGCCTAACCCGGACCCGGCCGACTCGGGAACCCAGGGAGAGGCTGATTGGATCAATCTCATGCTATTTGAAGTTGTGTTGTGATGAGCAGTGTGCTAGGGTCGGACCATGGAGACAGTCACGTTGATCGACTTGGGTCCGATCCTTGCGGCGATACTCGGTCCGATGCTGGCTCTCATGGTCGTCTTGATGCGATACCAGCACCAGGACAGCGTCAAGACCCGCGAGCTGATCTCCGGCGCCAAGGAGGAGACCCGCGAGTTGATCTCCGAGTCCAACAGGGAGATCCGCGAGTGGGTCGCCGAACAGTTGGAGCGACTATCCGACCGGTTGACCGCCGAACTCAAGGAGCTGGGCCGGGGCCTCGCCGATGCCAGGGAGAGGCTGGCCCGCATCGAGGGCCACCTTGGGATCGGCGGGGTCCGGCCCCTGGACGGAGCAGGCGAGCAAGACAGCAACGCCGCCTAGCTGGACAGGTGCGGGGCTGGGAGCCGCGCGCCTCTCCGATGCTCGATGTCCGAGAGGGCACCACTAGCGTCGGAACTCATGGATCTCGGTTTGCGGGGCCGGAGGGCGGTCGTGTTCGGCTCAACTGCGGGGCTGGGACGGGCCGCCGCGGAGGCCCTCGCCGCCGAGGGCGCGCTGGTGGCCGTCTCGGGGCGGCGGGCCGGGCTGGCCGCCGAGGTTGCCGCGTCGCTGCCGGGCGGGGTGGCCGTGACCGGCGACCTGACCGTGGACGGCGAGCCGGCCCGGATGGTCGACGAGGCCGCGACCCTTCTCAGAGGGCTCGACGTCTGCGTGGTCAACACCGGCGGGGGACCGCCCGGAGGCATGACCGAGGTGTCCGCGGCCGATGAGGTGGCCGGCTACGAGCAACTGCTGCGGCCCGCCCTGGCGGTGACCCGGGCGGCTATACGGCACTTGAAGGCCGGCGGCGACGGGCGCCTGGTGTACATCACCGCCCGGTCGGTGGTCGAGGCGTCGCCCGAGCTGGCCCTGTCGGGGGTGTTCCGCAGCGGGGTGGCTGCCGCGGCCCGCTCGCTGGCGATCGAGCTGGCACCCGAGGTGCTGGTGAACGTGGTGGTGCCCGGCCAGTTCGACACCGGGGCGCTGGCCCGCTCGCAGCAGGCCCGGGCCGCGGCCGAGGGCATCACCGCCGAGGAGGTGCGGCAACGCCACCGGGCGTCGATACCGCTGGGCCGCTTCGGCCGGGCTGAGGAGTTGGCCGATTTGGTGACGTTCCTGTGCAGCGCCCGGGCCAGCTTCGTGACCGGCTCGGTCGTGCGCGTCGACGGCGGCGCAGTGATCGGCTACTGACGTACCTGTCCGGCGTCTGCCCGGCTCCCGATCCGGGCCCCGAGACGGTATACAGAGCGCCGTGAGAATCGCTGTTCTGGTCAAGCAGATTCCTGCTCCGGTCGAGTTCCGCATGCACGAGGGGCGCCTGGTCCGGGACGGCGTGCCGTTGGAGGTCAACGCCTACTGCCGCCGGGCCAACGCCAAGGCGGTGGAGTTGGCCGGCCCCGACGGCGAGGTCGTGGTGTTCACCATGGGGCCACCCGCAGCCGCCGACGCCCTGCGGGAGATGATCGCCTGCGGAGCCCACCGGGGCGTCCACCTGTGCGATCCGGCCTTCGCCGGCAGCGACACCCTGGCCACCGCGGTGGCGCTGGCCGCCGCGATCCGCCGTGAGGGTCCCTTCGATCTGGTGCTGGCCGGGCTCAACTCGCTGGACTCCGACACGGGCCAGGTACCGGTCGAGGTGGCCGAGCTGCTGGAACTTCCCTTCGCGGCCGGGGTCCGGGATTTGGAGGTGGACGACAGTGTCTTCACCGCTCGCTTGGAGACCGATGACGGCTACTGCACTGTCGAAGGGGAGCTGCCCGCCGCGCTGTCCACTGCGGAGCGGCTCTGCGCGCCGTCCAAGGCCCCGCCCGAGGTGTACGCCGAGGTGGCCGGCGACCGCATCCTGCGGCTCTCGGCCACCGACCTGGCCGTGCCCGCCGAGCAGCTCGGCGCGCCGGGCTCGCCCACATCGGTCGGCCCGATCCGGGTGCTGACGGCCACCCGGCGGGCTCTCCGGGCCTCGTCGGTGGCCCACGCCGTGGACCTGCTCGAGGAGTTGGGCGCCTTCTCCGACGCCGCAGAACCCGACGATTCCGACGGCGACACCCCGCCCGGCAGCGCGGTCCTGCTGGAGGCCGGCACCGACGGGGCTCACGCCGAGGCCGGTGAGCGCTCCGTGTGGTGCTTCTTCACCGAGCTGGGCGTGGGTGCCGAGCTGCTGGGCGAGGCGGCCGAGCTGGCTGCCTGGATCTCGGGGACAGTCACCGCGGTCACCACCATCGCCGACGCTACCGACCGGGCCGGTCTGGGAGCCGCGGGTGCCGACCGGCTGCTCGTGATCCAGTCTGCACCGGAGCCCTCCGAGCAGGCCGACGCCCTGGCGGCCGCCGCGGCTGAGCGATTGCCGTGGGCGCTGCTGGTGGAGGGAACCCGCTCGGGCCGGGTGGTGGCCTCCATCGTGGCTGCTCGCTGCGGCTGGGGGCTCACCGGCGACGCGGTTGGGCTGGAAGTCAGCCCCGACGGTCGTCTGGTGGCGTGGAAGCCCGCGTTCGGCGGCCGCCTCCAGGTTCCGATCCTGTCGCGCTCGCCGGTGCAGATGGCCACCGTCCGTCCCGGCGTCCTGGCGCTGCGCCCGCCCCGCGTCGACGCCTCCGAGCCCGAGGCCGAACTGCTTCCAGCGCCTGCGCCCGCCCGGATCCGCACCGTCGCGGTCGAGCGCGACGACGACGACACCGGCGAGTTGCGCCGGGCCCGGACCGTGGTGGCCGTCGGTGTGGGCGTCGAACCCGACGGCTATCCGGTGATCGATGAGCTGCGAGCCGCTCTCGGGGACGCCGCGCTGGGCGCCACCCGCCGCGTCACCGACCAGAGCTGGGTGCCCCGAGGACGCCAGATCGGGGTCACCGGGCACGCGGTGGCGCCCCGGCTGCTGGTGGCGGTGGGCTCCAGCGGCCGTTTCAACCACACCGTCGGCATCCGCAACGCCGGGGTGCTGATGGCCGTCAACTCGAACCCGGACGCCGAGATCTTCGACCAGGTCGACGTCGGCCTGGTGGGCGAGTGGCAGGCGGTCGTCCCCGAGCTGACGGCCGAACTCGAAGCACGGGGCGTCGCCGAGCGGATCCGCTCCGAGGTTCCTGCCGGGGTCGCCGGGTGAACGCTGCCCCAAGGAGAAACTGACAGGAGCGAGGGATGCGGATGAGGGTCGGCATCGGTCTGCCGGTCACCCCCAAGGGCACCATCGGCGAGCTGCTGGCTCGCGACTGCCTCGGACGCCGCGAGCTCGCCCGGTGTTGCGGTCGGTCTGCACCGCCCGCGACGCGTGGATCGAGAGGCTGGAAGGTAAGGGCCCGGCCTCGTGTTTGAGCCGCGAATGCGGTTGAATGGTGATATGAGGCTCCCTTCGTGGGCTCGCGTCGTTCCCCTGGTGCTGGTGGCGACGGCAGTCCTGGCCGCGGGGTGTGGCCGGTCGGGGTACCAGTACGTCGAGAACGACGCCGAGAACGTCTTCATCAAGATCCCCGAGGGCTGGGACGTCGTGTCCGAGGGCAACGTCGATTTTGCGCTCACCCCCGACGACAATCCGCAGGTCCTGCCCGGGGAGCGACTCCTGCCCTGGCGGGCCCAGTTCGACGCCTCACCGGAGCGCGATCCGTTCTCGTTGGACTACGTAGCAGGCTTCGTCGAGGTCCAGCCGGTCGACCGGCGGATGCGGTCGGACCTCAATCTGGTCTCGCTGTTCCCGTTCAATGGGACTGCCGGCGAAGACGAGATCGAGGTAGTGCGCCACGATCTGGTCACAGTGGGCGATATCTCCGGCCACCGGATCGCCTGGAAGCAGGTCACCCCGGACGGCCAGGAGATCGTGGGTGACCACTTGGTGATGGCCAACAGCCTCAAGAGCGTTGTGTACACCGTGGGATTCGGCTGCACCGCCGGGTGCTACGCCGCCAACACGGCGGAGATCGACGAGATCATGCGGACCTTCACGGTGGAGGACTGAGAACCATGAGGCTGCGCCGCAAGCGCCGCGGGCGCGCTGAGTCGAAGCGGGCGGCTGAGCCGACGCTGACTCTGGGCTCCACCATGTCGCGGCCCCGGGATGCCGATCGCAGGACCCGCCGCCGCCTCGACCCGTGGGACCGCTCCAAGTACCTGATCCTCGGATCGGTGCTGTTCGCCTTCTTCTGGTGGCAGAAGCTGAACGCCAACCCGATCAAGTCGGTGGCCGACGGGTTCTGGGAGACCGTCGAGCAGCAGGCCTGGGTCTGGATCCTGCTGGGGCTGGAGGTGTTGCGTCAGCTGCACTTCGTGGTGGCCGAGCACTGGTCGGGCTACTACCGGTTCTGGAAGTTCACGGTGTTCGGTCGGGTCGAGAACCGCAAGTCCCGCATGGATCCCTGGGTGCGTTTCCGCATCGGCCGGGTGCTGAGGATCCTGTTCTGGCTGCTGCTGTTCGGGCTGATCATCGGCCAGTTCACCGACCAGAACCCGGTGGCCGCCCTCATCGGCCTGCCCGGTCTGCTCAACAGCTGGCTGCCATGGGCGGCCCGGCTGATCATCTACCCGCTGCTGCTGATCAGCCAGTTCGTGCTGCTGTTCTGGTTCCTGTCGCGCGGCGGGGTGGAGACCTACTTCCCCGACGACATCGACACCCGCTTCGACGACGTGTGGGGCCAGGACCCGGTCAAGGAGCGGGTGCGGGAGAACCTGATCTTCCTGGAGAACCCCGAGTCCATCGAGGAGGTCGGGGGCTACGCCCCCGGCGGCATCCTGCTGTACGGCCCGCCCGGCACCGGCAAGACGCTGCTGGCCGAGGCCGCTGCGGGGGAGACCGGCAAGCCGTTCGTGTTCGTGGAGCCCGGCGCGTTCATGAACATGTTCTTCGGGGTGGGCATCCTCAAGGTCAAGGGGCTGTTCCGCAAGCTGCGCAAGCTGGCGTTGCGCTACGGGGGCGTTGTGGCCTTCTTCGACGAGGCCGATGCACTGGGCAACCGGGGCGCGGGCGTGGGCGAGGGAGGCGGCTTCCGCTCGGAGAGGTTCGCGGCCTTCCTGCACGACGCCACCGAGCCGGGATCGTCCTACCCGTACCTGTCGCCGGGCGCGCAGAGGGCGCTCCAGGAGGCCGCGTTGAGCGGTTACGACCGCGCCGGCTCGCTGGGTGCCTACGGCGGTGAGGTGTGGGCCGGTCCCCGGCGGGAGTCGATCATGATGATGGGCGGCGGCGGTGGTGGCATGGGCACCCTGCAGGCTCTGCTGGCCGAGCTGTCGGGCCTCAAGAAGCCCCGGGGCTTCTTCAACCGGATCGTGCGCAAGATGCTGGGGATGCGGCCCAAGCCGCCCCCGAAGTACCGGATCCTGGTGATGATGGCCTCCAACCTGCCCGAGGCCCTGGATCCGGCCATGCTGCGGCCGGGCCGCATCGACCGGATCTACAAGGTGGGCTATCCCACCCAGGAGGGCCGCAAGCGCACCTACAAGGGCTATCTCGACAAGGTCGACCATGTGCTGACCGACGACGACATCGAGAAGTTGGCCACCATCACCCCCTACGCCACCGGGGCCACGATCAAGGACATGGTCAACGAGGCCCTTATCACCGCCATCCGCGACGGCCGGCGGGTCATCACCTGGGCCGACATGATCAAGGCCAAGCAGCTCAAAGAGCACGGCCTGGCCGACGACTTCGACTACGTGGAGCACGAGCGCCATGCTCTGGCCATCCACGAGGCCTGCCACGCGGTGGCCCTGCACCGGGTGAGCCGGCACCGCATGATCGATCTGGCCACCATCGAGCGCCGGGGCAATGTGGGCGGCTTCGTGTCGCACATACCGCCCGAGGACCGCTTCACCCATTGGCGCTCGGAGTACGAGGCCGACCTGGAGGTGTCGCTGGCGTCGCTGGCCGGTGAGCGGATGCTCTTCGGTGACGACAACTCATCGGGAGTGGGCGGCGATCTGCGCAACGCCACCCATTTGGCCGCCATGATGTCCGGCTACTGGGGCATGGGCGACACGCTGGCCAGCCATGCGGTGCAGCGTCAGTTCGGGATCGGCGGCGGCAAGCCCAAGGGCGACGACGAGGACCCCGAGCGCGAGCTGCTGCGCACCGGGCTCGGCGACCAGATCGAGCTGCGGCTGGCCGACCGCTACGACGCGGCGCGGTGCCTGCTGGAGGCCAACCGCATCGAGGTGCTGGCGGTGGCCCACGCCCTGGAGACCCACAAGACGATCACCGGCGAGGACGTGAGCGCCATCGTGGACCGCGGTGTGGGGCCGTTCCTGGACGGCCGGGGCTACTACACGCCCGACGCGGTCAAGGCCCTCGAGGACTACCACGCTGCGGTGCTGGAACTGCGCCGCAGCGGCGGCACGCAGCTGCCACCGCTGCCCAAGATCAGCGGCATCTCCGGCCGCCTCGTCGAGACGGTCGCCGTCCCGGTCGGTGCGGGCGCCGCAGCCGGCGCCGAGTCCTCCAACCCCAACGGCTCCTCCGACTCAGACGACTAGGTCCACCCCGCCTGCCCGGGGTTAAAGGCCGAGCGAGTAGGCGAGCGAACTCCGTCCATACGGGCGAGGCCGTGGCCCGAGCGGCCCGTATCGCAGCGAACAAGAGCGGGAATGACACCGCTGTGACGCGACGGCTCTCACCTACCCGCGCATGTTCTTGGCCGAGGATCTGTTCTGTGCGTTTAGTTCCGCATGAACTCAACAACTTCGGAGTTCTGTTCTGTGCGTTTAGTTCCGCATGAACTCAACAACTTCGCGCGAGCGATTCCTGGTCCGTGACGGTCTTCGTGAGGGACGGGTTCGTCCGCAATTCTGTTCTGTGCGTTTAGTTTCGCATGAACTCAACAACTTCGCTCGGCTACTTTGATATACTTCACTTCATGAGAGAGGATTCTGGAGCCACTGGGCTGCAGGGTAGAGGTCGACCGTCCCAGCGTGAGGTGTACACGAGGCTCCGAATCCAAGTCGACGAGTTGAAGGATCGCATGGGCGGCCTGCCGTCGCCCGAGGAGGCTGAGGGCATCTGGCGCTCGATCTGGTACGAGGAGGCCCACCACTCCACCGCCATCGAGGGCAACACGCTGGTGCTCAAGCAGGTGGAGCGGCTCCTCGATGAGGGCCGGGCCGTCGGCAACAAGGAGCTGAGCGACTACTTGGAGGTGAAGGGCTATGCGGACGCTGCCGACTGGGTATATCGGCAGGCGAACAGCCCCAGGGGTCTCTCAGGTCACGGCAAGGTCCTCACATTGGTCGAGGTGCGCGAGATACACCACATCGCGATGGCTCCCGTGTGGGAGGCATCACCTCATCCTCAGGCGGCCGACAGCGAAGCGCCCGGCAGCTACCGCCGCCATGACATCGAGCCGTTCCCGGGCGGGATGGTCCCTGTGCCGTGGCCGCTTGTCGACGCTGAGCTTTCTGACTGGGAACATGAGGTCAACTCCCTTGACGGCGAGCACCTAGCGTTCCCGGAGGCGCTGGCGGAGGTTCACTGCCGCTTCGAGCAGATCCATCCCTTCCTTGACGGCAACGGTCGCACGGGCCGGCTTGTGCTGAACCTGATCCTTGTGCGGCTCGGCTACCCGCCCGCCGTGATCTACAAGCGGGACCGGTCCAGATACCTTCGGGCGTTGCGCAAGGCCGACGCTGGGTCGGCCGGCCCGCTCGGCGAGATGCTCGCTCGGGCAGTGCTTGACAGCCTGTACCGGTTTGTGCTGCCCGCGGTGGCTGGTCCGGCCCGCCTAGTACCGCTCGAGGCTCTTGCCACCTCTGAGTTGGGCTCCGCGGCTCTTCGGGCGGCAGCCGGCCGGGGCAGGCTGCAGGCCACGAGGGGTAGTGACGGCCGCTGGCGCAGTTCGCGTGTCTGGCTGGACGAGTACCGGGAGTCCCGGTACCGCAGATCCTTGTAGCCAGCGCGCCTGCCCCGAACGCCGGGAACATCGCCGCCATCTGCGACGACAGCACGAGACGAGCGAGACGACCGGCCGTGGCGGCTGAACGCCCGCCGCTGGCTGGAGACCCAGGCTCACGCGCTGGAGATCCCCAAGACGATCGCCCGCGAGGACGTGAGCGCCATCGTGGACCGCAGGGTTGGTCCTTGATGGACGGCCGGGCACGCCGAGTCCGGGTGTCAGGCTGGACGACTGCGTGAACCCCTGGTGGGTGCGTTCTCCGGCGCGCCGTGCAGCCATTTGACGGGGCAGTGCTAGCCGAGCGTGAAGAGTGGTTCGTGCCACTGGTTCTGGCGGCGGTTGGACGTCCGCCGGGGTGGGGCGGGCCCGTCTCGGCTGGGGTTGCCGGTGGCCGGTTTGAACGTTGATGCCCGTTCGGGGGCGTGGGCCGGGCCGTGGCTCACCGGGTCGGGTGGGTGCAGGGTGTGCCATCCGTCGGGGCTCTTGTG
>JAGWAO010000003.1:93855-101417 GCA_021296315.1 Acidimicrobiia bacterium | reverse complement strand
TGTACTGGGGCGACACCAGGTAGTTGAACACCACGCCGTCGGCGATCTCCCCGGTGAGGGCCATCATCTTGGCGCCGGTTGCTCCGATGTAGATGGGCACGTCCTTGGGCCGGCGCTCCTGTTGCACATAGTCGAGCTCCACCCCGTCGAACTGCACGAACTCGCCGTCGAAAGTGACGGTTTGATCGTTGAGAAGACCTCGGCACGCCTCCACGATCTCGCGCATCGCCTTCAGGGGGCGCACCCTCCGCACGCCCACCTTCGACGCCAGCGGCTCCCACCAGGCTCCTATGCCGAGGAGGATGCGGCCCGGTGCCAGATCATCGAGGGTGGAGAAGGTGGAGGCCAGCCTGGCCGGGTTGCGGGTCCAGCAGTCCACTACTCCGCTTCCGACCTTGATCGTGTCGGTGACCGCGGCGATGGCGGCCATGGGCACCACCGCATCGCGCACCAGCCGGGAGTCGGCCTGCCAGACCGCGTCGAAGCCTTTGGACTGCGCGTAGCGGGACAGCTCCATCGACTCGGCGAGGGTGTGAGCGTCCTGGATGTAGAGGGCTACCGGCTGGGTCATGGCGTCTCCTCCTGCGGCTCTTACTTCTGCGCTCTCATCTATGGCATGTCTTCGAGCTTGGCGAACAGTCTGGTGGCGGCCTCGGCCGCTTTGGCCCTGATCTCGGCGGCGTCCACCCTCGTGGGCCGGCCGTCTCGCAGCACGGTCTCGCCTCCCACGGACACGTCGGTGGCCCGCACACCTGTGGTGAAGGCCAGCGACCACGGGTCCATGCGGTCGTACGACCACACCACCGTGTCCTCCAGGGCGTCGGGGAACAGGCGCCAGCCCGTCTCCAGCCAGTCCCAGGCCGTCTCGGGGGTGGCGGTCACGTCGTCCTCGCGGTGGCGGACGTAGGCCACCCGGAACTCGTCGAGCATGGCCGCGCCAATCCCGTCGGTGCCCAGGGCCACCTGGTTGGGCCGGGCCGCGGGACGGGCGTATCCGACAGCGTTGTTCATGTTCGAGCGGGGGTTGTGCACGATCACCCCCGGAAGGTCGCGGTCGAGGTGCACCGCGTGGACCACCAGCCAGTCGTCGCGGGCCAGCGGCTCCAGGCGGGCCCCGGCCGCCAGGTCGGCGGTGCCCTCGGATACGTGGATGTGGACCCCGGCGCCGTGGTCGGCGGCCAGACCCGCGGCAGCCTCCAGCGTCTCGTCGGAGCATGTGAAAGCGGCGTGGACTCCGACATGGCCCCGACCCCCGGCTCGCAGGAACCGGTCGTTCTCGGCCAGGCCGGCTCGGGCGCCCGCCGATCCGTGGCGGTCGGTCACGCCGTAGGCGCAGTCCACCCTCACGCCCACCTCGGCGCAGGCCCCGGCGATCACGTCCAGCGAGCCCTCGATGGCGTTGGGGGACTCGTGGTGGTCGATGATGGCAGTGGTGCCCGACTCCAGGGCCTCCAGCGCGCCGAGCTTGGCCGACCACTCGATGACGTCCAGGTCGAGGGCCCGGTCCAGGCGCCACCAGATCAGTTCGAGGATCTCCAGGAATTGCGTGGGCGTGCGGGGCGGTGCAGGCATGCCCCGGGCCAGCGCGGAGTACAGGTGGTGATGGGCACACACCATGCCCGGGGTGGTCTGGGCCGGGTCGCCGGAGTCTGCCGGGTCCGAGGGTGTCGGGCCCGCGCCAGAGCCCGCGCCGGCGACAGGCGGGCTCACGATTGGGGCACTACAGGCTGATGAACGTTGATGGGCAGGCGATTGCGCCACTGGCCGTCCACCTGGCGCATGGCCTCGGCCACCGCTCCGGCGGTGGGCACCAGGCCGATCTCGCCGACACCCTTGATGCCGTAGGGCGAGTTGGGCTGGGGCGCCTCGACCAGGATCACGTCCACCGGCGGCATGTCCTTGGGACGGATGATGTCGAGCCCCCTCAACGTGTCGAAGCGGGGCCGGCCCTCTTCGTCACAGGGGAAGTCCTCGCTGAGTGCGTAGCCCAGGCCCATGTGGACGCTGCCCTCGACCTGGCCCTCGCACAGCAATGGGTTGACGGCCCGTCCCACGTCGTGGGCGGCCACTACCTTCTCCACCTTGCCGGTCTGCGGGTCGGCGATCACCATCTGAGCCGCATAGCCGAAGGTGGAGTGGATCACCGGGTTCTCCAGGCCGTCGCTGAGCTTGTTGGTCCAGTCCACGCGGTACTCGCCCTCGTAGTCGGTGCCGGTGAGGCAGCCCCCGGCCAATGCCGCCCGGCACGCGTCGGCGACCGATCCGGCTCCCATCAGCGTCCCCCGCGAGCCAGTGGTCTGGCCGGCGCCCAACTCCCGGCTGGTGTCGACGTAGACCCTCACCTGGTCGGGGCGAACCCCCAGTTCCTCCACTGCCACCTGCAGGGCCACCGTGTGCACGCCCTGGCCCATCTCCGTCCAGCAGTGACGCACCTCCACGACGGTGTCGGGTCCTGCCGGGGTTCCGGCCGGGTGCGCAGCATCGGCCACGAAGTGCACCACGGCCTTGCTGATCTCCTTGAACCCGTTGCCCAGCCCTGAGTTCTTGAGGCCCAGTCCGAGCCCGACGGCCTTTCCGGCCGCGATCGCCTCGTCGTAGGCCGGCTTGATCGCCTCCAGGCAGTCCATCGCACCGAGGCTGCCGCCGTCCATGATCTGGCCGGGACCCCAGACGGCTCCGGGGTACACCGCATTGCGGCGTCGGATCTCCCAGCCGCTGATCCCGACCGCCTCGGCCAGGCGGTCCAGCGCACCCTCCATGGCGAACTGGGCCTGGTTGGCTCCGAACCCCCGGAAGGCTCCGCACACGCTGTTGTTGGTGCGGGCTGCCACTGCTTCGACGTCCACGACCGGCACCACGTAGGGGCCGCAGGCATGGCCGGCCGCCCTCTCCAGCACCTTCATCCCCACCGAGGCGTAGGGACCGGAGTCACCCAGCATCCGAGCCCGCAGGGCGGTGAGCCTGCCCTCGGCGTCGCAGCCGGCGGCCAGCTCGATGCGCACCGGGTGCCGCTTGGGATGCACCAGCAGCGACTCCTCGCGCGAGAACGTCGTCTTGACGGGACGGTCCAGCAGCCAGGCGGCCAGCGCGGTCTGGGTCTGGTTGGAGCAGTCCTCCTTGCCCCCGAAGGCGCCGCCGTTGGCGACCTGCTCCGCCCAGACGCGGCTGTTGTCGATCCCGAGCACGGCCGCGACCTGGTCGCGGTCGTCCCACACGCCCTGGCCGCCGGAGTAGACCTCCAGACCGCGCTCGCCGTCGGTGACCTTGGGCACGGCCAGGGTCGACTCGGGCTCCAGGAAGGCCTGCTCCACTCTCTGGGTCTGGAACGTCTCCCGCACGATGTGGGCCGATGCGGCCAGGGCATCGGACACGTCGCCGCCCCGGGTGTAGGTCGACACCGACAGGATGTTGCCGTCCAGTCCCCATACTGCGTCCTCGGCACCGTCGGCCACGGCCGCGGCCGGGTCGGTGATCGGGGCCAGCGGCTCGTAGGCCACATCCACCAGTTCCGCGGCTCGGCGAGCCGTCTCCCTGCTGTCGGCCACCACCAGGGCCATGATGTCGCCCAAGTACGACGTGCGGCCGCCCACCGGGATGAACACGGGCCAGTCCTTGTGGATGAGGCCGATACGCAGGTCGCCCGGCACGTCGGCCCCCGTGAACACCGCCACCACGCCGGGCTGGGCCTCGGCCCGGCTGGTGTCGATGGAGATCACGTCGGCCCGGGCGTGCTCGGCCAGGTGCACGGCACCGTGGAGCATCCCCGGGGCGGTCATGTCGTCGATGTAGAGCTTGTCGCCCAACGCCAGGTCGGCCGACTCGTAGCGGGCGGCACGGGATCCCACGCCCCGGGCGATCTCCACCGCAGTGTCTCCGGCACCGATCCCGTCGGCGCCGGTGGCCAGCATGTCCACCGCGTCGAGGATCTTGAGGTATCCGGTGCACCGGCACAAGTGGGCGCCGAGATGGCGTGAGGCCTGATCGCGGGTGAGGTTGGCCCCGTTGCGGTCGATCAGCGCCTTGACCCGCATCAGGATCCCCGGCGTGCAGAAGCCGCACTGCACCGCTCCGGCGGCGCCGAAGGCGGCCGCGTAGCGATGGCGCTCCTCGGCACTGAGTCCCTCGGGGGTGACGATCTCCGCGCCCTGGGCCTTCTCGAGCGGGATCTGGCACGCCACCCGGGCCTTGCCGTTGAGCAGCACCGTGCAGCAGCCGCACTGGCCCGAGGGCGAGCAGCCGTCCTTGGCCGCGATCAGCCCCAGCTCCTCCCGCAGGGCGGCGAGCAGGTGGGGATGGTCGCCGACGCGCACCGTCGAGCCGTTGCACACGAACTCCGTCACCGTCGGCGCGGCAGGCCCGGTTCGTTCCTGGAGATCAGTCATGGTTGAGAACATCTCCCCATAATCGCACAATACACAAGTTTGCCCCCCAATCTCACAAAGTTTTCTTTTGGCATCCAGCAACCGGCGACGGTTGCCCGCCTGCCATTGACTCTTGGTCAGGCTTCCACGGTCACTGTGGTGGTGTGCCAGCCCTCGGCGCCGTTGGGGGCGGGATCGACCGGCTCGCCGCTCTGGGTGGCGCCGTCGCCGTCGGTGGCCCGCACCTGGATCCGGTGCCGGCCCTCGGTGGGAGTCCATTCGCGGTGCCACTGCACCCAACTCTCGTCGCCCAGGGCCTCGCCCAACTCGCAGGGCAGCCATCCCTCGTTGTCGATGTTGACCTCGACCCTCTCGATGCCCCGGGTCGGCGCCCAGGCGATGCCCGCTATCGGCGTGGTCTGGCCGGCGACCAGCCCGCGGCCCGCGTCGGGCACGTCGATGCGGCTCTGGGTCTTCATCGGCCCCTCCTTCGACCAGCCCCTCGGCACCCAGTAGCCGTCGAAGCCGGCCCAGGTGGTGAGGTGGATCTCATCGAGCCACTTCACCGCCGAGACGTAGCCGTAGAGGCCGGCCACCACCAGCCGGGCCGGGAAGCCGTGGTTGGTGGGCAGGAACTCTCCGTTCATGCCGATGGCCAGGATGGCGTTGCGGCCGTCGTACACCAGCGGGGTCGGGAAGCCGGCGGTCCAGTCGTCCACCGAGCGCCCCACTACCTGGTCGGCGCCGGCCTGCACCCCGGCCCGGTCCAGCAGCACCGACAGCGGGACCCCGGTCCAGACCGCGTTGCCGACCAGGTTGCCGCCCACCCGGTTCGACACGCACGACAGAGTGATCACGTAGTCGGAGAGGTCCATGGCCTGGATCTCGTCGAAGGAGATCTCGTAGGGATTGTCGACCATGCCGGTGAAGCGCAGCCGCCAACTGGTCGGGTCGACCTGGGGCACCTCACCGAAGGCGGTGTCGATCCGGTAGAAGCTGTCGTTGGGCGTCACATACGACGAGATGCCGGCCACGTCGCCGTCCAGCGTGTCGAGCGCGGCCACCCGTTCCTGCACCGAGGGTCCGGCTGACGCCGGTGCGGTCGTGGTGCTGGATTCTGGTGCCGCAGTCGCCGCTGTGGTGGACGGCGGTGCGGCCGTAGTGGTTGCGGCTGACCGCAGCGTGTTCGCCTCCAGGAACTGCTGCGCGGCCGACTGGCCCCGCAGCGCCCGGCCCAAGCCGACCATGCCCAGCGCGGCCGCACCGGCACCGACGGCGTACGCGAAGAAGCCTCGCCGAGTCGTCTCCCCGCCACGACGTGCCTCGATCTCGCCGGCAGGGCCCGCATCGGGTGGGCCCGCAGGCGGAACGGTTGGAACGGTGACCACCCGACTGGCTAGGCGGTTGGTCAGCAGCAGCGTGGTTCCCGCGGCCAGAGCGGCGGCCGCCAGCCCCACCAGCCATGATCCGGCTGCTGGGCTCAGCGGGTTGCGGGCCGCGGCCCAGCCGCCCAGCAGGCCGAACAGCGCGAACCCAACCAGGGTCACCCGGAGGCTCCCTCGTACCGCGAATCGGCCCAGCACACCGCCGAGAGCCAGAGACCCGATGATGATGCCCACCGTGAGCAGCGTCTTCTGGCTGGCGCCGAAGTTGGCGATGCTGAACCTCACCACATCGCCGGGGGTGTAGTCGCTGAGCAACTCGCTCACCGCCACCACCAGCGACGGGATCGACTCGGAAGCTCCCTCTATCAACTCACCGAACCCCAGACCGACGGCCGCGCCGGCGGTTCCGGCCAATGCGCCCTTCAAGGAGCGCGCAGAACCCGGCATGGCGTCCGGTTGCTCAGCAGTGGTTTCTATGTCTGTCACCGCAATTCCCTTGGCCGCTTCGGATCGACTATTTCGCCCGCAGAGATCGTACGCCTTTCCTGCCGGAGGCGGAGCGAATTCCGCGGATTCACCAGGAACCTCGAGCCAACGAGCGGAGCCTTGGCCCGAGCGGCCCGTGAGCGCAGCGAACGAGAGCGGAATATGGAGCGCAATGAGCCATAGTGAACGGATGGAGGCGGAGCGTCCTTGCCGATGAGGCACCAGTGACAGGCAGTGTCGGCGACCTGCGCCGTTGGGGCTACGACGATCGCGTAGCCGGAGCCCTGGAGCCCGGAGCGCGGACCGGCCGGGTGGTGCAGGTGGATCGGGGCGAGTGCGACGTGGTGACGGCGGAGGGCATGGTGCGGGCCGGCTCGGACTCGGTGCGGGCTCAGGCCGAGACCGCGCCGGTCACCGGCGACTGGGTGCAGGTGACCGGCCAGCAGGACGTGGCGCTGATCAGCCGGGTGCTGCCCCGGCTCACCGCGCTGACCCGTCGGGATCCGGCCGAGCGCGAGACCGAGCAGGTGCTGGCGGCCAACTTCGACATCGTGGGCATCGTCGCCGGCCTTGACCGGCCCCTCCCTCCGGGACGCTTCGAGCGCATGCTGGTGATGGCACGCGACAGCCGCGCCTCGATAGCGATACTGCTCACCAAGGCTGATCGGGCCCCTGACGCCGCCTCCGCAGCCGAGACGGTGCGGGCCGTGGCCGGCGACGTCGATGTGCTGACGCTGAGTGCTCGCAGCGGGCTGGGCCTGGACGATCTCCGGTCCAGGCTCGGCTCCGGCCGCACGCTGGCCCTGGTGGGTGCCAGCGGGTCGGGCAAGTCGACCCTGGTGAACGCTCTGGTCGGTGCTGAGGTTGCCGCGACGGCAAAGGTCCGGCCGTCCGACCGGAGGGGCCGGCACACCACGGTGGCCCGCCGGCTCGTGCTGCTGCCCGGTGACGGTGGGATGGTGCTCGACACTCCTGGTGTGCGGGCCCTCGGCCTTACCGACGCACAGGAGGCGCTGAGCCGCGTCTTCAGCGACATCGAGGAGTACGGCCGCAGCTGCCGGTTCGCGGACTGCGCGCACGGTGCCGAGCCCGACTGCGCGGTGACCGCGGCCGCCGAGAGCGGCGAGATGGATCCCCGACGGGTGGAGCGCTTCATCGCCTTGCGTGACGAAGTCGAGCAGCAGAGGATCCGTGAGGAGCGACGGGCTCGCTCCGCGTCTCGGGGCCGCCGCTGATCACCCGGGGTCGTGACGCTCGGCCTGTGTTCCGCTCTTGTTGGCTGCGCTCACGGGCCGCTTGGGCCACGGCCTCGCTCAGGCGTCATGGAGTG
>JAGWAO010000003.1:91090-93700 GCA_021296315.1 Acidimicrobiia bacterium | reverse complement strand
GGCGTCATGGAGTGCGTCAAGTGCGGTGTGTCCGCTCGGCCTCTAGGCGCCGGCGGTCGATCTTGCCGGTCGCGTTGCGGGGCAGCTCAGGCACAAGCTTCAGGGCCTCGGGCAGCTTGTGGCGGGCCAGGGCGCGGGACCCGAAGGCCCGCAAGTCCTCCAGCGTGGGAGGGCTTGCGCCGTGGAGGGGCACCACCACGGCCACGCCGATCTCGCCCATCACCGGATCGGGACGGGCAACCACCGCCACCTCCTGCACCTCAGGGTGCCCGGCCAGCACGCCTTCGACCTCGGCGGGGTGCACGTTGTAGCCGCCCCGGATGAACATGTCGCTCAACCGTCCAGCGAGACGGTGGAGGCCGTCGCGATCCACGGTGGCCAGGTCGCCGGTGCGCAGCCAGCCGTTGACGAGCGCTTCAGACGTCGACTCCGGGTCTCGCCAGTAACCCGACATCACCGTGGGCGACTTCAGCCAGAGTTCGCCCGTCTCGCCGGGGTCGAGCCGCTGCCCGTCCCCATCCCTGATCTCAGCTTGTACGCCAGGTCGGGGCCGGCCCACCGAATGGCAGGCCTCGTCATCCCTCGCGTCCAGTGCGGTGCCCAGGCCGACACCGCCCGATTCCGTGGAGGAGTACCGGATCGAGTACGGGGCACCGAATCGCTCACGGGCCGATCGCACCAGTTCCGGCGTCGACGGTCCTCCGCCGGCCACAACCGCCCGCACGGCCGAGAAGTCCAGCACGGACGATGACGGGTGCCGGACCATCAGGGCGATCTGCGGGGCCACGCCGATGACCGCGGCCATCCGATGACGGGCAACGAGCTCCAGGGCTGCACCGGCCGACCAGCGTTCCAGCACATGCGTGGTCCGTCCGCACGCCAGCATCCACGGGAGCTTCGTCATGAAGGCGACGTGAGCGAACTGGGTGGACGAGATTCCGTGGCCGGCACCCCATGCGCCACCCGCATCGATCTCGGCCACCGCCCGCAGCTGACGGTTGGCGAACCAGGCCGCCTTCGGCGCGCCCGTCGAACCCGATGTGAAGCAGATGCACACGGGACGCTCATCGTCGGGATCGGCTGCGAGGCCTGCGAGGGCGCGATCCGACATGCCCGAGCCGGAGCGCAGCGATCCACCTGCGGAGGCCGGATAGCCCCCGTCCTCCAACCGTTCCACCTGCGGGGCGGCGCCTGGGCCGGTGAGGTGTGCCAGCTGCGGATCCACCACCACCAGGTCGGCTCCCAGCCGGTCGAGGCAGCCGGTCGCCTCGGCGGGAGTCAGCAGCGGGTTGATCCCTGCGGTGACGGCACCGATACGGGCCGCGCCGAGGTAGGTGGCCACGTAGTCGACATCGGAGGTCAGCACCAGGCCCAATACCGAGCCCTCGCCGAGCCCCCGCTCGTGCAGTCCGGCCGCTACCTGCTGCGCGGCCCGCTCGAGCTGCTCGAAGCTCAGGGCCTTGCCCGCCGGTGTGACGAAGGCGGCTCGGTCGCCGAGCTCGGTCGCGGCCCGCTGAATGGCTTCCGTCAGCACCCAGTGATTATCGGACGTTGACGTGATTATCCGACGTTGACACGGATGGTGTGCCAGCCCTCAGCGCCATTGGGTCGGGGTCTCACGTTCCTGGAGCTCTGGGTGTAGCCGCTGCCGTCGGTGGCCCGCACCTGGATCTGGTGCCGGCCTCCGCCGGCCGGAGTCCACTCCCGGTGCCATTGCACCCAGCTCTCATTGCCCGCAACCTCGCCCAGCCGGCACGGCGTCCAGTCCTCGTTGCCGATCTTCACCTCGACCCGCTCAATGCCCCGGGTAGGCGCCCAGGCGATGCCCGCCACCGCCGTGGGCTGGCCGCTGCTGATCCTTGCCCCGTCCTTGGGAAGGTCGATCCGGCTCTGGGTCTTCATCGGGCCCCGCTTGGACCAGCCCCGCGGTACCCAGTAGCCGTCGAATCCGTCCCATGTGGTGAGGTGGATCTCCTCGAGCCACTTCACTGCGGACACGTAGCCGTACAGTCCCGCCACCACGATGCGGGCCGGGAATCCGTGCCGCGTGGGCAGGGGCTCGTTGTTCATGCCGATGGCGAGGATGGCGTTGCGCCCGTCGTAGGCCAAGGTGGTGGGGAACCCTGCGGTGAAGTCGTCCACCGAGCGACCCACGATCTGCTGGGCGCCCCGCTGGACACCGGCCCGCTTCAGCAGCACGTTGAGCGGGACGCCGGTCCACACTGCGTTCCCGACGAGGCTGCCCCCCACTTGATTGGACACGCAGGAGAGGGTGATCACGTGGTCCGAGAGGCGCATGGCCCGGATGTCCTGGTACGTGAGCTCGTAGGGATTGTCGACCAGGCCGGTGATGCGCAGGCGCCACCGGTCCGGGTCGACCTGCGGAACGGTCAGGGCGGTGTCGATGCGGTAGAACTCGTTCTTGGGAGAGATCGGTGTGACGTAGGGCGAGATGCCCGGCACCTCGTCGTCGAGCGTGTCGAGGTGGGCCACCTGCGGGTATCGCGAGGACTGCGACGGTTTCTGGGTGGTGGTGGTTGTGGTTGCGGGTTCTTCTGGGGGTTGGGTGGTGGTGGTTGTGGTTGCGGGTTCTTCTGGGGGTTGGGTGGT
>JAGWAO010000003.1:72603-91054 GCA_021296315.1 Acidimicrobiia bacterium | reverse complement strand
TTCTTCTGGGGTTGGGTGGTGGTTGTGGTTGTGGGTTCTTCTGGGGTTGGGTGGTGGTTGTGGTTGGGGGTTGTTCGGGTTGTTGGGTGGTGGTTGTGGGGGGTTCTTAGGGTTGTTGGGTGGTGGTGGTTGCGGGCTCGTCCGGAGCTTCGACGACGATCTCTTCTGGGATCTCTATGCCTTCTGGGATCTCTATGTCCTCGGGGATCTCTATGCCTTCTGGGATCTCTATGCCCTCGGGAACATCGATGGCGGTGCTCGTGTCGGCGGTCGTGGCGCCGCCCGTCGCGTCGGCGGTCGGGTCGGGCGTCCTCGGCGGCAGCGCGTAGGTCTCTCTGGCCTTCTCGGCGGCGGACGGTCCTCTCAAGCCTCGACCCAGCCCGACCAGGCTGAGGGCCGTCACTCCCGCCCCGGCGGCAAAGCCGAAGAACGACCGGCGCGTCCCGGCCGACTCCCCTTGCGTGTCTGCGTCGCCGGTGGCCGCTTCGCCGGTGGCCGCGCCCGGAGTGCTCCCGCGCCGGGCTGATGCCCGGCTCACCAGGAAGAGGGTGATGGCCGCGCCCAGCACGGCGGCCGCCAGCGCAACCAGCCACGAGGCCACTGCGGGGCTCAGCGGGTTGCGGGCCGCGGCCCAACCGCCGATCACGCCGAAGAGCGCGAAGCCTGTGATCGCCACCAGGCGGCCGCCGCGAGCCGCCATTCGGCCGAGGAGGCCGCAAATCGACATCGCGACTACGACGACCCCTACCGTCAACACGGTCTTCTGGCTGGCACCGATGTTGGCGATGCTGAAGGCCACGACATCGCCGGGCGTGTAGTCGGTGACCACCTCGCCCACCGCGATGACCAGCGAAGGGATGGTGTCGCTGATGCCCTCGACCAACTCGCCGAAACCCAGCGCAACCGCGGCACCCAGGACCCCCGCGATGAAGCCCGCAACACCGGCTGCTCTGCGGCGTCCTCGAGGCCGCTGATCCGCAGGCTCAGGCTCGTCCATCGAGGCGATTGTACGCTCCGACTTGATGGATCTCCGTTCTGACCCGAGGCTCGCCAGTTTCGCGGACGAGGTGCGCACCTGGCTCGAGGAGCACCTCGCCGGCGAGTTCGGCCAATACCGGGGCCGGGGCCTCACCGGTCAGGATGACGTGCCGGTCGAAGTCCAGATCGCCTGGGAGCGGGAGCTCGCGTCGGGGAGATGGCTCGGGCTCGACTTTCCCGAATCGATCGGGGGGCGGGGTTGCACGCTGGCCGAGCAGGTCGTGTTCTTCAACACCTACACCGAGTCCCGCGCCCCCGGTCGGATTCCCAACGTGGGCGTGATGCTGCTCGGTCCCACCTTGATGACGTTCGGATCAGCCGAGCAGCAGCAGCGATTCGTGCCCCCGATCTTGGAGGCACGGGAGCTGTGGTGCCAGGGCTACTCGGAGCCCGGCGCGGGCAGCGACCTCGCCGGTGTGGCCACCACCGCCACCAGGCGCGACGGCCAGTGGGTGATAAGCGGTCAGAAGGTCTGGACCTCACTGGCCCAGCACGCCGACTGGATCTTCGTGCTGGCCCGCAGCACTCCGGACTCGCAGCGGCACGCGGGGCTCAGCTACCTGCTCGTTCCCATGGACCAGCCCGGAATCGAGATCCGGCCCATCGTGCAGATCAATGGCGGGGTCGAGTTCAACGAGACCTTCTTCGACGAGGCCGTGACCGAGGCCGACCTGGTAGTGGGCGGCGAGGGCAACGGCTGGAAGGTGGCCATGGGCACTCTCGCATTCGAGCGCGGCGCGAGCACGCTGGGTCAACAGATCAGCTTCCGCCAGGAGTTTGACTCCCTGGTGTCGGAGGCCAGAGCATCCGGGCGCATCCACAGCGATGTGCTGCGCTCGGAACTGGTGCAGAGCCACATTGAGCTCGAGATCCTGCGTTTCAACCAGATGCGGATGTTGACCTCGCTAACCCACGACCAGCTCGCCGGGCCGGAGCAGTCGATCGGCAAGCTCTACTGGGCGTCGTGGCACCAGCGCCTGGGAGAGCTGGCCATGAGAGTGCGGGGCCCGGCGTCGATGGTGGCCGACCCGGCCGAGGGTGCTCACGCCGGGGAGGCCGGATTGGGCTATCGCCTCGACCCCTGGCAGCGAACGTTCCTCTACTCGCGGGCTCACACGATTTACGGGGGAAGCAACGAGATACAGCGCAATATAATAGGAGAGCGGGTTCTGGGCCTGCCGCGGGGGCCACGGTAGGCGGCGGCTGCGCCGCTACTCTGCAAGTCATCGAGCCGGGGACCGATCAGAAGGAGAACCGATGGGACGGATTGGCAATACCTGGCAGCTGGCCAAGATCTCTTGGAGGGTGCTGAAGAAGGATCGGGAGCTGTTGTGGATCCCGGTGCTGTCCTTCCTGGCGTCGGCGGTCGTGATCGTGATCGTGATCGCGCTGACATTCCTCACGCTGTCCACCGAGTCCTCGCACGGCCAGACCACGATGGAGTTCAACCCGGCGATGATCGTGGTCTACGTGGCGGCCGCGCTGGTCCTGGGCGTCATCGCCGTGTTCTTCAACGGCGCTCTGGTCGCCGGCGCCCACGAGAGGCTCACCGGGGGTGACCCGACGGTGCGCAGCGCAATCGGCCGGGCGTTCGCCCGCATCCCGGGCCTGGTCCCGTGGGCGATCATCACCACCACGGTGGGACTGGTACTTCAGGCGCTCAGGGAACGGTCCGGCTGGCTGGGCCGGATCGTCACCCACCTGTTGGAGATGGCTTGGCAGGTGGTGACGTTCCTTACCGTGCCCGCCATCGTCATCGACAACCTCGGCGCCATCGCCGGTCTCAAGCAGTCGGCGTCGCTGCTGCGCCGCACATGGGGCGAGAACATCGTGGCCCGCGTCGGATTCGGCCTCCTCGGATTCGTGCTGATCATTCCAGCGGCGATCGTTGCCGGCCTCTTCATCGCTTCTGGCTGGCAACTGCTGATGGCAATCGGGGTCATCGCCGCGGCGGCCTGGGTGGCGGTCGTGATGGTGGTGATCGCCGCTCTCAGCGCCATCTTCCAGACCGCGCTGTACCTCTACGCCACCACCGGGGCTGCGCCCTCCGGCTTCGAGCAGGCGCCCCTGGCCCAGACTTTCGTCCACAAGTAGGCAAGAAGCAGGCAAGCAACGTTAGGGCGCCCTCCGCTCGGCCTCTCAGGCCAGGCTGTCCACCAGACCCCATTCCAGCGCGACGGCCGGGTCGAGTTCGGCGTCGGTCAGCAGCCACCACAGCGTTCGCTGGCGACCGATGCGGGCCGGGATGCTCACGGTCCCGCCCGCTCCCGGTATCAGGCCCATGGACAGCTCCGGGAGCCGGAAGCGGGCCCGGTCGGTGGCGGTCACCGTGGCGCAGAACGCAGCCAGCTCGATGCCCGCGCCCACGCAAGCCCCATCGATCAGCGCCGTCGTTCGGCGGGCGACCGTTGCCATCCAGGGAGCGGCGTTGGCCCGGCTGCGTATGAGGTGCGCGGCCGCCGGGTCCTCCACCGAGCCGAACTCGGCCGGATCGCCTCCCGCACAGAAATTGCCTCCCGCGCCGGCAAGGACCACCGGCCGGTCATCGGCGGCCGCCTGCAGGGCCTTGAGGACGTCCACCAGTTGGTCGCGCATGGCCGCGTCGAACAGGTTGAGAAGGCGGGGACGGCTGAGCGTCACCGTCACTGAGGCACCGTTGTCGGTTACTTCGATGCGGGGCTGATCGGTGTCTCGCCGGGTCCGGCGTCCTCGCTGGGCCAGCCAGCGGGCGTGCTCGGGCCCGGCCTGGAGGGTGGCGTAAGCCAGGCTCTCGACCAGCAGCGCGTCGAGCAGGCCGAGTTGGCCGGTCCGGCGCAGCGTCTGCGCCGCCACGACCGAGGCTTGCGGGTTGGCTCGCAGCCCTTCGAGGGCAGGGGCGGGATCGTCGAGCGTCAGGTCCCAGGTCTCGCCCCCGGCACCCACCGCAACCGACACCACCGGGAGTGCAGCCAGCGCCGCGCCCACATCGTCGGCGGGGTCCCCGCCCACCTCTACGACGACCGCGGGGGCGCCGGTCGCCGTCGCGATCCCATCCAGCACCAGCCGGTCGAAGTCGACGGACGCAACCGCCGATCTGACCTCCTCCAAGGGCCAGACTCCACCGTGCATGGCTAGCTCAGGCCGGCGGGACCGGGCCGGAGGCGAAGCGCTCCCCCAGTTCCCGGCGCAGCAGCTTTCCGGTGTCGTTGTACGGCAGTTCGTGGACGAACTCCACCCGCGCCGGCACCCGGCTTGATCGCAGCCGGGTCCGGACCAGTTCCCGGAGGTCTTCCGCGTCCGGGGCGGGGGAGCGGGTGATGACGCAAACCGCCACTTCCTCACCCCACTCACGGCTGGGCACCCCGAAAGCGGCTGCGTCGACGACGGCGGGATGGGTCATCAGCGCGTCCTCGATCTCGCCCGGTGACATGTTCTCGCCGCCCCGGACGATGATGTCGTCGTTGCGTCCGTGGACCCACAGGTAGCCGGCATCGTCTAGGTGTCCGCTGTCGCGGGTGTAGAACCAGCCGCCGTCGTCGAGTTGGGACCCTCCCTCGGCGTACTCACCGGCCACCTGCTCGCCTCTCACCCAGATCTCGCCGGCTGTGCCGATCGCCGCCTCGCTGCCGTCGTCGCGGCGCACCGAGACCTCGACTCCCGGCAAGGGTCGGCCGGCAGACGAGAGTCGGGCTCTCTCGGTCGGATCCTCGGAGGCGGCCCACCGGCGGTGGTCGTCGGGGCCCATCACGCACACGGTCGAACTCGTCTCGGTGAGGCCGTAAGCGTGCGAGAAGCCTGCGGCCGGGAACAGCTCCAGCGCCCTCTCCACCACGGCCCGGTGCGACTTCCCTCCCCCGTAGGACACGAAGCGGACCGACTCGAGAGCCTCGCCCCGGCGGTCGAGGGCATCGACGATGCGGGCCAGCATCGTGGGCACGAGCATGGCGTGGGTTACGCCCTCGGCTTGGACCAGGTCGATCCAGGAGTCCGGGTCGAACTTCGGCAGGGGCACGATCCTGCGCCCCGAATAGACCTGCGACAGTTGCGCGGCCACCGAGGCGACGTGGTAGGGCGGCACGGCCATGATGTGGGCCTCGTCGGGGCCGGCCGACGCGAACTCGACCGTGCCGAACACGTATGACACCAGGTGCCGGTGGCGCAGGACGGCCGCCTTGGGCGGGCCGGAGGTGCCGCTGGTGTACAGCAGCACGGCTGCGGCGTCGGGGTCCATGGGCCAGTCGCCTGGTTCGGCAGGGTCGGCGCCCCCGGTGGGATCGTCGAGCAGTGCGTGCCGCTCGACAATCTCCACCCCGTCCATCCCTTCCAGCCGCTCCGCGCCGGACGTGTCGACAACGGCCAACGCCGGCGCGGCCCGCTCGACCAGCCGGCGCAGATCGTCGTCGGCGAGCCGGTAGTTGATCGGCACGTACGGAACGCCGCCCCAGGCCGAACCGAACAGGGCGAGCGGCAGAACGGCGCCGGGCTCGTCGCAGAGCACCAGGTGCTCCGCCTGAGAGGCGCGCAGGCGTCCTGCGAGGCCGGCGGCGTCGTCCATCAGGCCGTCACAGGTGACGCCTCCGTCAAGCGTTCCCAACGCCACGCGGCCGGCGAGGGCGGTGGACGCCATCTCCAACAGCATCATGAGGTTCATGGGAGCCGTCCCGGGTGCCGCTGGTGCCCGGTGAGCGTAGTGGGGTTGGGGGAGTGCGGACTCACCGGCGGCGCGGCCGCTCAGTCCGAGGCGGGCAGCGGCTTCGTCACCTTCACCGCCAGCGGCATATCGCCGAGGGCGAGCGAACCGGGCCCGGCCTTGGTGCAGAGCACTTCCACCGTCTCGTCCGGGTCGCCGTAGCGCTTGCCGAGAAGCGTCCCTTCCGACGCGCCGGCGCTCGGCTCTCCGGACCGCTCAGCTGATCCGGCCGCCACCATGGGCGCGCCGCCGCAGGTCAGTTCGGCCGGCCCTGTGCCCTTCACCACGATCACCTCGGTGGTGCACACAGTGCTTTGGAATCTGGCCCCCGGCCGCAGTTCCACCATGTCGTCCTCCCGCGCCTGAACATCCATTGTGACCGTTGGAGGGCAGTTGCCCAACTGCTCACGCTACCTTCGCTGAGGTGCTCGGAATCGAACCCGCCGCCCTCGACGACGATGCGTGTGTCAGAACTTGGGCCGGGTCGGGGGCGATGTACCTCACCGGGCCGGCTTCTGGGCCGCCGTGCGTATCGCCGGCCGGCATCGTGCGTCCCCTTCTAGGCCTGGGTGACGCCCTGGCAGCGGCCACCCGGCGCCTGGGCACCGAGGTCAAGGTCGACGCCGTGGGGCTGGCTGCGCGGCGGGCCGCCTTCGCGGGCTTCGGTCGCAACGGATCCGGCAGTGCGGGCGGTTTCGCGCAGATGGTGCGGGCGCGCGACGGCTGGGTGGTTCTCAACCTTCCCCGCCCCTCGGACACCGAAGCGCTGCCGGCATTGGTGGGCGCGGCGACGCCCGCCGGTGACTGGGGCGAGATCGAGCGCCGGATCGCCGCGATGACTGCGGCCGATGCGGTCCAACAGGGGTCCGAGCTCGGCCTCGCAGTGGCTGCTGTCGGCGCCACCCCAGCACCGCGGCGGCCGTGGTCGGTGCGGCGCGAGGTTCCGGCGCGCCCCCTGCGTAGGCGAGCGCCAGTGGTGATCGACCTCACCAGCCTGTGGGCGGGGCCCTTGGCGGGCGGGCTGCTGGCCGAGGCCGGCTGCCGGGTTCTCAAGGTGGAGTCCTCGTCCCGCCCCGACGGTGCCCGGCGAGGCCCGGCCGGGTTCTTCCAGCTCCTGAACCACCGCAAGGAGCAGCTGAGCCTTGACTTGCCCACCCCGGGAGCAATCGGCCGGCTGCGTGAGCTGATCGCAGGTGCCGACTTGGTGCTCGAGGCGAGCCGGCCCCGGGTCATGCAGCAGTGGGGGATCAGCCCCGAGGACTGCGTGACCGCGGGCACTGTCTGGGTGTCGATCACCGGGCACGGGCGCAGTGGGCAGCACGGCAACCGGGTCGCCTTCGGCGACGACGCCGCGGCCTCCGGCGGCCTGGTGGTGGCGGGGGATCCGCCCATGTTCGTGGGCGACGCCATTGCCGATCCCATCGCCGGTCTGGCCGCAGCTTCGATTGCCGCACACTTGCTGGCGGACGCTCGTCCCGCGCTTGTGGACGTGTCGCTGGCATCGGCGGCGGCGTGGGTCGCCGCCCACGGGGGCGCGGCCATCGAGCGCCCCGTGGTCCGAGACGGAGACGGCTGGCAGGTCCGTCTGGTCGAGGGGCCGGTGATAGTGCGCCCGCCCACGGCACCCACGATGGACAACACGTAGTCCTTCGGCGAACTAGCAGCGTGGGGGCTCCGTTTGGGCGTTTGTGGCTGCCAGTTCGGTGGGCGGTGGCTACCGTGGGCGACATGGCAGCCACCGGCATGTGGGACCGCCGAAGATTGGGACCGGCGTGAGCGACGACCCCGGCTGGGACGCCACCATCGAAGACCTGCAGCGCCGCCGGCAACAGGCCCGGGCCATGGGCGGCGCCGAGAAACTGGCGCAGCGCCGGGCCGATGGGCGTCTGGACGCTCGGGGCCGCATCGACGGGCTGCTCGACGGGGGTTCGTTCAACGAGATCGGCACCCTGGCCGGCCCCGTGCCCGCCGACGCGCTGGTGGCCGGAGTGGGGGCCATTGACGGCCGTCCGGTCGCCGTAGGCGCCGAGGACTTCACCACCATGGGGGGCTCGATCGGTCCGGCCGCCACCCGCAAGCGTTGGCGCATAGCCGACATCGCCCGCCGCGAACGCATCCCGCTGGTGATGCTGCTGGAGGGAGCCGGGCACCGACCGCCCATGCCGGGCGATCCCGGAGGTGGTGGGCCCAACGACCTGCAGGCCCAGGCGGCTCTATCGGGGATCGTGCCCATGGTGTGCGGGGTGATGGGGCCGTCGGCGGGCCACGGCGCCATTACCGCCCTGCTGTGCGACTTCTCGATCATGACGCCCGATGCGGCCATCTTCACCGCGGGTCCTCCGGTGGTGGAGGCGTCGTTGGGAGAGCGAGTCGGCAAGGACGACCTCGGCGGGCCCGCGGTGGCCATCGGCGCGGGAACCATTCACAACGCCGCCGGCGACGATGCCGACCTGCTGAGCCGGATCCGCTCATACCTCTCGTACTTCGGATCGTCGGCTTGGGAGCGGCCCCCCGCAGTCGACACCGGCGACACCGGTCGGCGTCGCATCGACCGCATGCTCGACTTCGTTCCACGCGACGGCCGGCGGGGCTACGACATGGCTGCGGTGGTTGAGTCGCTGGTCGACTGCGGCCAGATCCTCTCGATCCAACCCGACTACGGCCGGTCCATCATCTGCGCGCTGGCCCGCATCGGCGGCGAGCCGGTGGGAGTCGTGGCCAACCAGCCGGTCGAGCTGGCGGGCTCGATCGATGCTGCTGCGGCCGACAAGGCGGCCCACTTCATCTCGGTGTGCGATGCCTTCCACTTGCCGCTGCTGTTCCTGGCCGACAACCCCGGCGTGCTGGCCGGCACCGCGTCAGAGCGGGCGGGAGTGCTTAGGGCGTCGGCTCGCATGTACGCCGCCCAGACGGGCGCCACCACCGTCAAGATCCATGTGACGCTGCGCAAGGCCTTCGGCTTCGGCAGCTGCGTGATGGCCATGAACCCCCACGACTCCCAGACCCTCAGCTTCGCCTTCCCGGGCGCCACGGTGGGGGCCATGGGAGCCGCAGGCGCGGGGCGGGCCGTCGGCGCCGACAAGCAAGCCGAGCGGGACTTGCATCGAGCCGAGGAGGAGTCGGCCTACCGCTCCGCGTCCGCGCTGAGCTTCGATGAGGTGATCGACCCCCGCGACACCCGCAACGCCATCCTGTCAGCCCTCGACGTGTCGGCTCGCCGGCGGAGCCAGCCCTGCGAGCCCAAGGCCCGCTCCGGCATCACTCCGTAGAGGTTCGCTCTTCCCGGCCAGCGGGTCCTGAGCTAGGCGATCAGACGCTCCACGATGTGGTCGATGCAGGTTGTGAGGGCCTCGACGTCGGAGGGCTCCACCGCGGGGAACATGCCGACACGGAGCTGGTTGCGTCCGAGCTTGCGATAGCCGTCGGTGTCGACGATGCCGTTGGCCCGCAGTGCGGCGCTGATGTCGTCGGCGCTCACCCGGTCGTCGAAGTCGATAGTTCCCACCACCCGGCTGCGGACAGCAGTGTCGGTCACGAAGGGTGAGGCGATGTCCGAGGCCTCGGCCCAGCCGTAGAGGATGTCGGCGGAGCGGTCGCTGCGGGACGCGGCCCAGTCCAGGCCGCCGTTGCCGTTGAGCCAGTCGACCTGCTTCACGGTGAGGAACACCGTTGCCAGCGCGGGAGTGTTGTAGGTCTGGTCCTTGCGGGAGTTGTCCACGGCCAGCTTGAGGTCCAGGAAGGCCGGCGTCCAGCGGCCCGAGGCCGACAGGCGCTCGATCCGCTCGATGGCGGCGGGCGACATCAGCGCGATCCACAGCCCGCCGTCGCTGGACAGGGCCTTCTGCGGCGCGAAGTAGTAGGCGTCGCAGCCCGAGGGGTCGAAGCGAAGCCCGCCTGCGGCCGAGGTGGCGTCCACCAGCACCAGTGCTTCGTCGTCGCCGGCGGGGCGGCGGACCTCCAGCATCACCCCGGTCGACGTCTCGTTGTGGGGATAGCAGTAGGCGTCGACTCCGTCGGCAGCCTCGAGCGGGGGGCAGGTCCCGAAGTCCCCGACCCGCACCGACGGTTCGTCGAGATGGGGCGCCGACGCGGTCACCGCAACGAACTTGGAGCTGAACTCGCCCAGCGACAGGTGGTGGCTGCGCTGCTCGATCAGCCCGAAGCTGGCCGCGTCCCAGAAGGCGGTGGCGCCGCCGTTGCCCATCACTACTTCGTAGCCATCGGGCGCGCCCAGCAGATCGACGATCCCGGCCTTCATCTCGGCTACCACCCGGCGCACTCCAGCCCTGCGGTGGCTGGTGCCGAGATAGTCGACGGCCCTATCGGCCAGCGCCTGAGCGGCCGCGGGACGGAACTTCGAGGGCCCGCTGCCGAAGCGGCCGTCGGAGGGGAGCATCGCGGCGGGAATGGCGATGGCGTCGGGTCGGGTTGGCGCTTGCGTAGGCATCGCCCGGAAGTCTGGCACCCCGCGAGCCCCGCTCCACGCCATCTGTGCTTGCAAGATCGACAGAATGTGTTGAACCGATCGCTCCCTATTCGCTCGGCCTCTCAGCGGTACGCTCGCGGTCATGAGCAGCGATCGGATATCACGGCGCGTCGGGGCCATCGCGCCTTCGGCCACCCTGGCGGTGACCGCCAAGGCCAGAGCACTCCGGGCCGCGGGGGAGCGGGTCATCAGCTTCGGGGCCGGGGAGCCCGACTTCCCCACGCCTACTCACATCGTGGAGGCGGCCGCGGCCGCGGGCCGCGACCCCCAGCACCACAAGTACACCCCCGTCGGCGGCCTGGAGGACTTGCGCGAGGCGGTGGCGGCAAAGACGGCACGCGACTCGGGCTTGGAGGTGGACCCGGGCGACGTGCTCATCACCAACGGCGGCAAGCACGCGGTCTACAACGCCATCTCGGCCGTGGTCGACGCCGGGGACGAGGTGCTGCTGCCCACCCCGTACTGGACCACCTATCCCGAGCCGATTGCCCTGTCCGGAGGCGTGGCCGTGCCCGTCCTGGCCACCGCGGCGAGCGGCTTCCGGGTGAGCGTCGACCAGCTGGAGGCAGCCCGCACTCCACGGACCAAGGCGCTGATCTTCGTGTCGCCCTCGAACCCGACCGGCGCCGTCTACCCCCGCTCGGAGATCGAGCAGATCGGCCGCTGGGCCGCGGAGCACGGCATCTGGATCCTCACCGACGAGATCTACGAGCACCTCACCTACGGCGAGGCCGAGCACCATTCCATCCCGGTGGTGGTGCCCGATCTGCGCGACCGCTGCATCGTGCTCAACGGCGTGGCCAAGACCTATGCCATGACCGGCTGGCGGGTGGGTTGGATGATCGGACCGTCCGACGCCGTGGCTGCGGCCCGCAACCTGCAGAGCCACTGCACGTCCAATGTGTGCAACGTGGCTCAAGCCGCGGCGCTGGCCGCGGTGTCGGGCTCTCTCGACGCAGTGGTGGAGATGCGCCGGCACTTCGACCGCCGGCGCCAGACCATGCACAGGCTGTTGAGCGGGATCGAGGGGCTGGTGTGCCCCGAGCCCGAGGGTGCTTTCTACGCCTACCCGGACGCCAGCGCCCTGCTGGGGCGCGACTTCGGCGGCGTCAAGCCGGCCAGCACCCTGGAGTTGGCCGACCTGCTGCTGGAGCGAGCCAAGGTGGCGGTCGTCCCCGGCGAGGCGTTCGGCGCCAGCGGGGGACTGCGCCTGTCGTTCGCGCTGGGTGACGACGACCTGGGCGAAGGCGTCGGCCGCATGGTCGAGCTGCTCGGCGGAGCATGAGGCCTGTGAACGAAACGGATGCGACAAAGACAAATGGGCCTCTGGGGGCCGTATCGCCATCAATTTCGAGCGGGTAGGGGCGCGTCGTGGTGAGGGGGCCCGAGGTCGTGTCCTACGGGGAGTGGCCGTCGCCGGTCACCGCAGCCTGTCTGGTACAGGGGGCGGCGGGGATCTCCGAGGTCGTCGCCGATCCGGTGCAGCCCTGGCTGCTCTGGTGGGCCGAGAGCCGCCCTGATGAGGGAGGGCGGACTGCAGTGATGCGCTGCGATCTCCGCGGCGGCGAGTTTCAGCAGGTCACGCCGCCAGACGCCAACGTTCGCACCCTGGTCCACGAGTACGGCGGCGGATCCTGGTGGCCCCACGACCGGTCGCTCTATTACGTGGAGTTCGCCGACCAGAGGCTCCGGAGAATCGACCAGCCGGGCGCTGAGCCGCTAGTGCTCACCACCGAACCGCCCGAGCCCCGAGCGTGGCGCTACGCCGACGGGCGAGTCACGCCCGACGGTCGCTGGAGCGTGTGCGTGCAGGAGCGCCACGACAGCGGCGGCGAGCCGGCCAACGAACTGGTGGCCGTGGCCACCGATGGTTCGCAGCGGCTGGAGACTCTGTGGTCGGGAGCCGACTTCGTGATGACGCCCCGGGTTTCGCCCGACGGATCGATGCTGGCCTGGATCTCCTGGGACCACCCGAATATGCCGTGGGACGCCACCCGGCTGCACGTCCATGAGTTCGGCGACGCGGAGCTGGGTCCGGAGGTGCAAGTCCTGGGTCGGGGCGGGGACCGAAGCCTGTGCGAGCCCGGCTGGGATCCCGGCGCGGCCGGCTCGGATCCGAGGCTGATGGTGTGCAGCGACCACGACGACTGGTGGGGCCTCTACGAGGTGAGCCTGGACAGCGGGCATCTGCTGCCGGTCGTCGTGGGCGACTTCGACGTGGCCACCCCGCCCTGGGTCTTCGGAATGCAGCGCTGGGCCGCGGCCGGTGGAACGGTGGCCGCCGTGGTCGGGATGGGATCGGGCGACCAGATCCTGGTGGATGGCCGGACGGTGCCGGTCATCGACTCGTCGGTGTCGTCGCTGACCATCGCCCGCGACGCGCCGGATGGCGCCGCGGTGCTGGCCTACGCGGGCGCCGGCTACCGGCACGAACCTGAGGTTGCGGTGGTGCGCGTCACGGGCGACGGCCAGGCCGAACGCAGCGTGGTGAAGCCGGCTCGGGAGCTGGGCCTCGGCGCGGACCTGCTGATCGAGCCCGAGGCCATCACCTTCCCGACCGGCCCCGACGGATCTGCAGTCGCTCACGCCCTGTATTTCCCGCCCACCAATCCGGCCTGTGCCGGCCCGCCTGGAGATCGGCCGCCGCTGCTGGTCACCGCCCATGGAGGCCCCACCGCGGCGGCCCGTCGCCAGCTTCAGCTAGGCGTCACCTTCTGGACCTCCCGGGGGATCGCGGTTGTCGACGTCGACTACCGGGGTTCCACCGGTTACGGGCGCCGCTACCGCCGAGCCCTGGAAGGTGCCTGGGGCGTGGCCGACGTCGAGGACTGCGTGGCCGCGGCCCGGTTCCTGGCCGACCGGGGCGACGTCGATCCGCAACGGCTGATGATCCGGGGCGGCAGCGCGGGCGGGTTCACCGTGCTGGCCGCGCTGGCCCTGCACGACACGTTCGCGGCCGGGGCCAGCCGCTACGGCATCGCCGACCTGGAGGCTCTGGCCGCCGACACCCACAAGTTCGAGTCCCGCTACCTCGACCGCCTCGTCGGTCCCTACCCGGAGGCCCGGGACGTCTATCTCGCACGCTCGCCGATCCACCACCTCGACGGCTTCGACGCGCCGATGATCGTGCTGCAGGGCGACGAGGACGAGATCGTGCCCCCCGCCCAGTCCGAGATGATCGTCGATGCTCTCAAGGCCAGGGGCGTGCCGGTGGCCTACCTGCTGTTCGAGGGGGAGCAGCACGGCTTCCGGAGCGCCGACAACATCGTGACCGCTCTCGAGGCCGAACTCGCCTTCTTCGGCCGGATCCTCGGCTTCAACCCCGCCGACTGGCTGCCCGACTTGGATATTGCCGGTCTATAGCGGCTCGGCCCGGCCAGGAGTTGGCAGTGTCTTGCACGGCATGCGTGCATTCTGCTGCCAATTCGGTAGCGGCGCCGCGGCGCCGGAGGGAGCGCTAGGACTCGTCTTCGGTGTCGTCGCCTGCGTCGTCGCCGACGGCTTCGGCCGACGGCTCTGAGGTGCCGGCATCGCTCTCATCGTCGACTGGTTGGCCATCCTGGGCTGCCGTCTCGGCGATGGTGGGCCACGACGACTCGGCCATTTCGGATTGGCGCCTGCGCTTGAGCACTAGCCGGCCCACTCCGACCAGAGCGCCCGCGACGGCACCGAACTTCACCAGCCGAACAGCCCGAGTCATGAGGCGCGACATATCCGCAGCCTACCGCCCTGGGTTTCAGATGGTTTCTGATACTGACGGTTGCTACAGCTCCAGGGCGGCCAGCCTTGCCAGGGTATGGAGGTCGTTGACGTGGAGCCGGGCAGGGGTCTGGCCGTCGTAGGAGCCCCAGCCCTTGAAGCCCAGCGTCCACAACTCGTTGCCGATCACGATGCTGCGCACGATCATGTTGGGCTGGTCGCTGAGCCAGCAGGTCGAGATGGACTCGTCGCCTCGAAGCAGTCCCAGCCTCTCGGCCTCGTCCACGAGGAACGGATCTGCGTAGCACTCGAAGCCGGTCATGCCGGCCTCGCCCGGCTCGCAGGCAAGAACCGCGGTGCCGTAGTCGTCGGTGATCATGTACTCGAGCTCGGTGGTGAAGACCTCCATGTCGGTGGACGGCAGGTCCGCCGGGGTGAGCTTGCGGCAGTCGGTCCGGCCGGGCTCGGTGCCCTCGACCTCGTGGTCGACTCGTCCCACCTCGGTGATGGTGCCGTCGGTCACCCTCAGCACCACCGCGCCGGACCACTCGTTCCACACCGTGACCGGGATGACCGCCAACTCCTCGGGTGCCCACCACAGGAAGGCCCGGTGGTCCCAGCCGATGTCGTTCCAGCCGTCGGGAGCAGTCCAGACCGCCACCTCCCGGGGTGCGGTCAGGTCGCTCACGTCGAACAGCGACACCTTGGCCCCGGTGACGCGGCCGTCGTTGTCGGCGTCGGACCCCACGCCCAGCACCATCGTGTCGCTGATGGGGTGCAGGTAGCTGGAGAACCCGGGGATCTTCAACTCGCCCAGGATCCGGGGGTTGGTCGGGTCGGACAGGTCGATGGTGTAGAAGGGGTCGATCTGGCGGAAGGTCACCACGTAGCCGATGTCCCCGACGAAGCGCACCGACTGGACGTTCTCACCCCGGCCGATGTCGCCGACGCTGCCCACCTCGACCATGACGTCGCCGTCGGTGCTCAGCACCCGCACCTGGCTCTCGGACTCCTCTCCCCAGGGGTCGCCGACCGTGGTCACGATCCGCAGGTAGCCGGTGTGCTCCGACAGCGAGAACTGGTTGCGGACCACGCCCAGAACCTCGCCGGACGACTCGTAGGCGGCCGCGTCGCCACTGATGTCGAAGCGGTGGAGGCTCGTGCGGCGCTCCTGCCAGGCCTCGCGCCAGACGTCTTCGTTCCAGTCGTCTTCGCCCCCGAACTCATCGGAGTCGATCCAGCGGGTGGTGGCCACATACAGCGACCCGGTCGAGGCGTAGACGGTGTCGCCGGGGGCCATCACCGCGGTGGACTGCGACGGGTCGAAGTCGCCGCCGATGGGCACGCTGATCACGGTGGTGACCCCGAAGCCGGAGAATACCGACGGGGCGTGCACGTCATCGCAGGGCACCAGCAACGATCCCGTCGAGCTGTCGGCCGACCCGAGCGTGTAGTGGGGCAGCCAGTCGTCGAGGGTGGAGTTGAGGACCGCGGCCCGGTTGGCCGTCTCGGCGACATCCTCAGCGGACTCGTTCTGGGGGAATACGAACGGGAAGTTCCACTGGGGGTCGTAGCGCATGATCACCCGGGCGATGCCGCCCACGCTGCGGGCGCTGATGTAGTTGCCCTGCACGTTGAGGGTCCCGATGATCTCCGGGGCTCCGCCGCCGATGTCGATGCGCTGGAGCACGGTCTCGGAACCGTCGCCCGATTCGCTGTGGGAGCCGGTGATAAGCAGCAGGCTGTCGCCTTCGATGAACATCTCCCGTCCCCAGCCCTCGGCCACCGTGACCGAGCCGACGGTGCGGCGACCGGCCGCGTCGACCACCACCAGCCGATCCGACGACACAGTGAAGATCCGGCGGCCGTCGGTCTTGACGACGTCGGCCTCGTCCACTCCGACTTCCTGGACGTTCGTCCCGGAGAAGTCCACTCCCTCGACGGGGGTGGACGGTGCCTCCGGAGCCGCAGCGGCCGCCACGGCCCCCTCATCGGCCATGGCCTCTTCGGCCACGGCCATGTCGTCACCGCCGCGCCGAAACACCGGACCGAACCAGCCGCCCTGGTCGAAGCCCCAAGGCCCGACCCGGGCCGAGTACTCGGTGCGCAGGTGGTCGAGCAGCGTGTCGCAGTCGTCGAAGCGGACCAGGCCCGCGGTCAGCACCACATCCTCAGGCCCGAGATCGATCACCGTGCCCTCGCCGTCGGCGCTGCCGGGCGTGTCCGTGCTTGTTCCGGCGTCGACGTCGGTGCCGGTCGAAGGCTCGGCGGAACCGGAGACCCCCGGCCCTCCCCGGGGGCTGTCACCCCCGCAGGAAGCAACTACGAGCAAGAAGCTGAAGGCGAGGATGAGGGTCTTGCGCATGGAGGCGTGGCCTTTCGTCGCGAGCGCCCGTTGGCGCGGGTTCGACCTTGAGGGATAGGACGTTCCTGCTTGTGCCGCGGTTCCCGAGTTCGCTCCGACTCTTGCGGAGGGCTCGGACATGACTCGCGTCTATGTGGCCGCGGGAAGCCAGGGAAGGCGTCGTTGCTCGTAGTCGTCGATGGCTCCGGTGTGGCGCAGGGTCAACCCGATGTCGTCGAGACCTTCGAGGAACCGCTGCTTGGTGGAGGCCTCCATCCCGAATGCGGCCTCGAACCCGATGGCCGGCGCCTCCACGGTGAGCCGTTCCACATCGACGGTGATCTCCAGGCCGGGTTCGGCCTGCACCGCGGCCATCAGCTCCGCGGCGGCATCGGCCGGGATCTGGGCCGGGACCAGGCCGTTCTTGGTGCAGTTGTTGCGGAATATGTCGGCGAAGCGGGGGCTGATCACCGCTTCGAAGCCGTACTGCTGGATGGCCCACACCGCGTGCTCCCGCGACGAGCCCGTGCCGAAGTTGGTCCCGGCCACCAGGATGGTCGCCCCCGCGTAGCGCTCGTCGTTGAGCACGAAGTCGCGACTGTCGCGCCACTCCGAGAACAAGCCCTTCTCGAAGCCGGTGCGCGACACCTGCTTGAGCCAGTCCGAAGGGATGATCTGATCGGTGTCCACGTCGCTGCGGTCGAGCGGGACCGCGGTGCCGGTCACCACCCGTGTCGCCCTCATGGCGACCCGCACGCCGCGGTCATGCCGGCCCCCATCACAGGTCCCCGGGAGCGGCGAAGCGGCCGGCTATCGCGGTGGCTGCGGCCACCGCGGGCGACACCAGATGGGTGCGCCCGCCCCGGCCCTGGCGGCCCTCGAAGTTGCGGTTCGACGTGCTGGCCGCTCGCTCACCGGGGGTCAGCTTGTCGGGGTTCATGGCCAGGCACATGGAGCATCCCGGCTCGCGCCAGTCGAATCCGGCTGCCCGGAAGATCTCCGGCAGGCCCTCGGCCTCCGCCTGGGCCTTGACCTGGCCCGAGCCCGGCACCACCAGGGTGCGCACCCCTTCGGCCACCCGGCGGCCGCCCACTACCGACGCCGCGGCCCGCAGATCCTCGATCCGGCTGTTCGTGCACGAGCCGATGAAGACGGTGTCCACCGCGATGTCGCGCATCGGTGTCCCCTCGGCCAGCCCCATGTAGTCGAGAGCCCGAGCCGCCGCCTCGCGCCGGGCCGGCTCGTCGAAGCCTTCGGGGCCGGGCACCGCACCGTTCAGCGGCACCGACTGTGCGGGGTTGGTGCCCCAGGTCACCATGGGGGAGATGTCGGCGCCGTCGAGGGTCACCTCCACATCGAAGGAGGCCGCGTCGTCGGTTCGGAGGGTGCGCCAGTCGGCCAGCGCCTGGTCCCACAGCTCACCGACCGGCGCCTGCTCACGGCCCCGCAGGTACTCGAAGGTGGTCTCGTCGGGGGCTATCAGCCCCGCCTTGGCGCCGGCCTCGATGGACATGTTGCACACCGTCATCCGGCCCTCCATCGACAGCGCCTCGATCAACGGCCCCCGATACTCGATGATCCGCCCCACGCCGCCGGTGGTCCCGATGCGGCCGATGATGGCCAGGATCACGTCCTTGGCGGTGGAGCCCTCGGCCAGCGTGCCCTCCACGGTCACCGCCATGGTGCCCGGCCGCATCTGGGGCAGGGTCTGGGTGGCCAGCACGTGCTCCACCTCGCTGGTGCCGATGCCGAACGCGATGGCACCGAAGGCGCCGTGGGTGGAGGTGTGGGAGTCTCCGCACACGATGGTCATTCCCGGTTGGGTCAGACCCTGCTCGGGCCCGATCACGTGGACGATGCCCTGCTTGGCGTGGCCCATCGGGAAGTTGATGATTCCGAACTCGTCCGCGTTGCGGCGCAGCGTCTCGACCTGGATGCGGCTCACCTCGTCAGCGATCGGCTTGTCGATGTCGGCGGTAGGGACGTTGTGGTCCTCGGTGGCCACCGTCAGCTCGGGTCGCCGCACGCCCCGCCCCGAGAGCCTCAGCCCGTCGAATGCTTGCGGCGAGGTGACTTCGTGCACCAGGTGCAGGTCGATGTAGAGCAGGTCGGGTTCGCCGTCGCCGCCGCGCGCCACCGTGTGGCGGTCCCAGATTCTCTCGCTAAGCGTCTGCGGCTCAGTCACGGCTTCGATCCTAGAGGCCGAGCGCAGCGA
>JAGWAO010000003.1:52877-72424 GCA_021296315.1 Acidimicrobiia bacterium | reverse complement strand
AGCGCAGCGAGCAAGAGCGGGAGACACGCGAGGCCGAGCGCAGCGAGGTGGTGGCCCGAGCGGCCCGTGAGCGCAGCGAACAAGAGCGGAAGACACGGTGCTCTGCTCGCTGTCAGCCGTCGCGGCCGGTGATCACTGCCGGCGGAGGATCGTTGGTGGCGGCGTCCCACACTATGAGGGTGGCGGCCATGCCCAGCAGCAGGGCGCCCACCACTAGGGCGATCCGCGCCCACCGCAGCGTGCGGGGCGGATCGGCGTCCACCGGCCTAGGACACCTCCACGACGGTGACCCTCTGCCGGCCACCGGGAGAGTCGAACTCCACCGCGTCCCCCTCGGCCGCGCCCAGCAGTGCCTCGCCCATCGGCGATCCCGGTGACACCACGACTACGTCGTCCTGCCGCTCCTCGATCACTCCGACCAGGAAGCGCTCGGGCTCATCGTCGCCGTCGTAGAGGACGGTCACCACCGATCCCAGTATCACCCCGAAGTCACCGCCGGTGCCGTTGTCGGCATCGATGATCTCCGCGTTGGTCAAGATCCTTGCCAGATGGACGATGCGGCCCTCCAGCTTGGCCTGCTCCTCCTTGGCCGCGTGGTAGTCGCCGTTCTCCGACAGATCGCCCAGCTTGCGGGCGGCCTCGATCTTGTCGGCTATGTCGATACGGCCTCGGGTGGTGAGCTCCTGCAGCTCAGCACTCAGCCGGTCGTGCGCGGCCTGAGAGAGGTGATGAGCATCGGGCACCGCACCAATCTACCGCCCGCGGGTTATGCTGATGCCGTGGCGAACAAGCCCAGCATCGCGATTCCCTAGCGCGCGCCATCCCGGCGCGCCTCCGACCGTCCACCCAGGTGGGCGGTCTCTTCTTTTTGGCACGAGACCCGGGGTATCACAAATGACACATCGAGTGGGAGTCATCGGAGGCGACGGCATCGGTCCCGAGGTCGTGGCCGAGGGCCTGAAGGTGATTGGGGCCGCGGGCGTCGAGATGGACACCATGCACTACGACCTCGGCGGTGATCGCTACCTGCGGGACCGCACCGTGCTCGACGACGCCACCCTCGAGGAGTGGCGGGGGCTCGACGCGCTGTACATGGGCGCGGTCGGGAGTCCCGACGTTCCGCCCGGGATCATCGAGAGGGGCCTCCTGCTCAAGATGCGCTTCGAGCTGGACCTCTACATCAACCTGCGACCCTTCACCGCGCCGGGCCACGACTTCGCGGTGATCCGCGAGAACACCGAGGGCACGTACGCGGGGGAGGGCGGCTTCCTGCGGCGGGGCACTCCGCACGAGATCGCAACCCAGGGATCGGTGAACACCCGCCACGGCGTCGAGAGGGCGGTCCGGTACGCGTTCGACCTGGCCGTGACCCGGCGCAAGCACGTGACGCTGGTGCACAAGACCAACGTGTTGACCTTCGCCGGCGACCTCTGGGAGCGCACCTTCAACGAGGTCGCGGCGGGATACCCCGACGTGTCGACGGCCTACAACCATGTCGACGCGGCATGCATCTACTTCGTGGAGGACCCGGCCCGCTACGACGTGATCGTCACCGACAACCTCTTCGGCGACATCCTCACCGACCTCGGCGGCGCGGTGTCGGGCGGCATCGGGCTGGCACCCACAGCCAATCTGCATCCCGGACAGGTGTCGATGTTCGAGCCTGTCCACGGCTCGGCGCCCGACATCGTGGGCACAGGCCGGGCCAATCCCGTCGCGGCGGTGCTGTCGGGCGCGATGATGTTGGACCACCTCGGTGAGACCGACGCCGCCGAACGGATCCGCAAGGCCTGCGACCGGCCCGAGTCGCTCGCGGGCACCACCAGCGAGATCGGAGACGCCATCGTCGCCCGCCTCGCCGACCAGACCACCTGATCTCGACACAACACCAAGCGCCGCTCACGGAAAGCCACCGCAGACATGCCCATCACCCCTAGCAAGCACATCTGGATGAACGGCGAGCTCGTTGGATGGAACGACGCCAAGATCCACGTGCTGTCGCACTCCCTGCACTACGGGACGGGAGTGTTCGAGGGAATCCGCACGTATGCGACCGACGACGGCCCCGCAGTGTTCCGGCTGACCGACCACATCCAGCGGCTCTACAACTCGGCCAAGATCCTCAACATGGGAATGCCGTACTCGGTGCCCGAGATCGTGGACGCGTGCAAGCTGGTGGTGCGGGACAGCGGGCTGCCCGAGTGCTACGTGCGTCCCATCGCCTACTACGGCTACGGCGAGATCGGGCTGTCCACCGCCGACTGCACCACCGACATAGCCATCGCGGTCTGGCCCTGGGGCGCCTACCTGGGCGACGACGCCCTCACCAAGGGCGTGCGGCTGAAGATCTCGTCATGGGCCCGCCACGACCACAACATCATGCCGCCCGCCTCCAAGACCACCGGCAACTACGCCAACTCGACGCTGGCCAAGATGGAGGCTCTGAGGGCCGGCTACGACGAGGCCATCATGCTCAACCCGGCCGGGCTGGTGTCCGAGTGCAGCGGCGAGAACATCTTCGCGGGCACCCCCGACCTGCTGGTGACGCCGCCGCTGTCGTCCGGAGCGCTGCCCGGCATCACCCAGGACTCGGTGATCTCCATCGCCCGAGACATCGGCATCGACGTGGTGATCGGCGACCTGGCCCGCAGCGACCTGTACATCGCGCAGGAGATCTTCGTGTGCGGCACCGCTACCGAGGTCGGCGCGGTCAACTCGGTGGACGACCGGCCGCTGGAGTGCCCCGGCCCGCGCACCCTGGCCATCGCCGAGGCCTACTCGGACGTCGTGCGGGGCCGCAACGACCGCTACAAGACGTGGAACGAGTACGTCCATGAGTAGCGAGGCTGCTGACCGGCCGTCGGTGGAGATCTACGACACCACCCTGCGAGACGGCACCCAGCTGGAGGGCATCTCGCTCACCGTGGACGACAAGCTGCGCATCGCCGAGCAGCTCGACTACCTCGGGGTCGCCTTCATCGAGGGGGGCTGGCCGGGCGCCAATCCCAAGGACGACGAGTTCTTCGACCGGGCCCGCACCGAGCTCGACTTGAGAGTCAGCGAGCTCGTCGCCTTCGGCTCCACCCGCCGGGCCCGGGGCAAGGTCGACTCCGACCAGGTGCTGGCCCATCTGGCCGCAGCCGGCACCTCGACGGTGTGCATCGTCGGCAAGTGCTGGGACTACCACGTCACCGAGGCGCTGCAGACCACCCTGGACGAGGGTGTCGCCATGGTGGCCGACTCGGTGCAGTTCCTGGTCGCCTCAGGCAAGCGTGTGCTGTTCGACGCCGAGCACTTCTTCGACGGCTTCCGCCGCAACCCCGAGTTCAGCCTGCGGGTGCTCGAGGCCGCGGCCATGGCCGGAGCATCGACTGTGGTGCTGTGCGACACCAACGGCGGCACGCTGCCCACCGACATCTCCACCGCAGTGGCGGCGGTGGCGGCCCATGTGGACTGCGACGTCGGCATCCACCTGCACAACGACACCGGCTGCGGCGTGGCCAACGCGCTGGCCGCGGTGCAGTCCGGGGCGGTGCACGTGCAGGGCACCATCAACGGCTACGGCGAGCGGGTGGGCAACTGCGACCTGGTGCCGATCATTGCCAACCTCGAGCTGAAGATGGGCATGCGGGCGCTGCCCGAGGGTTGCCTGCCCAGGCTCACGTCGGTCTCCCACCACGTCGCCGAGTTGGTCAACCTGCCGATGAACCCCCAGCAGCCCTACGTCGGGGCGAGCGCGTTCGCCCACAAGGCGGGGCTGCACGCCAGCGCGCTGAGCCGCCGTCCGGATGCCTACGAGCACGTCTCTCCGGAACTGGTGGGCAACGGCACCCGGGTGCTGGTATCGGAGATGGCCGGCCGTTCGACGCTGGAGATGAGGGCCGCCGAACTCGGTTTGGACATCGACGGCCGGGTTCTCGGCGATGTGATCGACACGCTCAAACGCCTGGAGCACGCCGGGTACCACTTCGAGGCGGCCGACGCCTCCCTGGAGTTGCTCATGCGGGGCGCGGCCGGCTGGGAGCAGGACTACTTCAAGCTGGAGTCCTTCCGCGTGTCGATGGACCATCGGTCCGGCACCGGCGCCCGGGCCTGGAACGACGTGTCGGTAGAGGTCGACACCGAGGCCACCGTGAAGCTGTGGGTCGGCGGCGAGCGCCGTGTGGCGGTAGGGGAGGGCAACGGTCCGGTCAACGCGCTGGACACTGCGCTGCGCAACGCTCTGGGCGACATCTACCCGGCACTGGAGAACATCGCGCTCACCGACTTCAAGGTCCGGGTGCTCGACACCCAGAAGGGAACGGGAGCGGTGACCCGGGTGCTGGTCGACTCCACCGACCGCCGCAGGGTGTGGACCACCATCGGCGTGTCGGAGAACATCATCGAGGCGTCCTGGCAGGCCCTGGCCGACTCGGTGGTCTACGGCCTGCTCCACGCCGACGACTGAGCGCGCCGCCCGCAGCCAGCGAGGCGATTCCACCTTCCTCGGGAGTCAGCTTCCGGGGATCTCGGTCGCGGTCACGATGACGCCGCCGACCTGCGACTCGTCGACATGGAACCAGAAGGCTATGGCCGACCGTGCCTCGGCCTCAACGTCCTCGTAGCGTCTGGCCTGAGCGAACACAGTTCCCAACTCGTCGATGGTGATGCCCCACCAGTCGCCTCCCGGCGTCGCTCGGACATGAAAGGGGGGTTGGGCGGTGCAGGACTACGCTGTCGCTCCATGGCCGCGCCATCTCACGTTCCCGCCACGGCCCAGGCTCCGTCGATTTACCGGTCGCCGCCCCGGCGGGCTGATCCCTGGTTGGCGGACCGGCCCGGGGAGGTGGTGGGCTCCGAGGCTCCCGCGGGATCGGGCCTCGGCTATCAGGGTCCCGACCAGGGCTACGCGCTCAAGCTTGCCGAGCGCTTTGTAGGCCAGTTGGTGCTGGCGGCCGGCGAGCGGGAGGACGATGCGCTGGCCGGATGCGTCGCGGTGGCACTGCGCCGAGCCTCGATGTTCGGCCGGGCCCCGGTGACGCACGACCTGCGGGTGGCGCTGGAGCTGTTCGGCTTCCTGGACGAGCCTGACGCTGAGGTGGTGGCCTGGCGCCGTGACCGCTTCGCTGGCGCGGCCGGCCATCACGGCTACCACGTCAAGCTGCGACTGGCCGACCTGGTGCCGGCCGAGACACTGCGCCTCGCGCCGGCCGCAGTGGCGGAGGCCCGCGCCGAGGACTGGCGCGCCCTGCTAGGGCTCTAGCAGCTCGGCCTGACGGCCGATCCGCCAGGACTCCGGATCAGACGTTGACGACGAGCGTCTTCACCGCCTTGTCGTGCCACCCTTGCCGACGCTCATCCCACAGCAGTGAGGCGTGAACGAGCAGGCCGGGAAGGATCAGCACGTATCCGATGGCCGGAATGATCCAGCGTCCGGCCGCGGGGCCCCAGCCGGGCAAGTTTCCGTTGTCGGCCCTGATGACTTTGGTGCCTACTGCCATCTTGCCGGGCGTCTGTCCCTTGAGGGCGACGAAGAAGATCTCGTAGGCCGCCCAGGCCAGGATGGGCAGGAGGAGAGGATCGATGAAACCGACGACAATGGAGATGATGATCCCGATGACTATGTCAATGATCCTGGCTCCGAGGCGCTTGCCTCGGGTCGCCAGCTCCACGGTCTCGCCGGTTTCAAGGACTGCGAATCCGCCGGGCGCACTTCCGTGGCTCGTCGGGCCGGGTGGAGGCGGGGGCGGTTCGGACGACCAGCCCGAGTCGTCGGGTGGAGGAGGGGGCATGTCGGACACGGGTGGCTCCTTGGTTCCAGAGATCGACGGCAGCCTCGACGGTAGCAGAGCGTGCTCGGGGCGGGAACACGATCCCGTTGCCCCATCGAGCTTCACAGGAGGGCTTCGGTAGTCTCGCCGTGTGACTTCGCCGAGGGTTCGCTTCGCGCCTGCGCCTACGGGGTTCCTGCATGTGGGGAGCGCCCGGACGGCGCTGTTCAACTGGCTGTTCGCCCGGCATCACGGCGGCGAGATGGTGCTGCGGGTGGAGGACACCGACGCCTCGCTGAAGACGCAGGAGTACGTGGACGCCATCATCGAGCCCCTGAAGTGGCTGGGCCTCGACTGGGACGCCGGGCCCTACTTCCAGTCCGAGCGCCGCGACCGGCACGCGGCTGCCGTCGAGCAGTTGCTGGCCGGCGGCGCCGCCTATTTCTGCGACCTGACCCGGGCTGAGATCGAGGAGCGCAGCGCCGCGGCCGGGCTCCCGGTCGGCTACCGGGGATGGTCCCGCGACCGCGACGTGGCCGACGGGCCGGGCGTGGTGGTGCGGTTCCGCTGCCCCGACGAGGGCACCACCGTTGTGAACGATGTCGTGCGGAGGCAGGTGAGCTTCCCCAACGAGTCGTTGGAGGACTTCGTCATCCGTCGCGGCGACGGGTCGCCCACGTTCCATCTCGCCAACGCGGTCGACGACTACGACATGGGCATCAGCCACGTGATCAGGGGCGAGGACCTGCTCAACACCACCCCTCGTGTGCAGCTCATCTGGCACGCCCTCGGCTACGGCCCGCCGCCCGCGTATGCGCACCTGCCGTTGCTGGTCAACGCCAAGCGCCAGAAGCTGTCCAAGCGGCGCGACGACGTGTCTCTCGACAGCTACCGCCGATCGGGCTACCTGCCCGAGGCCATGGTCAACTACCTGGCCCTGCTCGGATGGGGGCCGCCCGACGAGGTGGAGATCCGCCCGCTGGACGAGATCGTCGCCCTGTTCGACCTCGACGCGGTCAAGCCGGCCGCGGCCTTCTTCGACCCCGCCCGTCTCGACCACATCAACTCGTCGTACATCAAGTCGCTCACTCCCGAGCAGTTCGCCGACCGGGCCGAGCCGTTCCTGACCGATCCCGAGGCTCCGTGGCCCGCCCAACGCTATGACCGCGAGACGGTGCGGGTGCTAGCTGGCGAGATCCAGCAACGGATCGCGCACCTCGGCGAGGCCGCGGGATGGATCGACTGGATCCTGTGTCCCGACATCACCTACGACGAGAAGGCCTGGCACAAGTCGATCGTCAAGGGCAGGGCGGCCGCGGAGGTGCTCGAGGCGGTGGAGGCCCGGCTCGCCGACGACGACTTCTCCTCCGCCGCGCGGCTCGAGGCCATCGTCATGGGGGTGGGCGACGAGCTCACCGAGAGCATCGGCGCCCGGGTGCGGTCCCAGCCCCCCGTCCGGGTGGCGCTCTCCGGGACCGGCGCCGGATTGCCCCTGTGGGAGCCCATGCGCCTATTGGGCAAGGACGAGACGCTCCGGCGTATCCGAGCCGCCCGCGAGCGTCTCTGAACCCGCCCGCGCTGCGCCACACTGTGATGCCGGGCGGCGGATCAGTGAAGCTTGTTGTTTGAGCTAAAGTTGTGGTTGTTTATCGTGCATGATATGTATAATTCTGTTACATTGAAGTCTCCGGCACCGGATTCGCTTCGAGCGGAGAGTGGTCCGGCCCGGGTTGTCCAGCAGAGTCGGGCATTCGCAGAGTCGGTAGGAGGACAGGCGTGGTCAAGCGTGCAGAATCGAAGCGTGCGGGGTCGCCGAGCGCGGCGCGTCAGGATCGGAGCCGTGCAGACCATCGGCGCGAGGCGTGCGAGGAACTCGCGGAGTTCATCGGCCGCTACCGCGGCTACCCGCTAACCGACTGGCTGATCCAGACGCGCCAGGCTGAGGTCGCGGCTCGCAGTGCGGTGCTTGCCCGGCTCAAGGGAGACCGGTAGAGGCGTCGAGCGCCGAGCGAACGCGGTGTCCGAGCCGTGGTCGCGCCACCGCTGGCGGTTCTCGACGCCTGGCCGATTGTTCAGCAGGCGGAGGGCATCGAGCCGATTGTTGAGACCATCGGCGATCTCTTGGATCTTCTCAGTGCCAATCGATTCGCCATGAGCGCCGTGAACGTCACCGAGGCATGGCTCGGCTTCGCCGCCTTCGACGGCGTCGCCGGGGCGGAGGACTTCATCATCCGGTTGGAGCAAGCGGTCGACATCGACCGCGGGTCAGGAGCCACCGCGAAGGCGGCGGCGTGGATAGCTCACGCCTACGAGGTGTCCCTGGGCGGTTCCTACGCGGCCGCGACGGCCATGAGCCTTGAGGCCGAGCTGTGGACCGGAGATCCCCAGCTTCTGTGCGACGACCGCATCTGGGGCGTTCACGACCTGCGATCCCCGTCCCAGCGTTTAGACAATCAAGCCCAGATCACGCAGGGACTCTTCGATGTCGGGCGCAGAGTCGGAGTGCTTCCCGAAGCCACGGCCGAGCAGCTCGGCGAGGTCGTCCGGTCTCACCTGTTCGAGGATCCGGACCGTTGGCGGTTCTGACGGTGCGGCGCAGATGGCGGTGGCCAGCTTCGGCTGCGGCGGCCGCCGCGATGATCGCAATGCTCGCCCCGGTGCCCGCTGCGGCGGCTACCCATGACCGCGAGCGGCCGGTGTTCCGCCCGCCGGTCGCCGCGCCGGTCGTCGACCCGTTCCGCCCGCCCGAGACCCCTTACGGTCCGGGCAACCGCGGCATCGAGTACGACACGGAGCCCGGCGACGTGATAAGAGCCTCGGCTTCCGGCACGGTTGAGTTCGCAGGCGCGGTGGCCGGAACGCTCCATGTGACCGTCGACCACGGTGGAGGACTCCTCAGTTCGTACTCGTACCTCCAGCGCATCAGCGTGCGGATCGGCGCCGACGTCGCCCGGGGCGCCGTGATCGGCATCGCGGGCGAGAGGCTGCACTTCAGCGTGCGGTTGGACGGGGGCTACACCGATCCGGACACCTTCATCGGCGTGCGGCGCATGCGGGTGCGGCTCGTGCCGTTCCCGCTGTGAAGCAGGCGCAAGGGCGTCTGCATCGCTGTCGCGGTCTGCCTGTGCCGCTCGTACACTGCTTCGTTGGCCCTTCGGGGTCCGACGGTGCCGAGCGGCATCGCCGAATCATTTCGCAACCCGCGCCTTCACCCGGTCGTCTAGGCGTCCGGCGCGGGCCACGCAGAACCGGGAGAACAAACAAGCATGGCTGTTGTCACCATGAAGCAACTGCTGGAGGCCGGGGTGCAATTCGGCCACCAGACTCGCCGCTGGAATCCGAAGATGAAGCGCTTCATCCACGGGGACAAAGCCGGCATACACATAGTCGACCTTCGCCAGACTCTGGCCCATCTCGAGCGCGCCTACGTCTTCGTTCGAGATCTCGTCGCCGCCGGCGGAACGGTCCTGTTCATCGGCACGAAGAAGCAGGCTCAGGACTCAGTGCAGTCCTTCGCCGAGCGCTGCAACATGCCCTACGTGAACGAGCGATGGCAGGGCGGGATGCTCACCAACTTTCACACCATCGCCAAGCGGATCACCAAGATGAAGCAATACCAGCGCATGCGCGACTCGGGCGAGTTCGAGGCCATGCCCAAGAAGGAGGCGCTGCTGCTCGAACGGGAGTTGATCAAACTCGAGCGCAACCTGGGCGGCATCCGCGACATGGAGGAGACCCCCGGGGCGGTGTTCATCCTCGACACCAAGAAGGAGTACATCGCGGTCACCGAGGCCCGCAAGCTGGGTGTGCCCATCGTCGCGGTGGTTGATACCAACTGCGATCCCGACCTCGTGGACTACGCCATTCCGGGCAACGACGACGCCATCAGGTCCGGGAAGCTCATGGCTCGTGTCATCTCCGACGCCGTGCTCGAGGGCCGGTTCATCCATTCGAAGCGCACCGAGGCCACCAGCACCGCCCGCGACGCCCTCACCGAGGCGGAGGTCGCCGAACAGCAGGCTCGAGCCCGAGCGGAGGCGGCTGCCGAGGCTGCCGAACGCGAAGCTCGCGTGGCCAAGGCCAAGGCAGGAGCGGCTGCGGCTGAGGACGCGACGGCTGAGGCAGGAGCGGCTGCGGCTGAGGACGCGACGGCTGAGGCAGCGACGGCTGAGGCAGGAGCGGCTGCGGCTGAGGACGCGACGGCTGAGGCAGGAGCGGCTGCGGCTGAGGACGCGACGGCCGAGGACGCGGCAGCCGAAGCTAGCGACTCCGCCGACGAGGCTGACTCGCCTGACGAGGAGGACTGACGTGGTGGTCATTGCTCGGGACGTGAAGGCGCTGCGCGACGCCACCGGCGCGGGAATGATGGATGCCAAGAAGGCCCTGACCGCCGCCGGCGGCGACATGGAGGCAGCCCGGCAGATGCTGCGGGAGCAGGGTCTGGCCAAGGCCGATGCCCGGACCGGCCGGGACAATGATCAGGGCGCGATCGCGGTGGCCGGCGATGACACGACCGCCGCCGTCGTGCAGCTCAAGTGCGAGACCGACTTCTCGGCCAAGAACGAGGGCTTCACGTCGCTGGTGCAGACCCTCGCAGAGTCGGTGCTGGCCGGTGGCCCCGGCGCGGTCGATCAGCACGCAGCAGAGATCGAGGACCTCAAGCTGGTGCTGAAGGAGAACATCGAAGTCGGGGTGGTCGAGCATCTGCAAGCGGCCGACGGGAATGTCCTCGACTCGTACGTTCACCGCCAGGACGGCCGAGGAGTGAACGCCGTGGTCGTGGAGGGCAGCGGTGCCGACGCCGGCGCGCTGCACCAAGTGGCGCTGCATGTCGCCTTCGCCAAGCCGCAGTTCCTGAGCACGAGCGAGATTCCCGCCGGCGAGATCGAGCGTGAGCGGGCCGCTCTTCTGGAGATCACCAAGGCCGAGGGCAAGCCCGAGCAGGCATGGGACAAGATCGTGGACGGGCGGATGCGGGGCTGGTACGCCGAGCGCGTGCTGCTCGAGCAGGGTCTGCACGGTGAGAAGACGGCGGTGAAGGACAGCATCGGCCGCGGATCGATCGTCCGGTTCGTGCAGGTACTGATCGGCGACTGAGCGTGAGCCATCCCGCCGATACCGCCGACTGAGCATGGACCATCCCGCCGATACCGCCGACTGAGCATGGACCAACCCGCCGATACCGCCAACGCAGCGGCGCGGCGACCGGCTCGCTGGCAGCGGGTGCTGCTCAAGCTCTCGGGAGAGGCCTTCGCCGGGGGCTCCGAAGGCGGTATCGACGGTGACACCGTTCGGCGCATCGCCGCCGGCATCACGGAGGCTCGCGTCGCCTTCGATGTCGACATAGCCGTCGTGGTCGGGGGCGGGAACCTGTGGAGGGGCACCCAGGGAGCGGGCGCCGGCATGGATCGGGCCCAGGCCGACTACATGGGGATGCTGGCCACGGTCATGAATGCCCTGGCCCTCCAGGACACGCTCGAGCAGTTGGGCCAGCCCACGCGGGTGCAGACCGCGATCCACATGGCTCAGATCGCCGAGCCGTACATTCGCCGGCGGGCCATCCGCCATCTCGAGAAGGGCCGGGTCGTCATCTTTGCCGGAGGCACGGGCAACCCCTTCTTCACCACCGATACAACTGCCGCGCTGCGAGCCGCCGAGGTGGAGGCGGAAGTCGTGCTGAAAGGCACCCACGGCGGGGTGGACGGCATCTATACGGCCGATCCCGAAGTCGATTCCGGAGCCACCCGGCTGGAGCGCGTCACCTATCTCGAGGTGCTGAACCGGGGTCTGGAGGTGATGGACTCCACCGCCATCACGCTGTGCATGGACAACCGTCTCCCCATCGTGGTCTTCAACCTGATGAAAGCGGGCAATCTCCAATCCCTGCTCGACGGCGCTCGGGTGGGTACGCTCGTTGCTCAGGAGGAGCCAGAGAGGCCGAAGCGGGTAGGTGACGATTCGTGATGATTGTGGCGAGGCACATAGCGAGGCCGTGGCCCGAGCGGCCCGTGAGCGCAGCGAACAAGAGCGGGAATGGCAACGCCGCACAGCGAGACGCTTGTGAGCTTTCTGCGCTCGATCGGAGCCCATGAGCGAGGAGCTGATCGGCATGGTGCTAGCCGACGCTGGCGAGCGAATGGACGACGCTGTCGCCGCGGCCAAGCGCGAGTTCTCCACAGTGCGCACCGGCAGGGCCAGTTCGGCGCTGCTGGAGCGGGTTCCAGTAGATGCCTACGGCGTGAGGATGTCCATGAGGGAACTCGTCAGCTTCGCCATCCCCGAGGCCAGCCAGCTGATCGTCACCCCGCACGACCCCGCCAACATCACCGCGGTCGAGCGGGCCATCCAGCAGGCCCAGCTCGGGCTGGTTCCCAGCAACGACGGACGGGTCATCCGGCTGTCGTTCCCGCCGCTGACGGAGGAGCGCCGCCGGGAACTTGCCAGGCTCGTGGGGTCGATGGCGGAGGACTCCCGCAACCGGATCCGGGGCCTGCGCCGCCAGGCTCGCAAGGATCTCGATGAGATCGAGAAGGAGGGCGGGGTGTCCGCCGACATCGTGGCGCGTGCCAGCGACAAGCTCGACGGCATCACCCGCGCCCACGAGAGGCTGATCGATGAGGCCCTAGCCAGCAAAGAGGACGAACTGCTCGAGGTGTGAGAACGCGGGCAGATCCCGGGTGTTCGACCCGGGGAGCGAAAGGAGCGGTGTAGTGAGCGACCAGGACGACTTCGGCGGACTCAGTTCGTCTGAAGAGGATGAGTTCGACGACGATGCAGGAGTCGTGGCCGGACGGTCGGTGTTCGGCGATGAGCACGGCGAGCCCGCCTGGGGCGACGTAGGGACCGCGGAATCCTCGCAACTCACCGGGTCCGAGCCAAGGCTGCAGGAGGCCGACCCCCAGGAGTTGGGAGTGTGGACTGATCACACCTCCGCACCCCAGTGGGACGAGTCGGAGGAGACGCTGCCTCCCATGGAGCCCCAGGAGCCCGTAGGAGAGGCCCTCGGCGACGAGGACTTCTTCGGCTATGAGGACCAGTCGACGTACGCCGGCGTAAGCGCCACCGGGCCGACCGGGGTGGTGTCCGCGGAACGGGACATGCCGATGGCGGTCCTCGTGGGTGTCTTCCTCTCGGCTGTGATCCTTGTGGCCCTGCAGGTCGGTCCCGCGTTGGCGCTAGTTGTGGCAACCGTCGTACTCGGCCTGGCCGCGGTAGAGCTTCTCAGCGCGGTACGAGTGGCGGGTTACCAGCCGGCTGTGGTTCTGGGACTGGCCGGGGCGGTGACGATGCCCCTTGCGGCGTACTGGCGGGGCATTGACGCGATCGTGGTCGTGCTGGTGCTGACAGTGGTTTTCGGGGCGTTGTGGTACCTCACGGGGGTGGGCGTCGAAGGACCGATGCGCGGTCTAGCGGTGACGGTCTTTGCCGTGGCCTACATCGGAGGTCTCGGCTCCCACGCGGCCTTGATGCTGAAGATCCCGACCCACGGCACCGGGCTTCTGACCGCCGCCATCGTTCTGACCGTCGCCCACGATGTGAGCGCCATGGCGATCGGCAGGGCCGCGGGCCGCACGCCGCTGTCTCGAGCCAGCCCCAACAAGACGCTGGAAGGACTCCTCGGCGGAGCCATCGTGACTGTCGCGGTAGGTGTGGTCATGGGACTGGTGGGAATGCCCGCGCCCATCGCGGACGGCCCCGGCAGCTTCTGGACCGCGGTGCTGCTGTCAGTAGTGGTGGCGGTGGCTGCGCCCATCGGCGACCTAGCCGAGTCCATGCTCAAGCGCGACCTCGAGATCAAGGACATGGGCTCGCTGCTTCCGGGCCACGGCGGGATCCTCGACCGCTTCGATGCGATGTTGTTCTCGCTGCCGGCCACGTACTACGTAGCTCTGATGACCGGGGTGATCTGAGAGGCCGGGCGGGCTGACGGCGATTACCGGATTGATCCGATGATTGGGGTGAATTGACCTTGGCTTCATCGGTCGCCGTGCTCGGCTCGACCGGATCGATCGGAACCCAAACGCTCGACATCGTCCAGGCCAGGCCCGACCGGTACCGGGTGGCCGCGCTGGGCGCGGCGCGCTCGGTGGATCTGCTGGCCGAGCAGGCGCATCGGTTCCGCCCGGATGTGGTGGCTATTGCCGATGCCACCCGGGCTGCCGATCTGGCCGAGCGGCTACCCGACACGGTCGAGCTGCTGGCCGGTGCCGATGCCATGGCTGCTGCGGCCTCGGTGGCCGACATTGTCATCAACGGGGTCGTCGGGTTCGCGGGTCTTCCGGTCACCCTGGCCGCCCTCGAATCGGGCAAGCGGCTCGGGCTGGCCAACAAGGAGTCGCTCATCGCGGCCGGCCCGGTTGTGCAGCGGGCCCGGGCCACTGCCGGCGCGGCGATAATCCCCGTCGACTCGGAGCACTGCGCGGTCCACCAGTGCCTGCGAGCCAACGATCATCCCGAACGGGTGTCATCCATCGTCCTGACCGCGAGCGGCGGACCCTTCCGGGGCCGCGGCCCCGCCGAGTTGGAGGAGGTCACCGTCGCCGACGCCCTGGCCCACCCCACCTGGCAGATGGGGCCCAAGATCACGATCGACTCCAGCACGCTCATGAACAAGGGTCTAGAAGTAATCGAGGCCCACGAACTCTTCGGGATCGACTACGACCAGATCGAGGTCGTCGTGCATCCGCAGTCCATCGTCCATTCGATGGTCACCTACTGCGACGGAGCGACCGTGGCCCAGCTCTCGGAGCCCGACATGAGGCTCTGCATCGGGTACGCGCTCGCCTACCCCGACCGGCTCGACCTGGCATTCGGCGCCATCGACTGGTCTGAGTTGGGCCGCCTGGACTTCGAACCCCCCGACCGCGGCGCCTTCGGCTGCATCGACCTGGCCTACGAGGCCGGTCGGGCCTCGGAGACCGCGCCGGCCTGGCTCAATGCTGCCAACGAGGTCGCGGTGCAAGCCTTCCTGGACGGGCGGATCGGATGGGTGGACATCGCCTGCCTACTGGAGGAGGCCCTGGAGTTGTGGCCCGGTACCAAGGCGACCGATGTCGAAGCGGTGCTGATGGCGGACGACGAGGCTCGCCGGGTCGCCGGGAGCCTCGTGAGCACGCGGGCGGGCAAGTGATGCCGCCTCGCTGTGCAGCGGCGCCACTTCCGCTCTTGTTCGCTGCGCCCACGGGCCGCTCGGCCCACGGCCTCGCTGAGTGTCTCGCCGTGATCCTCACGAGTCGCCGCCTGCCCGCTCCGCCTCTGGGGCGGCGCGAGGCAACCGGGAGGCTCTCATGAGCCAGAGCCTCTCCGCCAGGCCTCTGGGCGATCATGCCCGTCTCGCCCTCCTCGTTGCGGTGATGTTGTTGCTCGGAGTGTTCGCTGGCGCCGGCTGGGTAGTGATCATCCTGTCGTTGGTGGCCATGCTGTTCCTCCACGAACTCGGCCACTACGTCATGGCCCGCTGGACAGGGATGAAGGTCAGCGAGTTCTTCATCGGGTTCGGACCGCGCCTCTGGTCGATTCGCCGCGGCGAGACGGAGTACGGGATCAAGGCGATATGGGTGGGTGCGTACGTGCGCATCGTCGGGATGAGCAACCTCGACGAGGTTGATCCCCGCGACGAGCCGCACAGCTTCCGGGAGCAGAGCTACCCCAGAAAGCTGCTCGTGCTGACGGCGGGATCGGCCATGCACTTCGTGATCGTGCTGGTGCTGCTGTTCGCGGTGCTCCTGGGTGATGGCAGGATCGTGGGCGGCGGGTCCGGTGCGGGCGGGGTCGAGAGTTGGACTCTGGCCACGGTCTCACCCGACAGTGCGGCCGCTGCGGCCGGCCTGCAGCCGGGCGATGAACTGGTCTCGGTCGCCGGTGTGGGCCTCACCACCTTCGCCGACTTCTCCCGCCAGGTCCAGCAACTTGCGGGCGCCGAGGTGGAAGTGGTGTATCGCCGCGACGGTGTGGAGCGCACGACGGTGACCACGGTGGGCGAACGTCTCACCGCCGAGGGCGCGGCCGGATTTGTCGGGCTCATCGAAGGAGACCGCATCCTTGCAATCGAGGGCCTCGAATCGGTCGGTGCCCCCACGTATGTGCAGGTGGCCGAGTACGGGCGGGCCCGGATCGGCGAGCCCCTCGACGTGACCATCGTCGACACCCGAACGGGGCGCCCGGCCGTGGTGGAGGGGGCGATGATCACCGATCTGACGACTCCGGGGGCCGCGGTCCGGGGATTCTTCGGAGTCTCGGCCGACTACCGGGTCGAGGGGCTCGGCGTGGCGCAGGCTGCGGGCGAGTCGCTGCGACTGTCGGCCTTGATCGCCCGCGATGTCGTCTTTGCCATCCCCACCATCGTGACCAACGGATTCGGAGGCACGCTGGACGGGCTGCGGGATGACGACCAGGCAGCCAGCAGCGCGCAGGCGGCCCGTGAGATCGAGTTGCGGCGCCTCGACCGTTCGCACCCGGACGAGAACCGCATTCTGTCGATCTACGGCGTGGCGCGGATCGGCGCTGAGGCAGCCTCCGACGGTGCCACCGAAGTCCTCCTGCTACTGGTGTACGTCAACGCGTTCATCGGGGTGTTCAACCTGCTGCCGCTGCTGCCCCTCGACGGCGGACACGTCGTTGTGGCCACATACGAGCGGATCCGCTCCTTCGGGGGCCGTTCCCACCGGGTTGACGCGGCCCGGCTGCTGCCGCTCACGTATGCAGTCGTGGCCCTGCTGCTGGTGGTGGGCGGTGTGGCGCTGGTGCGCGACATCTTCGACCCGGTCAGCTTCGGCTGACGCCCATTCTCGCCGGTCGGGTTGCAGTAGGCTCAAGGACGTGAAGGTCACCGCGAGATTCCCGCGGCGAGACACTCGGCAGATCATGGTCGGCACGGTTGCGGTCGGGGGCGGCGCACCGGTGACCGTGCAGTCGATGACGGTGACTAAGACGGCCGACCACGAGGCCACTCTGCAGCAGATCTACGCGCTGGCGGCCGCGGGGGCCGACATTGTGCGCTGCACCTGCAACCGGCCTGCAGCCGCCGAGGGCCTGGCCCGGATCGTGCCCCGCTCACCCGTGCCGATCGTCGCCGACATCCACAACAACTACCGGATGGCGCTGGCCGCGCTGGAAGCAGGAGTGCAATGCCTGCGGCTGAACCCGGGCAACATCCGCAAGCCCGATCAAATCAAGGCCGTGGCCCGGGAATGCAAGGACCGCGGCGTGCCCATCCGCATCGGAGTCAACGGAGGGTCGCTCGACCCCGACCTGTACCACCCCGAGTTGGGCGTGACGCCGGAGGCGATGGTGGCCTCCGCGATGCGCGAGCTCGCCTACTTCGACGATGTGGGGTTCGATCTCGTGAAGATCTCGGTCAAGGCGTCGAGCGTTCCGCTCATGATCGAGGCCTACCGGCAGCTCGCCGACGCTACGGACCATCCGCTGCATCTCGGGGTGACTGAGGCCGGGCCCCCGCCGGCGGGGACCATCAAGTCGACAGCCGGGATAGCCGCTCTGCTCGCGGAGGGCATCGGCGACACGATCCGGTACTCGCTGACCACAGACCCGGTCGAGGAGGCCCGGGCCGGTCGCCAGCTGCTGGAGGCGATGGGACTGCGCGAGCGCCGCAACGTCGACCTGATCGCCTGTCCCAGCTGCGGGCGGGCCGAGGTCGACGTATTCGGGATCGCGCAGCGGGCGATGGAAGCCTTCGGCGAGCGGCGCATACCGCTGCAGGTGGCTGTGATGGGCTGCGTTGTGAACGGGCCCGGCGAAGCCCGGGACGCCGACCTGGGCATTGCCGCCGGGAACCGTCGGGGGCACCTGTTTGTCAAGGGCGAGAACGTGGCCGTCGTTGCCGAGGATGCGATGGTGGACGCATTGGTGGAATGGGCAGAGTTCATCTGCGAGCACGGCTCCGAAGCCGCCCTGGAACGAGCAGCGCAGACGCGCGCCGTTGCTCGGCGGGCGGCTGAGGAAGATCGCCGCAGGAACCTCGACGAGTTGGGGGACGACGCCAACAACTCCGAGATCGTGGTGGAAGGGATCCGGCGCAAGAGCCGCCTCTGAGGCGGGTATAATCGGGCCAACGTTCGATTCTCCGGAAGCGGCGTGGGCTTGTGCCCACGCCGTTGCCGGTTCGGGTCACGGCCCGGTTACAAGCTCCAGAGCAGAATATCAGGGAATGTCATGGCGATCGTTGATCGCGTCCGCGAACTCGTTGCCCCGCTGGCGGAGGCCGTCTCGGTCGACCTGTACGATGTCGAGCACAACGGCGGAGTGGTTCGGGTCCTTGTCGACGCCGATGGCGGCATCAATCTTGATGCAATCGCCGGGCTGTCGCGCGCCATCAGCCGGGCTCTCGACGAGCACGACCCCATACCGGGCCGGTACACGCTGGAAGTCTCCAGCCCCGGCTTGGAGCGTCCGCTGCGCACTCCTGAGCACTTCCGCCGGGCCGCCGGGTCCGAAGTGAGGGTCAAGACCCTCGCTGGCTTCGACGGACCGCGCCGCCTGACGGGAATCCTGGAACGGGTGGCCGACGACGGCGTGGACCTGCGCAGCACCGACGGCGAGGTGTGCCGGGTCGCCTACGAGCAGCTGGCCTCGGCCCGCACGGTCTTCGAGTGGGGCTCGCGCCCGCACCGACCACATCAGTCTCAACCACTCGACAACAGGGAGGCGAAGCCATGAACGCCGAGGTAATGGAAGCTCTCCAAGCGATGGCAGCTGAGCGGGGGATCACCGTCGATGCGCTCTTCGCGGCTCTGGCCGACGCCTTGGAGTCCGCCTACAAGCGGCTGCCCGACGCCAAGGAGTACGCCTGGGTGACGATCGATCCCTCCACCATGGAATTCCACGTGATCGCCCAGGATCTGGACGACGAGGGCAACCCAGTCGGCGAGGAGTACGAGGTGACTCCGGGCAACTTCGGGCGCATCGCCGCCCAGACCGCCCGCCAGGTCATGACCCAGCGCATTCGCGAGGCCGAGCGCGAGCTCAAGTACGAGGAGTACGCGGGGCGCGAGGGAGACATCGTCACCGGCATGATCCAGCAGACCGACGCGCGCTACACCCTGCTCGATCTGGGCCGGGTCGAAGCACTGCTGCCCCAGGCCGAGCAGGTTCCCTACGAGCGACCCGACTCCAACACGCGGCTCAAGGCCTACATCGTCGAAGTGCGCAAGACGGCCAAGGGACCTCAGATTGTGGTCAGCCGAACCCATCCCGGCCTGGTGAAGCGGCTCTTCGAGCTTGAGGTTCCCGAGATCGCCGACGGGATTGTCGAGATCAAGGCATGCGCGCGCGAACCGGGCCATCGCACCAAGATCGCGGTGCATTCGAACGATCCGAACGTTGATCCGGTGGGAGCGTGCGTGGGGGCCCGGGGCGCGAGGGTCCGCCAGGTCGTCAACGAGCTGCGAGGCGAGAAGATCGACATCGTGCCGTTCAGCAGCGAACTCGAGGAGTTCGTGACCAAGGCGCTATCACCGGCGAGGATCAAGGAGGTCCGCCCCAACGAAATGACCGGCGACTGCGACGTGATCGTTCCCGACTACCAGTTGTCGCTCGCCATAGGCAAGGAGGGCCAGAACGCTCGCCTAGCCAGCCGGCTGACCGGCTGGGGGATAAACATCAAGAGCGAGACCCAGCTGGCCGAGGAGGCGGCCTACGGCGACGTGGAATGGGCCGAGGGAGAGTGGATCACCGACCCCGAGACGGGAGAGCAGCTATGGCAGCCGGCCGACGGCGGCGAGGCGGTCAGCGCCGAGGCGTGGACTGCAGCCATGGCGGAGGAGCAGGCCGAGGACTCAG
>JAGWAO010000003.1:11230-52864 GCA_021296315.1 Acidimicrobiia bacterium | reverse complement strand
TCCGGTTCCGCCGAGGCCGAAGTCCCCGCGGAGCAGGCGGAGACCACCTGAGCCCGGTCCGCACCTGTATCGGCTGCCGCACCCGCCGCCCGGGTGCGGAGTTGAGGCGTGTCCGCATGGATCCGAGCGGGGCTCTGGTTGTCGGGCCGGGCCCCGGGCGGGGCGCCTGGCTGTGCGCCGACAACGCCTGCTTCGAGTGGGCCAGGCGCCGCCGGGCGTTCGCACGGGCCTTGCGGGCTGACGTAGAGCCGGGCGAGATCGCTAGGCTGCAGCAAGCGTGGCCGTTGGACCCGGGAAGCGCTCCCGGGTCGAGTGGTCGCGCCGATCCGTCCTGAAGGAGGCATGCGTTGCCAGGCAAGATCCGCGTCCACGAGCTCGCCAAGGAGCTTGGGCTGACAAACCAGGAGACGCTTGATCTTTGCTTCGCGCTCAGCATCGGAGTCAAGTCGCATTCCTCGAGCATCGTCGAGGCCCAAGCCGACCGGGTACGGCGGAGAGCCGACCGCGACGGGCTGCTGAGACCTCCGCCCCCTCCGGAGCCGGTCGTGGTGGCGGAACCCGAAACCGTCGAACCGGAGATCGTCAAGGCGGAAGCCAGAGCGCCGGTCGCGATGGCCAAGAAGTCGGAGGTAGAGACTCCCCGTCCCGAGCCTGTCGCAGCTGAGAAGCCCGCGGCCGAGGTCGCTGGAGACTTCAAGAGCCCGACCGCACCCGCGGCGAGGGCACCCGCCGCCCGGGCGGCGCCGCCAGTCGAGCCCGACTCGAGGGCCGCGGCAGCCACCACCGAGACGGCCGAGCCTGTAGCCGCGAAGCCGAAGGTGACGATCTCCTCCAGCGGCAGCGTGGCTCCGCCCAAGCGAGCGCCAACAGAGCCGGCAGAAGAGCCCCAGCCGGTTGTGAGCGAGCCACCGCCGAAGCCGGCCGGCCACAGAGTGCAGACCAGCGCGGCTCCGCCCCGTCCGCTCAGGCCCGGAAGCCCCCCAGTCTCGCGGTCGGGCAAGCCGATTCCGCCGCCGCCTCCGCCTCGGCGCGTCCGGCCTTCGGCCCCTCAGGGCACCACCAACCGCTCCGGTAGGGCCGCACCGGAGCGCCGGCCGGCCGGCGGGGCCTCCCGCCCCGCGGGCTCGCGGCCTCCGGCCGATCGGCCGGCCGGTCCTCGCCGCGGCGCACCGGGAAGCGGCCCTCGTTCTCTTGGCGGGCCCCGGCCCGTCGCCCCTGGACCTCCCGGCCGCCCCGGGGGCAGGGGCGGTCCCGGTGGCGCTCAGCGCCGTCCACCCCGCCGCAAGAGCCGCAGGCGTCGGGTTCGCGAGGAACTGCAGCCCATGGACGTCCCGACCTATACGCCGCTCCACGCCGCGGTGCCGGAGGGCGTTGTCGTTGTGGAGCGGGCCTCGGCCGCTCAGGACTTCGGTCCCAAGCTCAATCGCACCGCCGCCGATGTTGTTCGTTTCCTGATGCAGCACGGCGAGATGGTGACGGCCACCCAGTCGCTCAGTGACGAGATGATGGAGTTGTTCGCGGCCGAGATTGGAGCCGAGATACGTCTTGTCGATCCCGGTGAGGAGCAGGAGGCCGAACTCCGCAAGCTCCTCGGGATCGAAGTCGACGATGACTCCGGCGTTGCTCCTCTGCGGCCTCCGGTGGTCACGGTGATGGGCCATGTGGACCACGGCAAGACGCTGCTGCTGGACCGGATCCGCGATGCCAACGTCGTCGACGGAGAGGCAGGCGGGATCACGCAGCACATCGGTGCCTACCAGGTCGAGCGCAATGACCGGCCGCTCACGTTCATCGACACTCCGGGTCACGAGGCGTTCACGGCGATGCGGGCCCGAGGAGCGAGCGCTACCGACATCGTCGTGCTGGTCGTGGCCGCCGACGACGGCGTGATGCCTCAGACGATCGAGGCCATCAACCACGCCAAGGCCGCCGACGTCCCCATCGTCGTTGCGGTCAACAAGATCGACCGCCCCAACGCGGATTCGCAGAGGACCGTGGCCGGAGTGGCCGAGCAGGGTCTGGTTCCGGAGGCCTGGGGTGGCGAGACCATCTATTGCGAAGTGTCGGCCCTGACCGGTGAGGGCATCGAGGAATTGCTGGATCAGATACTGCTGGTGGCAGAGGTGGAGGATCTGAGGGCGTCGCCTGAGGGTCGAGCGGGTGGTGTCGTTCTCGAGTCGAATCTCGACATCGGACGGGGTCCAGTGGCAACCGTGCTGGTGCAGAGAGGCACGCTGCGTATCGGTGACCCGATGGTCGCGGGGGCGGCCTGGGGCCGCGTGCGGGCGCTGCTCGACGACCGGGGCGAGGGCGTCGACGGGGCCGATCCCTCGACACCGGTTCAGGTGCTCGGCCTGTCGGAGGTCGCCATCGCGGGCGACTCCTTTGCGGTCGCCCCGAACGAGAAGATCGCCGGGCGGGTGGCCGACGCCCGCGAGCATTGGCAGCGACTGTCGAGTCTGGGCCGCGAGGCTCACGCACTGTCCGGCGGGGCCAAGCTCGAGGATCTCTTCACCCGGATTCAGCGGGGCGAGACCGCCACCCTCAACGCCATCGTCAAGGCGGACGTCAACGGGTCGCTGGAAGCCGTCATCGAGAGTCTCCGCAAGCTGGAGACCGGTGATGTTCGCATCGCCATCGTGCATCGCGGCGTGGGCGGCATCACCGAGAACGACATCCAGCTGGCATCGGCCTCGAACGCGACGATCATCGGGTTCAACGTCCGGCCCGACCGCAAGGCGCGCGAGGCCGCTGACGCCGAGAACGTGGAGATCCGGACCTACGAGATCATCTACAAACTGCTCGAGGACGTCTCGTCGGCCATGGTCGGGATGCTGGCCCCCGACATCGAGGAGATCGTGACGGGCGACGCCGAAGTGCGACAGGTCTTCCGCATCCCCCGGGTGGGCGCGGTGGCGGGCTGCTACGTCCAGAACGGCTCGATCACCAGGGGCGCGAGAGTGCGATTCCTGCGCGACGGGGCGATCATCTGGAAGGGGACTATCACGTCGCTCAAGCGCTTCACGGACGATGTCCGCGAGGTTCAGTCCGGGTTTGAGTGCGGCATAGGCCTCAGCAACTTCCAGGACCTCAAGGCGGGCGACATCATCGAGACCTTCGAAGAGCGTGAGGTGGCCCGAACGCTTGAGGGCTGAAGGTCGGAACCCTTCCCGAGACATTCGATGACACGACGCACCCGACGCTCGCATCCCGACCATCGGGCCGGCCATCGCACCGCTCGGGTGGGCGAGCTCATCCGGCGAATTGTGGCCGAGTCCATGGAACAGCTCGACGACGAGCGACTGGCCATGGTGTCGGTTACCGGCGTGGACGTGGACCGTGACATGCACCGGGCCGTTGTGTGGTTCACGTCTCTCGGCGACACCGAGGACGGCGACCTCGAAATCGCCGAGGCCTTCGAGGAGCATGCCAGACACTTGCGGCGAGCTGTCGGGGACCAGACCCGGCTGCGACGCACACCGGAGATGGTCTTTCGCCCGGACACCGTGCTGCGCTCGGCCGAGCGCATCGAGAGGCTCCTCGACGAGATGGCGGTGGACCCGGACCCCGACAACTGATGCGGTTGGACGGAGTCGCGGTCATCGACAAGCCCGCGGGTTGGACCAGCCACGATGTAGTGGCCAAGGCGCGGGGGGTGCTGGGCACCCGCAAGGTGGGGCACAGCGGAACCCTCGATCCCGACGCCACCGGGGTCCTGGTTCTCGGCGTGGGCCGGGCCACCCGGTTGTTGCGGTACGTCACCGGACTCCCCAAGAGCTACGAGGCGGAGATCGTGCTCGGAGTCGAGACCGACACCCTCGATTCGACGGGGCGGGTGACGGCCCGCCACGACATGGCCGAGGTGAGTGCCGAGCAGGCAGGCGAGGCTGCTGCCGCTCTGACCGGCGAGATCCTCCAGACTCCGCCCATGGTCTCGGCGGTGAAGGTGGGAGGGCGCAGGCTCCACACTCTCGCCCGTGCCGGTTTGGAGGTGGAGCGGGAGGCCCGCCGCGTGACCGTGCATCGCTTCGATGTCGCGCCCGTGCCCGGCACCGGCGCGGTGCTGCGGGCTGTGGTCGACTGCTCCTCGGGCACCTATGTGCGGGTGCTCGCCGCGGATCTCGGCCGGGCCCTGGGCGGCGGCGCGCACCTGAGGAACCTTCGACGGACCGCGGTGGGGAGTTTCGGGCTTGCCGACGCCCGCCTGGTCGAGTCGGCTGAGGTCTTGCCGATGGCGCACGCCGTCAAGCACCTGGCGGGTGTGCGGGTGGGTCCGGAAGTGGCCGCCGAGGTGGCCCACGGCCGGGTCCTGGGTCTCGGCCGTCTAGGCGTCGCCGAGACCATCGAGGCAGCAGCCGCGTCGGGGCCCTGGGCCGTCCATGACTCTGAGGGTGAACTGCTGGCGGTCTACGAGCGGTTCCGCGACGGAGCGAAGCCGGCGGTGGTCGTGACCGGCCCGCCCGGCTCGTAGGGGCCGTCCCGCCGGACCGTCGCGCCCTGCTCTTGGCCGCGGTGTGAGGTACGCGCCGCACGTCGGTAGCCTCCCCAGGTACCGGCCGCCGGGGTCCGGAACCGTCACTATCCGCGCTGGAGGCGTCTGTGGAACTGTTGCATGATCGGCGCGATCAACTTCCCCCCACGGTGTCTGTCGCTGCTGCGATAGGTGTGTTCGACGGGGTGCACCTCGGTCACCAGGAGGTGCTCACTCACGTTCGCAAGACCGCGGAGCGCCTGGGCGTGGCGTCTGCGGTCGTCACGTTCGACACCCACCCCGCATACGTGGTTCGCCCGGAGAACGCGCCGAAGCTGCTGACGACCCTCGAACAGAAGTTGGAGCTGCTCGAGGCCCAGGGACTCGACTACACCTACGTGATCCAGTTCGACGAGGCACGGGCCGGCACCCGGCCGGAGAAGTTCGTGGAGCAGGTCTTCCTCGATGCCCTCCACGCCCGTGCCGTGGTGGTGGGTGAGGACTTCCACTTCGGCAAGGGCCGCACCGGCAACGTCGCCGAACTCGAACACCTGGGAAAGGAATGGGACTTCGAGGTGATCCCCCTCAAGCTCATTCGCCACCACCGTGACGCCCGCGAGCCGGTGTCGTCCACCGCCGTGCGCCGGGCTCTGGCCGGTGGCGACGTAGCCCGGGCCGCGGCCATGCTGGGGCGCTACTACGAAGTGCGCGGCACCGTCGTTCCCGGGGACAAGCGAGGGGTGACGGTCGGGTTTCCCACCGCGAACGTGCCCGTCCCGAAGTTCATGGCCTGGCCGGCCGACGCGGTGTACGCGGGCTGGTGCACGCTGCCCGACGGCCAGCGCAGGGGGTGCGCCATCAACATCGGTCGTCGGCCGACGTTCTACGAGCACGCCCAGAAGTCACTGCTCGAGGTCCATCTCATCGACTTCGAGGGCGACCTGTACGGATGCGAGGTGCGGGTGGAGTTCGTCGACTTCCTGAGAAGCGAGCGCAAGTTCGAGGGGATCGAACATCTCTCCGCACAGCTCACCGTCGATGTCGCCGACGCGCGGCAGCGCCTCGGGCTGGCGTAGAACGACACCGCCTCGGAGAAGGGCTGTCGCCTGCGACGCGACCGTCCCTCTGCGTTCAACTGGCCAGGACGGCGGCGGCGAGGCGGTCGGACTCCCGGGCCCGCAGCGCGACGTTGATGTCGAGTCGCTCGAGATGCTGGGCGACCTGCTTCGCCCCCTGGGGCAGGGGGTGCTCGGCCATGAAGGCATGCACTCGGACGGCCAGCTCGGCCCGGTCCAGCGCGGTCACTCCCTCGAGCATCCGTGCCAGTGAGTAGTTGGTCGGGAAGATGTCGAGGAGACGGTCCCAGTGTCCCGAAAGGAAGTCCCACGCCTCGGATCCGCAGACGCGGTTGAGAAGGGCGCGCCGAACCAGGTAGGGACCGTCCTGGGTGCGGACCGAGCCGTCGAGGGTGCCCTCGAGGATCGTGCGCACGAGCTTCGCATCACGAAAGTCGGCCAGCGCGGCGAGGTGGCGCTGCTCGGTCTGGGGATCCGACGCCGTCTCGAAGCGCCGCCGGACCCAGGCGAAGTCCTCGGCGTCTCCGTGGGCCGCCACCACGCTCAGGGCCGCGGCCGCGAGCGTGGGGTCAGGGTGGTCGAGCCTCTGGTGGCACGCCTCGATCGTGGTGGTGTGATCGGCGACCGCGCCCCGAAGCATGATGAGCGTCGCCCGCAGTTCGCTGGTCCGATCGTCCTCGCCACCGCCGGGCGGATCGAGCCCGACGTCGGCCGCGGCGTCACCGGAGGCGGCGACGACGAGTTCGCAGAAGCGTTGTGCCGCTTCGGTCTCCAGCAGTCTGCGCACCTGCGCCAGGGTGGTGGCGATGGCCTGCCATACGGTGAGGTCGCGCTCGTCGACGAATCCTCGCAGAACGAAGTCAACCAATGCGGGCGCGTCGATGCTGCCGGCCAGGGTTGCGGCCCAGGCGTCGTCGACCAGGCCGTGGCGTTCTTCTGTGGTGCGGTCGCCGGGTCCTGCCGACGCGACGGCCGCGAGGGCTTCGGCACCCAGGTCGTCACGGTAGAAGCCCGAGGCGCCGCTGTTCACCGTCATCGGCTCGGCTGCTGCCAGGGTGAGGGTCCGGCCGGGCTGGTCGAGCAGCATCCGCAGCTCGCGCCGGTCGTCGGCGGGCCCCTGGATCCGGAGGCGCAAAGGGACGGCCCAGCTTCGCTCGTCGGCCTGACGGAGGTCGAGCGTGAAATGGCGCTGGGACACTCTGAGGCCGTGGTCGGTGGCGGCGGCGGCCACCGCCGGATACCCGCCCTGGTGGATCCAACCGTCCATGATCTGTCGCACGGGCTCGCCCGACGCGGCGGCCAGCGAGTTCCACAGGTCCTCGGTGACCGTGTTGGAGTAGGCGTGCCGCCGCAGGTACAGGCGCACGCCGGACCGGAACGTCTCGGGCCCGAGGTACTGCTCCAGCATGCGGACCAGTGCCGCGCCCTTCTCGTAGGTGATCACGTCGAACATGTCCTCGGCCTCGGCGGGGGAGTGCACCGGGTACTCCACCGGCCTGGTGTTGCCCAGGGCGTCAGTAGCCAGGGCCGAGGCCCGGCTGCGGCAGAACGTCGACCAGACCTGCCAGTCGGGCCGGTAGGCGTCCGTGCACGCCGTCTCCATGAACGTGGCGAAGGCCTCATTGAGCCAGATGCCCTCCCACCACGCCATGGTGACCAGGTCCCCGAACCACATGTGGGCCAGCTCATGGTTGATGACTGCGGCCACTCGCTGCAGGTCGGGCTGGCTGGCGGTGCCGGGATCCACCAGCAGGAGCACTTCCCGGAAGGTCACGCAGCCCAGGTTCTCCATCGCTCCGAACGCGAAGTCGGGGATGGCGACCAGGTCGACCTTGTCCGACGGGTAGGGCAGGCCGTAGTAGTGGGAGAACCACTCCAGGGCGTGGGCCGCGACATCGAGGGCGAAGCCGGTCTGGTCGGCGCGGCCGGGTCGGTGGATCACCCGCAGGGGCACCCCGCCGCAGTCGGTCGGCTCCGTCGCCTCCAGCGGGCCCACCACGAAGGCCACCAGGTATGTGGACATCGGCATGGTGGTGGCGAAGCTGACTCGTACCCGGCCGTCCTCCGTCGGTTCGCGGCCGGTCTCGGCCGTGTTGGACACCGCCAGCAAGCCCTCGTCCACGATCAGCGTCGTCGCGAAGGTGGCCTTGAGTGCGGGCTCGTCGAAGCAGGGAAAGGCTCGGCGGGCGTCGGTCGACTCGAACTGGGTGGTGGCGATGGTGTGGGCAGCGCCGGCGTCGTCGGTGTAGGTGGACCGGTAGAAGCCGTGCAGCTGGTCGTTGAGGATCCCGTTGAAGGAGATGTCCAGCCGGGCCGGACCCGCCGCGAAACGGCCGCTACCGCCGCGCCGGGTCAGGATCAGACGCTCGGACGCCGCGTCGAGCACAGGATCGAGCTCGACAGCCTCACCGGATGCCGTGACGAGCCGTGCGCCGATGATGCTCAGCTCGGCCGCGTTCAGAGTGATCGACTCCAGCGGCTCCGTGACGTCGACGTCGATGGCCACGTTTCCGGCGAAGGTCGCGTCCTGGAGGTCGGGCGACAGTTCGATGGCGTAGTGCCGGGGAACAACGCCGCCGGGCAGTCTCGGACTCATGGTCCGACCGTACTAGCGGCGCGGGCTCTCCAATGATGCTGCCGTTGCCGGCGGTTCGACGGCGTCGTCAGCCGTCGATGACCTTGTAGCGCTGGTTCAGCGGCCAGTAGCGGCGGTGGAGGAGGTCCTCCCGCACCCGGACCGCAACCTCGTCCGCCTCCTTGAGGAGCAGGTCCTCGTCGAGGGTCAGCACCCGGCTGTCGTCCACCACCAGCCGGCCGTCGACCAGAACGCTGCGCACATCGGTGCCCACTGCGTATCGCACGATCGATCCGACCGGGTTGTGGCGCGGCGACAGCCGGGGATTCTCCCCGTCGATCACCGCGATGTCGGCTGCCTTGCCGACCTCCAGCGAGCCGATCTCGCCGTCCCACATCAGCGCCCGCGCCCCGTCGATGGTGGCCATGTCGAATGCGTCCTCGGTGGTGAAGCCGATCGGGTCGTACATGGGGATCCCTGCAGCCTGGGCCTGCATGAAGAACGCGATCCTCATCACGGCCAGGATGTCGTTGATCACGGTGTCGCATCCGAGTCCCACCGTCACCCCGGCGGCCCGCATGCCGACTACGTCGGTCACGGCCGACACGATGTCGGTGCACACCACCGGCGCGTGCGTCAGCTTGGCCTCCGCTTCGGCCAGGAGCCTGATCTCCCGGGCGGTGGTCAGCATGGCGTGGATGGCCAGGAACCGGGGTCCGAGGACGCCGAGCCGGCTCAGGTGTTCCAGGGGCCGTCGTCCGAACAGCGAGACGCAGAGTTCGATCTCCTCGCGGTCGCGGTTGATGTGGGTCATCATCACGGTGTCGTGGCGCTCGGCCAGGTCGCGAGCCGCCATGAACATCTCGTCGCTGACCGAGGGCACGCTCGCAGCGTGGATGCAGGGGCGCACCAGGCCGCGGCCCCGTGCCGACCAGCGGGTCAGGAAGTCCTCCAGGTGTGCGATGTTGTCGGCCCTCACCGCGGGGTCGTCCTGGTATTCGGACCGGCCCTCTATCTGCTCGTAGTTGCTGGCCAGGCGCGAGGTGCGGTCGCGTTGGCCGACTGCCAGCGCGCAGCGGATGCCGGTCTCCAGGGCGGTCTCGCCCACGGCCTCCTCGTGCTCTGCGGTGCAGGTCGTGTCTGTCGTGGTGGTCACGCCGGCCCGCAGCAGGTTGGCCATCGTCACCCTCGCGCTCGTTCTGATGCCGCCGTCGCCGAGCACGTCCTCGGCGGGTATGTAGACCCGGGTGATGTTGGGGAGGTCCTCCAACGCCAGGCTTCGCACCAGCGCTTGGGCCATGTGGTTGTGGGTGTCGATGAGTCCCGGGATCACCAGGTCCCGGGGGCCGCCCAGCCGGCGTCCTGGTTCGTAGGCCGCCTCGACCTCGGCCCTGGGGCCCACTGCGACGATCCTCGAGTCCCTCACCGCCACCGCGCCGTCGGTGTACACCCGGCGCTCGGCATCGGCGGTCACCACCGTGCCCGTGACCACGAAGTCGGCGGCCTGCGGCCGGAGGTCCGCACCCTTGTCGGCGTCGGTCACTTGTATTCCTTCCGTGGCGCGTCCAACTCAGGTGAACATCCTCGCAGCGGGGAGCCTCCCCCTGCTTTGGTGGGGGGAGGCTCCCGGCTGCTGAGTCCTAGAAGCCGATGCTCTCGTCTATGAACTCGTTGGTGACGAGGTTGTTCGGATCCGTCCGGGAGGGGTTGACGTCGAAGCCGGCGTTGACGATCTTGTCGATCACCTCTTGGATCCGGTCGATCTCCATGTTGCCGACCGTGTCGTCGGGGCCGTTGCCGATCAGGCCGAGCTCGATCTGGGTGTCGACCGAGAACTGCGCCAGCCCGGCGCTGTACTGCCAGAAGCTGCCGATGTCGGCCACGATCTGCACGATCATCGCGTTGGTGGGGCCGGGGTCGGCTGCGAAGTCCAGGATCGACTGCTGCACGATCGGCACGAACTTGGCGAGGCACGGCCTCAGCGTGTCGAGGTCGGCCGGGCGGATCGCCAGGGTCTGGGAGTAGATCGGAAGCCCGGCGTCGTGGATCAGCTCGAAGGCGATCGGCTTGGACCACTCCTCATAGACCTGCTCGTAGCTGTAGGGCGACTCGGACGCGAAGCCCTGCTGGGCGATGGCGCCGCCCTCGGCGATGAACCGGGCGGGGCCGCCGTCATAGGACGGGTCGATCTGATCCGCGGAGAGCACGCCCTCGTTGACGAACACGTCGATGAACGTCCCGCCCGCGAACACGTTGATGACGACGCCGAGCTCGCCGAGGTCGGCGACGCCCGTCACGTCGGGATACGTCTCGGGATCCCACTGGATGATCTGCGGGTTCTTCTCCAGCGGGGCGACCACCGACAGCGTCGGGGTGTCGCCGCCGAGGATCACGGCCTCGTCCATGCTCACATAGGCGAGCGTGATCTCGGGATCGAGCTGCATCTGCGCCGAGCCCGAGGCGAAGCCGATGGCCGGGCCGCCGGCGCGGATCTCGATGTCGACGCCGGTGTCGACGCCGCCCGCCATGAGCGGGCCGGTGGTGATCATGTTGTCGGTGTCTAGCGTCCAGCCCTCTCCGACCATCTGGTACATGGCGCCGTGCTCGGACTCCGGGAACCAGTCGGTCTGGATGATGATCGGGCTGGGGCACACGCTCGCGAGGTCGAGTGGGTCCTCGGCCGGCGCCTCGGGCTCAGCCGGCTCGGGCTCCGGTTCCGGCGCCTCGGGCTCCTCGGGCTCGGCTGGCGCCGCGGCGGGCTCCTCTTCGGGATCCTCGGGTTCTGCGGGAGCTGCCGTCTCCTCCACCGCGGCAGCGCTGGTGTCGGCCGCCGCGCCGTCGTCGTCGGTGTCGTCATCGCCGCATGCTGCTGCGATCAAACCCAGTACGGCCAGCGCGCAGAGGGCGCGAACCCATAGTTTCGTCTTCATGGTTGTCCTCCAGGTATGGTCTGAATGTTGATATGACCGATAACAGTCTTGATATCATCAACATTTCTGCCCGTGCAAGCTGGGCCGAGGTGTCACCCGGAATGAGCCTGTGAACCCTGAGAACCTCGTGGACGGCACGGAGGGAGCGAGGGTCGAGTCGCGGGCCGACGACGCGGAGCGGATCCAGCGGCTGGGAGCCAAGATCCGGGCTCTGCGCACGGAGCGCGGCCTCACCCTCAAAGTGCTGGCGCGGCTGAGCGGCCTCTCCCACCCCTTCCTCTCGCAGGTCGAGCGGGGGCTCGCCCGACCGTCCATGAGCTCGCTGCACCAGATCTCCGAGGCGCTCGGAACCAATGCCTCCTGGCTGCTCGCCGGATCGGAGGACACCCGGGAGGCGACGGTCGTTCGGGCGTCCGACACGGCCGCGGTGCCGGCCAGCGAGCTGGGGGACATGGACGGGGTGCGCCGGGTGGTCGCTCCGGAGGCCAGTCCCTTCCAGGTCGTCGAGTTCAGCGGCGCGCCCGACTCGTTCCGCGAGTACTGGGTCCACGACGGATTCGAGACGGTCTACGTCATCTCCGGCGTCGTGGATGTGGACCTCGACGGAGAGGTCTTCCGGCTCGAGCCGAGCGACTCCATCTCCTACGACACCCGCCAGCCACACCGGCTGCGGGCCGCAACGGAGGAGACCGTCAAGCTTCTGATGATCGAGGCTTCACCCGGATTCACCAACGTCAGGCTCCGCTAGAGGCCGAGCAGGCGAGCGAATCCGGTTCATACGGGCGAGGCCGTGGCCCGAGCGGCCCGTGAGCGAAGCGTACAAGAGCGGGAGACCCCCCGCCCCGACGCTACGGGTTTGCACCTACCGGCGCGCATTCTTAGCCTCTGGCCCCGTGCCCGAGGCTGCCCGGGAGGGTGCTCAGAACGCCGCGATCTCCGCTCGCGGGCTTGTCCGGACCTTCGGAAGCAACCGGGCGGTGGACGGGGTCGACCTCGGTGTCAACTCCGGGGAGATCTACGGGTTCCTCGGACCCAACGGGGCGGGCAAGAGCACGACGGTGCGGATGCTGTGCACCCTGTTGAAGCCCACTGCGGGGCAGGCCACGGTGGCCGGCTACGACGTGGTCGACCGCCCCGGTGAGGTTCGCATCCGCATTGGCGCCGCCCTGCAGGAGGCCGCGCTCGACGAGCGCCAGACCGGCCGGGAGATTCTCGACCTGCAGGCTCGCCTGTACGGGTTGAGCGCGGCGGACCGGGCCGCCTCCATCGAGCGGGCCGTGGACCTCGCCGACATCGGCGACGCCATGGATGCCCGCATCAAGACCTACAGCGGCGGGATGAGACGCCGCCTCGACCTCGCCGCCTCGCTGATACACGGCCCCGAGGTGCTGTTCCTGGACGAGCCGACCACCGGCCTCGATCCGGTGAGCCGGGCGCAGGTCTGGGACGAGGTGCGCCGGCTGAACCGCGAGCTCGGGGTGACGGTGTTCCTCACCACCCAGTACCTCGAGGAGGCCGACGCGCTGGCCGACCGGGTGGCCATCATCGACGACGGCCGGATAGTCGAGGAGGGGCCGCCGTCGGAGTTGAAGCGGGCCGTGGGCGCCGACGTGATCGTGGTGGACCTTCCCCCCGACGCCATCGCCGGAGCAGCGACGGTCGCCGAGACGGTGCCCGATGTCGATGCCGTCACCCGGGGTCGCCGCGGCATCACCATCGCCACCGCCGACGGTGCGGCCACCGTCGGGAGCGTGGCTGTGGCACTCTCGGGGGCAGGGTTCCATCCTCAGTCGCTCACCGTGCGCACCCCATCGCTCGACGACGTGTTCCTGCTGGCCACCGGATACCGGATGTCGGCCCTGGATCCGGCCGCCGAGGGCGGCGATGGGGCCGGAGGATCGGGCTCTCGTGCGGCGGCTGCGGGGAGCGGCGGGCCGTGAGCACGCCGTCCGGCGCGGCCGTCGCGGCCGGTGGCGGAATGGTCCGCCCGGTGGGGACCGTCACCGACATCGCCACGGTGGCCCGCCGCTCCGTGCGCAGCCTGCTGCGAGAGCCCGAGGCCATGGCCCCCGCGCTGATCATCCCGACGTTCTTCTTCATCGTCAACATCGGCGCGCTGGAGTCGTTCGTGGAGCGCTCGCCCGGCATCGACTACCGGGCGTTCCAGATACCGGTCGCCATCATCTTCGCGGTCACCGGCATCTCCCGGGCGTCGGTGCTGGTCATCGACATCCAGACCGGCTACCTGGACCGCATGCTCGTCACGCCGGTGCGGCGCACGACGCTGCTGCTCGGCATGATGGTCGCCGACATCGTCCTGGCGCTGGCGTTGTCGTTCGTCGTTATCGCTATGGGCTTCGTCGCCGGCGTGCGCTTCGAGACCGGGCTGCTCGGGATCCTGGTCTTCCTGGGGTTGGCGGTGGCGTGGAGCCTCGCGTTCACGGGATTCCCGTACACAGTGGCCCTGCGCACCGGGAACCCCGCCGCGGTGAACTCGTCGTTCCTGATCTTCTTCCCGTTCGCCTTCCTGACCCCCGCGTACCTGCCACGCGAGCTGATGACCGGCTGGATGCAGACCGTGGCTGCCTGGAACCCCGTCACCTACCTGCTCGAGGGCATGCGGTCGCTGCTCTCCGGCGGCTGGGACGCGGTCGCGATCGGCAAGGCCTCTGCGGCTATCGGCGGGCTCGCTCTCGTTACCTTCGTGATGGCCTTCCGCTCGCTGGCCCGCCGGGTGGCGACGGGCTGAGAATCCCAGGGCCCGAGCGGCCCGTGAGCGCAGCGAACAAGAGCGGGAAACACGGACCCGTCCCGGCCTACTGTCTTGGGCGGATAGGGAGGCTTCTTGGAACCAGCGCTCGATGTTGTGGGTGTCGGCAACGCCATTGTCGATGTGATCACGACCGTTCCTGACTCCTTCATCGTCGACCACGACCTGGTGAAGGGGGCGATGACCCTGGTCAGCGCCGAGAGATCCGCCGAGTTGTACGAGGCCATGCCGCCGGGAGTCGCCGCTTCCGGCGGATCGGCGGCCAACACCATGGCCGGGGTCGCCTCCTTCGGTGGCCGGGCTGCCTTCATCGGAAAGGTGCGCGACGACCAGCTCGGCGAGGTGTTCGTCCACGACATCCGGGCGACAGGAGTCTCATTCGACGTGCCGCCGGCGCCGGACGGGCCTCCCACCGCCCGCTGCCTTGTCCAGGTGACCCCGGATGCGGAGCGCACGATGAACACCTGCCTGGGCACCGCCGCGCTGCTGGGCCCCGCCGACGTGGACACCGATCTGGTCGCCTCGGCCGGGATCACCTATTGCGAGGGATACCTCTGGGACGTGCAGGTGGCCAAGGACGCCATCCGCGTCGCCATGGCGGCCGCGGCCTCCGCGGGCAGGACGGTGGCCCTGGCGCTGAGCGACTCATTCTGCGTGGAGCGGCATCGCCACGAGTGGCTCGATCTGATCGAGGACCGTGTCGACGTGGTGTTTGCCAACGAGGCAGAGGTGTGCGCGCTGCACTGCACCGACGACTTCGGCGCAGCCCTCCACCGCACGGCCGAGATGGCGCGCACGGTGGCCATTACCCGCGGTGCCCGCGGCTCGGTGGCGGTCCAGGGCTCGGAGCTGGCGATGGTGCCCGCGGCTGAGATCCCGGAGGTCGTCGACGCCACCGGAGCCGGCGACCTGTACGCCGCGGGGTTCCTGTGGGGCCTCAGCCGGGGCGCGGCCGTGGCCCGCTGCGCAGAATTGGGCAGCCTGGCCGCGGCCGAGGTCATCAGCCATGTCGGCGCCCGCCCTCAGGTGGCGCTGTCAGAGTTCGCGACGGCCAGCGGGCCCGCGTGACCTCGGGCCTCACCGTTGGTCCTAGGCTCGGCTGGTGGTCACCATCCAGGTCTCGACGGTCGTGCCCGCCGCGCCTTCGGTGGTGTGGGAGGACCTGCGCCGCATAGACCGCCACGTGGAGTGGATGAGCGACGCTGAATCGATCCGTTTCCTGACCGATGACACCGAGGGTGCAGGGACGCGCTTCGAGTGCGTCACGCGGTTGGGTCCTCTGCGGCTCATCGATCGGATGGAGGTCACCGACTGGCGCGACAGGGTGGCGATGGGGATCCGTCACCACGGTGTGGTCTCCGGCGACGGACAGTTCCGGCTCACGCCCTTCACGACACCCGCTGGCGAGGCCCACACGCGGTTCGAGTGGAACGAAACCCTGCGGTTCCCCTGGTGGATGGGCGGCGCGATCGGAGCGGTCGTGGCCCGTGGGGTGCTCAGCGCCGTCTGGGCGCGCAATCTGCACAGATTCGTCGCCCGATTCTGAGTGGCCCTCGAGCCCGACGGGGTCCGTTCACTGAGTCGTTGTGTCTCCACTGCCATAGCCAATAACATTATAGCTCATGTTGATATCTGACAATAATAATTATTATCAGTCGGACCCAGCGATGGACCCCCCCTCAAGCGACGGCTCGGCCGGCCGGGCGCGCGATACCACAGAGCGCCTGCTGGAAGCGGCCGTTGCCGCGTTCGCAGAGCACGGGTTCGAGGCGGCTACCGTCTCCGACATAGCCCGGCGCGCCGGTCTCACCACCGGCGCGATCTACGCTCGCTGGCCTGGGAAGCGGCATCTGATCGTTGACGCGGTGCGCTACATCGTTCCGCAGTGCATGCGTCTTTCGCCGGCCGACACCGAGGCTTCCGCACGTGAGACGTTGGCGCAGGTGGGCGCGGACCTCGTCTCGACCGACAACCTCATGGCGCGGGAGGTGATGCTTGAAGCCTTCGTCAGCGCGCGGCGCGATGACAGCTTCCGTGTCGCCGTCTCCCATTCCATGAGCGAGGAGGCCGCCAAGTTGGGTGCCATCGTGTCCAGAGGCAAGGCCGCGGGATCAGTCAAGCCCGATCTGAGCACGGACGCCATAGTTTCCCTGTATCAGGCCCTGAGCCTCGGGATGCACCTGGTCATCTCGTCACAGCCGGAGGACAGCCGTGTGCCCGCCGAGGAATGGGAAGCACTGATCTCGAGGCTGATCGAAGCGATGAGCCCGCGGTCTTCCTCGCACTAGCCTGCAGGCATGGGCTACCAGTGCTTCGACGTCGAGGAGTCCGGGGGTGTAGCGCATGTGCGGCTCAGCCGCGGCGAGCAGCTCAACACGATGATCCCGGAGTTCTGGTCGGAACTGCCGGCCATTGTCGACGAGATCTCCGACTCCGGGAGGGCGCGGGTGATCGTGCTGTCGGCGCAAGGGCGTCACTTCTGCGCCGGAATGGACCTCTCGGTCTTCGCCAGCGACGCAACCCTCGAAAGTGAGTCGGGCGAGATCGGGAGGCGCCGGGCGAACGTGCGCCTGAGCCTGCTGCACCTGCAGCGGTCGTTCACCGCACTGGAGGAGGCCCGCATGCCGGTGTTGGCCGCGATCCAGGGAGCCTGCGTGGGCGGTGGCGTCGATCTGGTGACCTCGGCCGACTGCCGCTACGCCACGGCCGACGCCTGGTTCTCGATCCACGAGATCAATATCGGGATGACCGCGGACGTGGGAACGCTGCAGCGCCTGCCCAAGCTGATCCCACCTGGGGTGGCCCGCGAGTATGCATACACGGGCCGGCGCATGCCTGCGCCGCGGGCCCGGCAGCTCGGACTGGTCAACGAGGTCTTCGACGACCACGACTCGATGATGGGCGCGGTCATGGACATCGCCGCAGAGATCGCGTCGAAGTCGCCACTGGCGATACACGGCACCAAGGAGGCCATCAACTACAGCCGGGACCACTCCGTGGAGGACTCGCTTCGCCACATCGCGTTGTGGCAGTCGGGCATGTTCCATCCAGGAGATCTGGAGGAGTCGTTCAGGGCCCACGCCGAGGGCCGTACGCCTTCCTACGAGGACCTGGGGGAGACTCGCCGCGGGCTGTGAGCGGCAGTGCCGACCGCCGCGGCCGAGAGCGCGATCAGTCCCTGAGAGCTGGTCTGTAGCGCAGTTCGAGGTCGCCCAGGCGCACCAGCATCGACGCGATCCAACCACCGAGCGCATTGAAGTGCTTGTCGAGTTCCGCGCCGTCGGACAGGCCGGCCTCGTCGAGTTCGTAAGCGCCCTCGTAACCGATGTCGATGGCGTACTCGGTCGAGTCGGCGTCGTCGAGATCCTCGGCATACAGCGACTCGACCCTGGGACCGCCTCGTGCGAGCGGCTCGGTGCCGATGTCGGGGCTGGTCTGGGGTAGGACGCCCAGGACCATGGCGGGCTCGGGCGCCTCGGCCAGGCACTGGGCCCGCAACAGGATCTTGATCTCGATGCGAGGCGGTTCGGCGTAGCCGTCGCCCGCGTACCAACTCAAGTAGGCGGCCTGAGACCATGTGGGCCACACACAGCTGACGTCGGCGCAGACTCTAGGTGGCTGCCCCTCCCCGGGGAGGGCATACGAGTTCTCCCAGGAGATGTCGCCCGCCAGGACGTCGGTCTGGAATCTCTCCTCACCGGCCTGCCGCTCCAGCAGCGCGTCCTCGAAGGCGTCGCGCAGGGCGCCGATGGCGTCGGTGAAGACATGGTCGAGCATCGTCAGGTCCGGTGCGGGCCGGGGGGTCCGTCGGGTCGGGCCGACCCGTTCGAAGGCGATCCCGTGGTGCCCCGTACTACCAGTTCGGGCTTCAGCGTGTGGCGGATCGGCTCACCGGAGCCGTCGGACAGGCGCTCGAGGAGTGTGCCGACCGCGAGGCGGCCCATGGCGAGCTTCGGCTGATTGATGGTTGTGAGCGACAGGTGGCGCAGGGCGGAGATGAAGGTGTTGTCGAAGCCGATGAGCGACACCTCTCCGGGCACGGCCACGCCGGCGTCGTCGAGGCGGTTCAGGGCTCCGGCTGCGAGCAGATCGTTGAAGGCGAAGATGGCCGTCGGGGGATCGGCCTCGGACAGCAGCTCGTCGATCACGTCGAGGGCGTCGGCCTCGTCGTCACCGGCGGCGCGGATGTCGATGAAGTCGCCGATGCCCGCAGCCTGCATGGCGGACCGGTAGCCGGCGCGTCGCTCGGCGGCGGAAACGTTGCTGCCCCCGTCCATGTGCGCGATCCTGGTGTGGCCCAGCGATGCCAAGTGTTCCACGGCCAGCTCAGCTCCCCATCGACCGTCCGTGGTGACAGTGTCGACGCCGGGATGCGCGCTGCCGCTGGCGACGACCACGCAGGGAGTGGCGCCGCCGAGCCGGGCAAGGTCGTCGTCTCCGACGCGGGGGCCGACCAATGCCATCCCCTCCACGCGGAACTGCAGGAAGGTCTCGACGGCATCGAGCTCCCGCCGGGCGTCGCGGTGGCCGTTGAGGATGAGCGCGGTGAAGCCGTGGTCGGCGGCCTCCGCCTCGATCCCGTCGACGACTTCCCCGAAGAACGGGTTCCTGAGGTCGTCGACGAGCACGCCGATGGTCTGGGTGCGCCTCTTCGCCAGCTGGCGGGCCGCAAGGTTGGGCCGGTAGCCCAGCTCTTCGGCGGCGCGGAGCACGGACTCCCGCTTCTCGTCGGAGACCTGCGGCGAGTTGTTCATGACCAGCGACACCAGCGCGCGCGACACCTTGGCCCGCTTGGCGACGTCCTCCATGGTCGGGCGGCTCATGTCAACTCCGGCGTACGGCTTGACATGTCACGCCGGGCACGATAGACCATTAGAGCGCTCTAATTCCAATGGAGCGCTTCAATTCCAAGTGTGGCGGGGGGATTGCACGGGACATGCCGCTGGCAGGCGCTAAGCCCACGACAGCACGCGAACCGCTCGCGGGCGCGTCATGACGGCCGCGGTAGGCACCGCGCTGCTCGACCGGGTCGCTACCGCTCCCATCAGCTGGGGCGTGTGCGAGATGCCCGGGTGGGGATACCAGCTTCCCGTCGACCGGGTGCTGGCCGAGATGGCCGCGGCGGGCTTCACCCATACCGAGTTGGGCTCCCTCGGCTACCTGCCGACCGGGCCGGAGCGACTGCGCGCCACGCTCGATGACCACGGCCTGCGCCTGCTGGGAGGATTCGTCCCGCTGGTCCTGCACGACCCGGACTGCGCCGCCGAGACCCGCGCCGCGGCCAACCGCTGGGCCGAGTTGATCGGCCGCGCCGGAGGGCAGTTCTTCGTGACCTGCGCCGTCAGCCACCCCGACCACTGGCGCCACCGGCCGCTCACCGATCCCGAGTGGGCTTCGCTGTGCGGCTTTCTGGGTGAGATGGATGCGTTGGTCGGCGCGCATGGTCTGGTGCAGGTCTTCCACTCGCACTTCGGCTCGTTGGTCGAGACCGACGCGGAACTGGCCCGGGTGCTGGAAGGCTCCGACGTCCCGCTCGTGCTGGACACTGCCCACATCACCATCGGTGGGACCGACATCGTGGAACTTCTGGATCGCTACGCGCACCGCGTGGGTCTCGTCCACCTCAAGGACGTGGATCCCGCCCTCGGGGCGCGCTTGACGGCGGGAGAGCTGTCGCTCATGGAGGCCGTGCAGCACGGCTTGTTCCCGCCCCTAGGTCGAGGAAAGGTGGCGATCACCGAGATCGTCGCCCGTCTCGAAGAGTCAGGACGAGACCTCTGGTACGTCCTGGAGCAGGATGCAGCCATCGCAGAGGGCGACCTCTCCGCGGTGGCCTGGCTCAGGCGCAACGCTGATCTGAGCCTGGACTTCCTGCGAGGTCTGGTGCCCGCCCGCGCGGGCAGCGGAGCAATACACAACAACCACCGATTCCCGGAGGGATAACCAAATGACAAGACTATGGAAGCTGCTCGCTGTGGTGCTCGCCATCACGCTTGTAGCCGCATCGTGCGGTGATGACGACGGCGACGACGCGCCCGAGCCGGCCGCCCCGGCTGAGACGACTGCTCCCGCAGACGAGGAAGCCGCACCGGCCACCGAGGCTGCGACCGATGACGTCGTCGACACGCAGGGCTGCGACAAGACCTACCACGTAATCACCCACGGCGACTCCGGCGTGTTCTGGTCGGTCGTGGAGGTGGCCGTCGCTGACGCCGCCGCGGCCATCGGCTGCGACGTCGTGTACTTCGGCTCCAACAACGACGCCCTGGCCCAGTCCCAGGAGATCGAGGCTGCCATCGCTTCGGGCTCTGACGGCATTGCCATCTCGCTGGCCGATCCGGCCGGCGTGACCGCCGCGGCCGAGTCCGTCGTGGCTGCCGGCATCCCGCTGTACACCCTGAACTCGGGCGTGAACAACTACAAGGACCTCGGCGCGGTCACCCACGTGGGCCAGACCGAGATCGTCGCCGGCAACGGCGCGGGCGAGCGCTTCAACACCCTGGGGTCCACGCACGTACTGTGCGCCCGCCAGGAGCAGTCCAACGTGGCCCTCGAGGAGCGCTGCCAGGGTCTCGCCGAGACCTTCAACGGCGATGTGACCTCCGAGTTCGTCGGTCTCGACGCCAATCCCGACGAGCAGCAGAACGGCATCGCGGCCATCCTTCAGGCCGATCCCTCCATCGACGGCGTGCTCGGCGTGGGCCCGAACCTTCCGCTGAGGGCACTGGCTGCCGGCGAGCAGGCCGGCCGTCAGCTGGTCATCGGCGGCTTCGACCTGTCGGGCGACCTGATCGACGCCATCGAGGCCGGAGACGTTGCCTTCACCGTCGACCAGCAGCAGTACCTGCAGGGCTACCTGCCGGTGATCCTGATGCACCTGCAGGCCACCAACCAGAACACCGCGGGCGGCGGCCTGCCCATCCTCACCGGTCCGGGCTTCGTCGACACCGCCAACGCCTCGGCGGTCAAGGCGCTGGTCAGCCAGGGCACCCGCTAACGGAAGACGCGTAAATCACGCACCAGGGGCGGCCGGTTGGGGCCGGCCGCCCCTGCTAGCTTGTCCGGCGCCGGGGTCCTCCCCGAACAACGGCCCCGGCGCCGGGTCAAGGCCGCCTCGCTCACCGGGTCGGCCACAGATTGGCCACCGCTTCATTTGGGGATCACATGATTGGGGGATCACATGGCTGAAGACGACGCAGACGCCCCGGCAGTTGCCGATGCGCCCGCCGGCGGCACAACCGACGAGAGGCTCGCCCATCGGGGGCCCATACAGCAACTACTGACCCGGCCGGAGATCGGGGCCCTGCTCGGCGCGGGCGGCGTGTGGCTGCTGTTCTGGCTGGTCTCGTCGCCCTTCGGCACGGTGGGCGGAACCGCGAACTTCCTCGACGTAGCCGCCTACCTCGGCCTGATGGCCGTGCCGGTGGCGCTGCTGATGATCGGGGGCGAGTTCGACCTCTCCTCGGGCGCGATGACCGGTGCGACGGCCATCGTCCTCATCCTGCTGGCCAGCGACATCGCCGGAGCTGGGCTGGGCCTGCACATCGCAGTGCCCCTGTCGCTGGCCTTCGCGCTGGCCATCGGGTGGTTCAACGGCACCCTGGTGGAGAAGACGTCCCTGCCGAGCTTCATAGTCACGCTCGGCACGTTCTTCATACTCATCGGCGCCAAACTCGGCTTCGCCAAGCTCTTCACCAACAAGGTGCTCGTGGAGGGGCTGGACGAGGCGGCCGGTTACGACTTCTGGAACGGCATCTTCGGCGCGTCGTGGCTTCGCAACGGACACATCTGGGACGGGCGGGACTGGGCCTGGGCCGGACTGCTGGTGTTCGGCGGTACGGCGCTCCTGCTCGGAACCTTGGAGCTGAGCTACGCGCGTCGCAAGAGCTCCAACCCGGCAGGAATCGTGACGGGCCTCGCCGGCACGGTGGCCGCCATGGCGGGCTTCGCGCTGCTGCTCACCCAGGACGGCGCCGACCTGGTCTACGGCCTGCTGACGGGCGCGGGCGTGCTCGTGGGCGTGGCTGGCTGGTGCCTGGCTCGCTACGAGCGCCCGGATCAGTCCGAAAGGGGTGTCTCCACCGGGTTCGTGAGCTACTTCGCGGGCGGGATCGTGGCTGTGGTGGCGGCAATGGTGATCGCCGGGCTGATGGATGCGGAAAACTCCGGTTCGCTGGGCTTCCTCGGGGGATCGCCCGGCCGCATCATCTTCGCTATCGGGATGGGGCTGATCGGTGTGCTGGGCGTGCTCGCCGCGCTGGGCCGCGTCACCCCCGGCTATCCCGCCATCGGCGCGGCGCTTATGCTGGTGCCCTCCGTCAGCTTCCTGGTGACTATTCAGGCGGCGCGGACGATCCTGTTCGGCGGGCTCGCGATACTGGGGGTCCTCCTGCTCACGTCGGCGGCTGGCCGGATGCGGCCGTCGGTTGTCGTCTCGCTCATCACCTCGGCCGCGATCGTGGTCTTGGCCTTCTTCGTCCAGTCCGAGTCGATGTCTCGCAAGCTGCGGGTCGAACTGTTCAGCGTGCTGCTGCTGCTGGCGCTGGCGCTGGCCGCGGCTGCCGTCGCCCGCTATCTGAGTGCCAGACGAACCTCGGCGCCGGCTCCGCCGCAGCTCGGCCCATGGATCCGGGTCGGAATGATCGTCGGAGCGGTGGCCGCGGTGGTGTTCGCGGTGTCCGAGCTGATCGACGGCGACGACATCCTCTACGCCCTCATCGCCGGCGCAGCCGTGGGCGGCATAGTCGCCTTCGGCGTGTATGCCGTCGGCACGGTGTACCGGACCCTGTTCACCAGCGACGAGGGCGTGGGGCGGGCCCTGGTGACGATCGGCATCGGCGCTGCGCTGCTGGGCGTGGCCTCTCGTCTGCTGTTCATCACCGGAGCGGAACTCGAGGCCATCTGCACGCTGGGGAGCGACGACGTACTCCGATGCCCGGAGACCCAGTTCGGTGTGGTGGTGCTGGCATTCCTCATATTCGCGGCCGTCGGATCGTGGGTGCTGATGCGCACCCAGTTCGGCAGCTGGATCCTCGCAGTGGGCGGCAACAAGGAGGCGGCCCGCTCGATCGGAGTCCCGGCGGCGCGCACCAAGACCATTCTGTTCATGCTGGTCTCGGGAGCCGCCTGGATCACCGGGATGCTGATCGCCTTCAGGCTCACTGCCGTGCAGGCCAACGTGGGCGACGGCAACGAGTTCCGCTACATCATCGTGGCGGTGGTGGGCGGCAACCTGCTCACCGGCGGCTACGGCTCAGCGCTCGGAGCCGGCATCGGCGCGCTGATCTGGGGGATGATCTCCCAGGGCATCGGCTTCGCCCAATGGAACAGCGACTGGCGCTTCCTGGTGCTGGGCGCGCTGCTGCTGGTGGCCGTGCTGGTCAACAACTACGTGCGGGGCCGGGCGGAGAAGGTCCGATGACGGCATCGACGGTCCGGGCGGCGATTCCCCCTATCAAGGAGGCACTCTGATGAGCACCGACTTTCTCGAACTGCGGAACATCTCGAAGTTCTACGGCAACATCATTGCTCTCACCGGCGTCAGCACCACGGTCAACCCGGGCGAGGTGACGTGCGTGCTCGGCGACAACGGCGCGGGCAAGTCCACCTTCATCAAGATCCTGGCCGGCGTGCACCAGCACGACGAGGGCGAACTGCTCCTCGAGGGCGAGGAGGTCAAGTTCAACTCGCCCCGCGAGGCGCTGGCTCGTGGCATCGCGACCGTCTACCAGGATCTGGCAATGGTGCCGCTGATGTCGGTGTGGCGGAACTTCTTCCTGGGTGCCGAACCCAAGACGGGCATGTGGCCGTTCCGCCAGATCGACATCGACGGGGCTAAGCGCATCGCCAAGGAAGAGATGGCCAAGATGGGCATCGACATTCGCGACACCGAACAGCCTGTGGGCACGCTGTCGGGCGGCGAGCGCCAGTCGGTGGCCATCGCCCGGGCCAGCTACTTCGGCGCCCGGGTGCTGATACTCGACGAGCCCACGTCCGCGCTGGGCGTGAAGCAGTCGGGCGTGGTGCTGCGCCGCATCGTCGAGGCCCGTGACCAGGGCCTGGCCGTCATCTTCATCACGCACAATCCCAATCACGCCTACCCGGTGGGCGACCGGTTCGTGATCCTCCAGAGGGGCCGCTCCCTGGGCAACTGGGCCAAGGAGGAGCTGTCGCAGGGCGAGCTCACCCAGCTGATGGCCGGCGGCGCCGAGCTCGAGGAGCTCCAGCACGAACTGGCCCAGGCCGGCACCAGCTGAGGGTGATCCGTCCCCGCCCGCCGGCTGTCGTCGACCGGGCGGCAGCCCCCCATACCTCCCCCCGACACCGATGACCGACTTGGAGTTGCTGACCGTCGGCCGCGTGAGCGTCGACCTGTACCCGCAGCAGAGCGGCGTGCCCCTCAGCAGGGTGTCGTCGTTCGCCAAGTCGATCGGCGGATCGCCCACCAACGTGGCGGTGGCCGCGGCCCGGCTGGGTCGCCGGGCAGCAGTGGTCACCCGGGTCGGCGACGACGGCTTTGGCGAGTACATCCGCACCGCGCTGGCCGAGCAGTTCGGCGTGGTCAACGATTTCGTGTCGGTGGACCCGGACCTGCGCACTGCACTGGCCTTCTGCGCATTGGATCCCCCGACCGACCCGCCCCTGCTGTTCTACCGGGAGCCGCGAGGGCCCGACATGAACCTCACCATCGGTGACATTCCCGAGGAGGCCCACACGGTGCCGGTGCTGTGGGTGACCGGCTCGCGTTTCGCACAGGAGACGTCACGCTCGGCGGTCAGGACCGTGCTGGAGAGGCGCCACCGGGCCGAGCACACGGTCCTGGACCTGGACTACCGGCCCAGCTTCTGGTCGTCGCCGGTCGAGGCGGCCGAGCACATCGGAGCCGCGGTCGACTACGCGACGGTGGCTGTCGGGAACCGGACCGAGTGCGAGATCGCGGTCGGCACCGCTGATCCGGACCAGGCCGCCGACCGCCTGCTCGAGCGAGGCGTGTCGCTCGCAGTGGTGAAGATGGGGGCCGACGGCGTGCTGGTCGCAACGACGGAGGGCAGGTCCAGCGTGCCTCCGGTGCGGGTAGAGGTCGTGTGCGGGCTCGGTGCGGGCGACGCCTTCGGGGGCGCGCTGGCCGACGGGCTCCTGGCCGGCCTCGACCCCGTTGAGACGGTCACCAGGGCCAATGCCGCGGGCGCGATAGTGGCCGGCCGTTTGACATGCGCAGACGCCATGCCGACCGCCGCCGAGATTGATGCTGTGCTCGCCGGTACCGGCCTTGGAAAGGGGGAGGCGGCATGAACGCCCCGGCCACCTGGCGCATCTGGATCGACCGCCGGCCGCCGCCGGCGGTCGCCGTTCCCGACGACATCAGGCTGACCGACGATCTCGCCGACGCCGACGGCGCCGTGGTCGGCGCAGACCAGCCCTGGGACTCCGACGCGTGCCGGCGCCTGCCCAGGCTCAAGGTGGTGGCCCGCGCCGGCATCGGTTACGACAACGTGGAGGTGGCGGAGTGCGCCGCGGCCGGCGTGGCCGCGTGCAACGCACCCGACGCGCCCACCGTGTCCACCGCCGAGCACGCCCTGGCGCTGCTGCTGGCAGTGTCCAAGCGGATCAAGGTCTCCGAGAGGCGGCTCGGGACCGGACTGGGCGACTACCGGGCCAGCCACCGCGCCCTGGAGCTCCACGGCCGGAGCCTGGGACTGCTCGGCTGCGGTCGCATCGGGAACCGCGTCGGGCGCTACGCCACGGCTCTCGGCATGAGGGCGCTTGTGCACGATCCCCATCTCGACGCCTCCGAGGTGGCCGCCGTGGGAGAACCGGTCGATCTCGACGATCTATGGCGACGCAGCGATGTGCTGTCGCTTCACGCCCCCGCCACCGGGGCCACCCGCCACATCGTGGATGCCCGGGCCATCGCGGCCATGCCGTCCGGGGTCATCATCGTCAACTGCGCGCGGGGCTCGCTCGTCGACCACGACGCGCTGCTCGCCGGCCTGGAGTCGGGCCATATCGCCGGGGCCGGCCTCGACGTCACCGAGCCCGAGCCGCTGCCGGTGGGCCATCCGCTGCTCGGACGCGACGATGTGATCGTCACCCCGCACGTGGCCTCGTCGACCACCGCGGGCATGGTCAGGCTGCTCGATCAGGCCCTCGGCCAGGCGGCCGAATGGCTGCGGGGCGGGACTCCTGAGCACCTGCTCGATCCGGCCGCAGCCGATCCCGCCGTGGATCGGCGGAGAGCGTCATGAGACAGAACTGCTCAACCTCCCGGGCGTCGGCCCGATCTACTCAGGATTGCCGGAGATCACGATGAGTGAGAGTCGACGCCTAGGGATGGCCGTCATCGGCTTCGGCTGGATGGGTCAGGCCCATGCCCGGTCCTACGCTCGCCTGCGGATGATCTTCGACGGCCTCGGATACCGCCCCGAGTTGACGGTGTGCGCCGACACCTTGGCCCAGCGGCGGGACATCGCGAAGATGGACTTCGGCTTTCGCGAGGTCACCGGCGACTGGCGAGCCGCGGTGGACCGCCCGGATGTGGACGTGGTCGTGATCTGTGCCCCCAACATGGTGCACTCCGAGATGGTGGAGACCGCCGCCGCGGCGGGAAAGCACGTGTTCTGCGAGAAGCCGGTCGGAGGCACTCCCACCCAGACGGCCCGGGCTGAGAAAGCCTGCCGCGACGCCGGCGTCATCACCGGGGTCGGCTACAACTACCGGTTCGTGCCGCTGGTGCAGCACGCCCGCAACCTGATCACCGCCGGCGAGCTCGGCGAGATCACGAACTACCGGGGCCGCTTCTTCTCCATGTACGGAGCCGACCATCTTGGGCAGCTCAGCTGGCGCTTCCTGCTTGAGCAGGCCGGCCACGGCGTCTCGACCGACATACTCAGCCACGCAATGGATCTGGCCATGATGCTCAACGGCCCGATACTGCGGGTGGTCGGCACCGGCGAGACGTTCATCAAGGAGCGGCCCCTGCCGTCCGCGTCGGGCACCCACTACGACCGGGGCGCGCCGGGCGACCCCGTCGGGGTGGTCACCAACGAGGACTACTTCGGCGCCATGGCCGTGTTCGCCAACGGCAGCCGCGGCACCTTCGAGGCCAGCCGGACGATGGTGGGGCCCCAGAGCCAGATGGCCTTCGATGTCCACGGCACCGACGGCGCGCTCAGCTGGAACTTCGAGACCATGAACCAGATTCGGCTGTTCAAGATCATCGAGGGCGATCGGGGCTACACCACCGTCTATGCCGGTGAGCGCCATCCGTACCACGCCGGTTTCGTTCCCGGCGAGGCCAACCCGATCGGCTTCGAGGATGTGGTCACCATCCAGGACCACGAGTTTCTGGCCGCGGTGGCCGAGGGCCGGCCCCACTCCGCGGGGATGGAGCAGGCGCTGGAGTACGTGAGCGTGCAGGCCGCGCTGCTGCGCAGCTGGCAGACCGGTGCCTGGACGGACGTGGTTTCGGTGAGGATCGACTGAGAGGCCGAGCGGACGGGCAGAACGATGCAGGGAGTCTCCGAGACACTGAGCGAGGCCGTGGCCCGAGCGGCCCGTGAGCGCAAGCGAGCAAGAGCGGGAGACACCACGCTGCGGCGCGAGGCGGCTTCACCTGCGCGGGCACGCTTGAAGAGGGTGCAGCACCGTAGCGAAGCTGATACCAAGAGACTTGACACGCTTGATTCAGGTGCGGATCGACTGAGGGCCGGGAGGCCACGGAGAGGCAGGCCATGGAGACGGTAAGGCTCACAACTTCGGGGGCGGTGGTCCGCTACCTGGCCGCGCAGCGCATCGAGGTCGATGGCGACACCGTGCCACTGTTCGCGGGCGTGTTCGCCATCTTCGGCCACGGCAACGTTACCTGCCTCGGCCACGAGTTGGAGCAGGCCGGCGACACCCTGCCCACATGGCGTGGCCAGAATGAGCAGGGCATGGCCCTGGCCGCCTGCGGTTTCACCCGGGCCCACAAGCGGCGCCGGATCATGGTGGCGACCAGTTCCATCGGCCCTGGTGCCACCAACATGGTGACCGCGGCCGCGGTGGCGCTGTCCAACCGGCTGCCGGTGCTGCTGATCTCGGGCGACACGTTCGATCACCGCATCGTCGATCCGGTGCTTCAGCAGGTGGAGCACTTCGGTTCTCCCACCACCACCGTCAATGACGCCTTCCGGGCCGTGGTGCGCTTCTGGGACCGGATCACGTCGCCCGAGCAGGTCGTTCACTCGCTGCCGCACGCGGTCCACACCATGCTCGACCCGGGGGACTGCGGCCCCGCCTTCATCGGGCTTCCTCAGGACGTGCAGGGGGACGCCTACGACTACCCGGTCCGCTTCTTCGACGAGACGGTGCATGAGATCCGCCGGCCCAGGCCCGACCGGCGCGAGCTGCGCAGGGCCGCGGAGGTCCTGGCCGGCGCGCAGCGGCCCCTGATCATCGCCGGCGGCGGGGTGCGCTGGTCGCTGGCCGAGCAGCAGCTGGCTGCATTCGCAGAGACCCATGGCATCCCGGTGGTGGAGACCACCGCGGGCCGTACCTCGCTGCCCGCCCATCACCCTCTCAACTGCGGACCGATCGGCGTGACCGGCTGTGTCTCGGGCAATGCCATGGCCGCGGAGGCCGATTGCGTGCTGGCGGTGGGGACCCGTCTCGGGGACTTCGTGACCGGTTCGTGGACCGTGTTCGGAGACGAGGCCGCCCGCATCATCGGGCTGAACGCGGCTCGCTTCGACGCGGTGAAGCACCGGTCGGTGCCGCTGGTGGCCGACGCCCGGGAGGGGCTGGCCGAACTGGGCGCAGCCCTCGGCGACTACCGGGCTCCGCAGTCCTGGTCGGTGAGGGCGGCGTCGGAGACGGCCCAGTACCACGCGTACATCGACAAGGTCGCTGCTCCGGTGACGCTGACATCTTCGGGGTCGGGCTCCGACGGTGCTGATGCCGACGAGCTGCCCACCTATGCGCAGGTGGTGGGAGCGGTGGACCGGGCCGCCGGCGAGTCCACCTACGTGCTCACCGCCGCGGGCGGCTTCCCGGGCGAGCTGATCAGCGGGTGGCGCTCGCAGGGGGTCCATTCCTTCGACTGCGAGTACGGCTACTCGTGCATGGGATACGAGATCTCCGGGGCCTGGGGGGCGAAGATGGCCATGCCGGACCGCGAGGTGATCGCCCTCGTCGGTGACGGTTCCTACCTGATGATGAACAGCGACCTCTACAGCACGGTGCTGTCGGGGCACAAGCTCATCGTGATCGTGTGCGACAACGGCGGCTTCGCCATCATCGACCGGCTGCAGGTGTCCGCGGGTGGGGTCTCGTTCAACAACTTCATGTTGGACTGCCGCACCGACCGGGCCGACGGCGAGGTCGTCGAGGTCGACTTCGCGGCCCACGCGGCCTCGATGGGCTGCCTGTCCGAGACGGTGCGAACAGTGGCGGAGCTCGAGGCGGCCATCGAGCGGGCCAGGCAGGCCGATCGCACCTATGTGATCGCGCTGAGGATCCACCCGTCCAGCTGGACCGAGGGCGGCGCCTTCTGGGAGGTCAGCGTGCCCGAGGTGAGCGCCCGGCCCGAGGTGGTCGAAGCCCGGGCCGGCTTCGACGAGGCCCGCGGCTCCCAGCGGGTGGGCTGGTGAAGGATCCAGGCTCGTGAATGGCCGGGCTGGTGAAGGATCCAGGCTCGTGAATGGCCGGGCTGGTGAGTGATCCAGGGTCGTTCCGCGGCGGTGTAGCGCTCATCACCGGGGGCTCGCAGGGGCTCGGCTACGCGGTCGCGCAGCGTCTGGTCTCCGAGGGAGCGTCCGGGCTGCTGCTGGTAGGCCGGGACCGCGCCAAGGGTGAGGGCGCTGCGGCGTCGCTGCGTATGCCGCAATGCCGGGCAGAGTTCGTGGTCGCCGACCTGGCCGAAGCCGACGCTTGCGAGCATGTAGTCGCGGCACTCGACGAGCGCTTCGGCGCCTGTCACAGCTTCGTCAACTGCGCGGCCATCACCGACCGCGGCTCGGTGTGGGACGCCGCGCCGGAGTTGTGGGACGCCATGCTGGCCGTGAACGTCAAGGCGCCCGGGTTGCTGAGCCAGGGAGTGGCGAGGGTCATGGCCCGGGAGTCGATCGAGGGCACGATCGTGCTGATCGGCTCGATCGCGGGACGGGGCGGGCCGCCCAAGCTGCTGCCGTATGCCACCTCCAAGGGAGCGCTGGTGGCCATGACCCGCAACCTGGCCTTCTCGCTGATGCGCCATCGCATCCGCGTGAACCTGCTGTGCCCGGGGTGGATGGACACCCCCAACGAGGACATCGTCCAGCGCACCTTCGATGGAGCCACCGACGGCTGGCTTCAGCGGGCTGAGGCCGAGATGCCCTTCGGCCGGCTGATCAAGCCCTCCGAGATCGCCCGCACCATCGTGCACCTGGCCACATCGGAGTCGGGGATGATGACCGGCGCGGTGGTCGAGTGGGACCAGACCGTGCTGGGTGCGGGCGACTCGGTGTTTCCCGGGCCCGAGTGGGGACCGGAGAGTGCGGTTGCCGCGCAGGCGCCGGGGTGACCGCGGTCGTGCGTGACTACGGTCTCGTCGGGGAGGACTCCAGGCTGGCCATCGACAGGGGCCTGGTGGAGGCGGAGTGGTTCCGCCCGCCCATCGACCCCGAGCGGCTCACGGCCCTGCAGGTCCGCACCAACGCCCGGGCGGCCCGCGACACCATCTTGTGGCTGGGCCTTCTGGGTGTCTTCGGATATCTCGCGTTCCGAGCGCTGGGCTCCTGGTGGGCGGCGCCGGCCTTCATGGCCTACGGTGCGCTCTACGGCGGCGCGGGCGACTCCCGCTGGCACGAGTGCGGCCACGGCACCGCCTTCCGCACCAAGTGGCTGAACGACGTCGTCTACTACATCGCGTCGTTCATGCTGCTGCGCCAACCCACGCTGTGGCGCTGGTCGCATGTGCGCCACCACACCGACACGATCGTGGTGGGGCGCGACCCCGAGATCATGTTCCCCCGCCCGTCGAACCTGCCCACCGTGCTCGGCGTGTATCTCCCGGTCGTGCTCCTGCCCAAGGCGGTCTGGCGCACCATCAAGCATGCCGCGGGCCGCATCGACGACGACGCCCGGGACTTCATCCCCACCGACGAGCTGCCCAAGCTCAAGTGGGAGTCTCGGGCCTACATAGCCGTGCTGGCCGGCACCGCGGTGTGGTGCGTCGCCATCGGCTCGATAGTTCCGGCCCTTTACGTCGGGCTGCCGACCTTCTACGGGGCCTGGCTCATGGTGTTCTTCGGGGCCCTGCAGCACGCGGGCCTGCGCGAGGACGTGCTCGACCATCGCTACAACTCCCGCACCGTGTACATGAACCCGATCCTCAGGTTCCTGTACTCCAACATGAATTACCACGTGGAGCACCACATCTTTCCGACGGTGCCCTACTACGCGCTGCCGGCTCTCCACCAGGAGATCAAGCAGTACCTCGCCCCGGCGGACTCGTCCACGATCAGCGCCTACCGGCGGATCTTTGCGACGCTGCGGCGCCAGTGGCGCGATCCGACTTACGACGATCCTCGCCCGGACGTGCCTGAAGTGAGCAGTCCGGAGCGGACCTACGTGAACACGGGCCTGACCGCCTGGGCCGGGGATGTGCACGACGGCATGATCGACTTGGGCCCGGCCGAGGGCCTGGCCCCGGGCTCGGCTCGTCGGGTGGACCGGGGCGACGCCACCTACGCGCTGTACCGCCTCGATCCCGAAGACCTCGACCCGGAGGACAGCGGGGAAGGGGACCCGAGTTCGGAGTTCGTGCTCAGCGACGGGCTGTGCACCCACGGCCAGGCCCATCTGGCCGAGGGAGCCGTGCTCGACTGCATGGTCGAGTGCCCCAAGCACAACGGCTGCTTCGATCTGCGGACCGGCGAGGCTCTGCGCTATCCCGCCACCGAACCCATCACCCTCTACGACGTGACGCTTCGAAACGGCCGGGTGGTGTCCCGGCTCGCGCCGCGAGACCCGGTCACGTGAGCGATCCCGTTCGTATCGGGTTGCTGGGCTGTGGCCGTATCGGCTCGATGCACGCCGAGCTGATCTCCCAGAGGATCCCCGGCACGGCACTGGCGGCCGTATACGACGTATTCGACGGTGCTGCTGCTTCGGTGGCCGCGGCATTTGGCGCCCGCCACGCGTCGAACTCGGCCGAGCTGATCGAGGCTGACGACGTGGACGCGGTGGCGATATGCAGTTCCACCGACACCCACATAGACCTGCTCGTCGAGGCGGCCGCGGCGGGAAAGCCCGCCTTCGTGGAGAAGCCTCTGTCGCTGGACCTGGCGGAGGTGGACCGGGGGATCGCGGCGGCCACCGAGGCTGGAATCGCGGTGCAGGTGGGCTTCAACCGTCGATTCGACGCGGCCCACCGCCATGTGCGCGACCGGGTCGCCGCCGGCGACGTGGGCGACGTGCATCTGGTCCGCATCTCCAGCCGGGACCCCGACCCGCCCCCGATCTCCTATATCAAGGTGTCGGGTGGGATCTTCTGCGACATGACCATCCACGACTTCGACATGGCCCGCTTCGTGACCGGCAGCGACGCGGTCGAGGTGTACGCCACCGGGGGCGTGAGGGTGGATCCGGCCATCGGCGAGGCCGGCGACCTCGACACTGCGGTGGTGGTCGTGACCCACGCCAGCGGAGCCATTACCACCATCGACAACAGCCGCCGAGCGGTCTACGGCTACGACCAGCGGTTGGAGGCCTTCGGGTCGGCCGGGATGGCCTCCTCGGACAATCCGCCCTCGGCGACCGCCCGCTACTGGGATGGGGACGGAGTGCACGGCGAGCCGCTGCCGTACTTCTTCCTGGATCGCTACATCCCGTCTTACCTGGCCGAGTGGAACGCCTTCGTGGCCATGGTCGGCGGCGCGCCGTCGCCGGTAAACCTGGCTGACGGGCGGGCGCCGCTGGTGATGGGCCTGGCCGCCTGGAAGTCGGTACGTGAGGACCGTCCGGTCGCCATCGAAGACGTCGGTTGATCCGGCTATGCGAGCCGCCTGCATCGCCATCCGGAATCGGCAGCGGTGGGGTCCGTGTTGGGCGTCGTGTGCTGCCGGTTCGCGGTGGGCGGATGGGTCAGGAGGGTTGCCGTGCGGGCCTATGTGACCGGGGGCACCGGCTTCGTCGGGTCGAACATCGTCAAGGTCTTCGCCGAGCGTCACCGTGCTGAGGTGCATTGCCCGGTCCACCGGTTCGTGCCCGCCGATGAGGGCACCTTCACCACCGAGCGCCTCGACATGCTCGACAACGAAGCGGTGCTGGCCAGCGTGGCCGCGTTCGGGCCCGATGTCATCGTGCACTCCATGATCCTCAACGACTTCGCGGCCATGTACGCCGACCGGGACCTGGCCTGGCGCAGCTTCGTCGGCACCACCGAGACCCTGGCCCGAGCGGCCGACGAGGTGGGGGCCAAGCTGATCCTGGTGTCCACAGACTGGGTGTTCGACGGCACCCAGAGCGGCGCCGATGAGGACACCCCGCCCAACCCGGTCAACATCTACGGCGTGCTGAAGATGGCCAGCGAGCAGGTCGCGCTCCTGAGCGCGGAACGGGCCGCGGTGGCTCGGGTGTCCGCGGTCAGTGGGATGCACTGGATGCGCGAGTCAACCCCCCGGGTGCAGGACGGCGGCTTCGGGTACTTCGTCACCTCGATCGTCGGCGCGCTGGAGGTGGGCCGGTCGTTCGCGGTGTGGGAGGCCGACGACATCAACATGGTGGCCTCGCCGTCGCTGGCCAGCGAGTGCGCCGAAGTGATGTGGCGCATCGCGGCCGACGAGGCCGGGGTCGGCGTGTTCCATTGCTGCGGCGCCGAATCAACGGGCCGCATGGAACTGGCCCGTGCCGCCTGCGACGTCTTCGATCTCGATCCGGCGCTGCTCAGCTCGACGGCCCCGGACCGTTCGGCGGCCGGCGCGGTGGGCGAGTTCCCGATCCCGTACGACACCAGCTTGAGTGTGCGGCGCACTAGGGAGGTTCTCGGCTACGAGCCTCCCGGCATCCGCGAGCTATTGAATCGATTTCGCTACGAGCGCTCCACCGGCGCCCTCTCCCACTGATTCTCGGGTTGGCTTGGTGTGTCCACTGCGGTCGCCCAACCCGAGATTGTGGCCGTTGGGTTCTGGGGTTGGTTTGGTGTGTGCACCGCGGTCGCCCAACCCGAGATTGTGGCCCACTGATACCGGAGGCAACAAATGATCAGTTCATCGCTTCTGCGTCCCGCGGAGGGTCCGGGGCGGTTCCTTCACGTCACTCCGCAGTCCGCGGGCTGGGACCATGTGGAGTTCGGGGTGGTGGACGTCACCGCCGCCGCACCGTGGTCCGGGGTGCAAGCCGACAGGGAGACCGCCATCGTGCCTCTGGCCGGCGAGGGCCGGGTCGTGGTGGGCGACGGCGACATGGAGGTCGAGCTGAGCCGGGACTCGGTGTTCACCCAGATGGCCCGGATCGTGTACCTGCCGCCGGGCACGCCGTACCGGATCGAGTCCGATGCCGGTCTGCGGGCGACGGTCGGCTCGGCTCCGGCAGAGGGCCGCTGCCCGGTGCGCGTCTTCGAGCCGTCAGAGATGCGGATCGAGATCCGCGGCGGCGGGCAGGCCTATCGGCAGGTGGTCCACTCGCTGGCCCATCCGCTGCCCGCGGAGCGGCTGATCCTCTATGAGGTCTACGTGCCCCGGGGAACCTGGTCGGGGTGGCCCCCGCACTGCCACGACGGCCGCGACGGCTCGCCCTACCTCGAGGAGGTCTACTACTTCCGTCTCGACCGGCCCGAGGGCTACGCCATCCACCGCAACTGGAGGGACGACGAGAACTACGACGACGCCATGGTCGTGACCGACGGCGATGTGGCGCTGGTGCCCAAGGGCTATCACACCTCGGTGGCCTGCCCAGGCGCCAACATGTACTTCCTCAACTATCTTGCGGGCGAGCTCCAGGATGATGAGCGTCGCACGCCCCCGTGCTTCATGGCCGAGCACACCTGGATCGAGTCCGACTGGACGGCGGGGGAGTGGGGTTTGCCGGTGGTGACCCCGCACGGCCCCGGGGCAGGGTCGTGAGCCTCGGCGGGATCTCGGACTCGTCGGTGCGCCGGCTCTGGACCTCTTCGCATCCCGCCGGGGCAGGGTCGTGAGCCTGGACGGCATATCCAACGGCGGGCGCTTCGGAGTGCTCGCCATCGATCACCGCGACTCGCTGCGGGCGGTCCTGGCCCCCGATGACCAGGATTCGGTCGGCGCCGACGACATGACCGGTCTGAAGCGCGAGCTGGTCGGAGCCCTGGCTGAGGGGGCCACCGGTGTGATGCTGGAGCCCGAGTACTCGATTCCTCAGTTGCTCGATGGCACCCTGCCCGACGGGGTGGGGTTCACCGCTGCGCTGGAGGCCCAGGGCTACGCGGCTGATCCCGAGGCTGCCCCTACACGGATTCTGGAGGGCTGGTCGGTAGAGGCCGCGGCCGCCTGCGGGGCCTCGGCTGCGAAGCTGCTGGTCCTCTACCGCCCCGACCGCGCCCACGGCGCGGCCCAGGAGCGGGTGGCTGCTGAGATTCTCGCCGAGTGCCGCCGGGTGGGGATCCCGCTCGTGCTGGAGCCGCTCTACTACGGCCTCGACGACCCCGCCGCCCGCCGCGCCATCGTAATCGAGACGGTCGAGCGGTTCGCGGCCATGGACCCCCATCTGCTGAAGCTGCCCTTCCCGGTGGACCCCTCCCGCGAGCTCGATCGCGATGTGTGGGCAGCCGCCTGTGCGGAGATCACCGAGCGCTGCCCCATGCCGTGGACCCTGCTGTCGGGCGGCGGCAACTTCGAGTCATACCGTGATCAAGTGGCCGCAGCTGTTGCCGCCGGCTGCTCAGGATTCATGGCCGGCCGGGCACTCTGGGGCGAGGCCGCCCTGGCACCGCCGAGCGACAGGCCCGGCATCATCTCCGACGTGGTCGCCCCCCGCCTGGCCGAACTCCGCAGCCTCCTGAACTGAGACCCATCAGACGCCTGCGTAGGCCAGCCTCTAGCTGTCGGCCGTGTTCGGTGGTGGCAGGCCGATTCCCAAGTGCCCCTCGATGCGGGCCAACCGCTCGCGGGCATCGGCAAGACTTCCCGTGACCTCCGCGTGGTTCTTGTCCGTAAGGCGGCGGTGATCCGCGAGGCCCTGGGCCAGGTGCTGCTGGCCGGCGTCGAGGACGTCGACTTGGGCGGAGAGGTTCACGACTTTGACCGCGAGGTCGCGTACGGTGCGGTTGTTCTCGTCCAGCTTGTCTCGGGTCTTGGCTCCCTCCCGGCGCTGGTCTAGTGCACTGGCGAGAACGGCTGCGAACAGCGCGGTGACCATCGTCAATAGTGCAGCATCCACAGATCGCAGACTACTCGTACTCCCCGGTCAGATGCGACTTCAATAACATAGAACACATTGAAAACTCTACTGGCCGCCGTGGAAGCGTCAGCCTGCGGGCCCTCGGAGCGGGTGTCGGGAGATCAACGAGGTGATCAGCTCTCCGTCTGGCGGACGGCCCAGCCATTGGCCTTCTAGGGTGTCTGGTCGTGACTACCGGAGCAGAGCGATTGGACGCCGGCCGTCTGGCGGTCCCGGCCGCGGCCGCGATGAAGGTTGCTCTGCTGCTGGCGTTCGTGGTCGCTCTGACGGTGCCGCTCGACCAACTCGAAGGCAAGGGCATGGCGTTCAGGTTCCCTCTGTTCATGCTGTCGGCCGCGATCGTGCCGCTGGCGTGGCGTCGGCGCTTCCGGCCCTATCCGGCCACGGCGGACGTGCTGGTGGTGGCGCCGTTCCTGATCGACACGCTCGGCAACCTCGTCGGCGCCTACGACGCCTATGACGCCACCGACGATGTGCTGCACGCGCTCAACTGGGTGCTGCTGGTGGCCGCGTTCCACGCCTGGCGCTATCGCCGGGGCGGCTCGGCGCGAGTGATGTCGAACGGCGATGCCTGGCTCCTGGGAGCAGGCATCGGCGCGCTGGCCATCGTCGGCTGGGAGATCGCGGAGTGGATCGTGGCCGAGACCGGCGCCGGCGGCGGTCTGGCCCTCACCTACGGTGACACCGTCGGCGACCTGGCCCTGTCCACCGTCGGCGGCATGCTCGGATCCTGGCTAGGCGTGCGCTACCTCGGCGACCGCCGTGTGCCATCAGGCCCCGCCGGTCTTGGCTAGCGACCGACGGCCTCGGGATGGCCCGTGGGTTGGTGGAGCGTCGGGGGCGTGGGCGGGGCCGTGGCGGATGCGCTCGGGCGGCTCGATGGTGTAGAGGCCTCTCCCGTCGGGCACCTCCCGCCAGCCGTGGTGATGCACCTTCTGATGGCAGGCCCAACACAACAGCATCAAGTTGTCAATGTTGGTGGGCCCTCCCTGTGACACCGGTCTGATGTGGTGGCCGTCACATATCCACATGTTGGCGCCGCAGCCACCGCAGGCGCCGTAGCGGGCCCGCAGCGCGTTCATCTGGGCCTTGGTGGCCCGCCGCTTGGCGTGGCCGTGCCACAGCGGCATGCCCTCGCTGCCGAACACCACTCCTGTGATCCTGGCGTTGCAGAAGTACTCCTCGAGCACGCTCGGAGGGATAACCGCGCCCCCGTCGATCTGCGCGAGAGCTTCGGTGCCCTCCGCGCTGAGGTGCTGCACGATGGTTATGTCAGCCGACACCCGGCTGCACCCGCACCTGGCACCACGAAAGCCGGCCTCCCCGTCGCCGACACCGCCGTCGCTCACATCGTCGCCGGTGCCGCCCTTGACCGTGACGCCACCGCCCTTGGTGTTGTCGCTTCTGGATCGACCCCCACCGCCGCCGACACCGCCAGCGGCCCTGTCATGGTTGTCATTGTTGGCGTTGTGGGCGTCGTTGGTGTCGCGATCGGCTCTGGCGTAGATGCTGCCGTGGGAGGTCAACGTGTCGAGCGCGTCGGCCATTCGCTGGTTCAGGCTGGGCTTGTCCCCGCCGGTGCTACGTAGGGCGGCCCGGCGCAGCCTCTCGGACTCCTGGACAAGACGCTTGCGCACCTTGGCCCCGGTCACCGGATCCAACTCGCCCCGTAGATGCACCATCCCATCGTCGCCGTCCCAGAAGCTCAAACGCCTCCGGGCTCGCTGCCGCCGATAGAGGCCCTCACCATCATCTTCCTGACGATGTGCAGCCCACCGGGCCGCCTCCCGCGCTAGCTGCTCAGGCGACAACGCTGCCGCCTTCCTCAACAGCTCCGAGTCCTGTTCCACCTCCTCGGTGCTGGTTCGTTCCGAAGTGCCGCCCAGCACCCTGGCGTTAGCGATGGAGATGTCACCGCTCTCAACCGCGTCACGCACTGACGGCAGCGACTGCAGCTGCTTCGCGATCTTCACCTGCCTCGCCGCGTCACGTCGCGGCAACCCAACAGCCTGCGCCAGCACCCCCACGCCCGAATCGCCGTGCTGCTCCCGAGCCGCCACTCCCACAGCCGTATCGGCCTGCAACACCGCCAACTGCCCACCGAAGGTCTTGCACTCCGCCAGCAACACCCGCAGATCCGAAGTCGCAGTAGCCGGATCGTTGGCCAGCCGGATCAGTTCCGCCAACCCCTCCCGCACCCGCCGTGCCGTGCTCGCAACCATGAACAGATCATGCCAGGGGGGTGTGACATCAGTTGTGCAATATCGAGCAGTTAACGCATATGACAGCTATTGTTCGAGAGCAGGGCGTCGATCGTCATGACTGAAGTAGAACGTCGCTGGGTCGAGCGCTCAGAGCCGGCTGATCGACGACCGTGCGAGTTCCAGAGCGTCGTCACAGTCCGGAACGGGTTCCAGCCCCGCGAAGTCCCCCGAGCGGTAGCAGGCCTGCCCGACGATCACGGCTCGGCCGTGTCGGGCGTCGACGACCACCGACTGGTGGCCCGGCGTGTGGCCCGGCGTGGCGAGGACCCGAACGCCAGTTGCGACCTCCACATCGCCCTCCACCAGTCGTACGTCATCGTCAGGGATCCACTCCGGCACCGTGTAGCCCGCAGCGCTCGCCGCTTCGACCTCAGCTCGCTGCACGAAGGTCGGGGCGGTGAAGCGGCGTGCCTGCCCGCAATGGTCAAGATGGAGGTGGGTGAGGATGAGCGCCTGGACCTGCGCCAGGGCCACGCCGAACGATCCCAGCGCGTCCCCGATATCCACGGCCTGGGGGGCGTAGAGGTGATCGATTGGCTCATTGCCCCTCCCGATTCCGGCGTCGATGATGATCAGGCTGTCGGGGTGATGGATCACGAAGCTGTGCACGTCGAAGGAGTCTCCGACGGCGTCGCCGTACCAGTCGGGAACCCGCGTCGCTCGACCCATCGCAACGATGTCGATGTATGGCAGGTGCTCCAGAATGCGGTCGGTCACTGGCTGCCTGCTTGTCTATCGGCGGCATCGGCGGGGCCTATGCGCAAACCCAACGTCCTCTGCAGGTTCGACAGGTAGCTGGCGAAGGCTTGCCGTCCGGTCGGCGTCGCCTGCACCCAGGTGCGGGGCTTGGAGCCCTGGAACTCCTTGGTGATCGCCAGGAAGCCCGCCGATTCGAGCTTGCGCAGATGGATGGTGAGGTTGCCTCCGGTCAGATCCAGGGTCTGCTGGATGAACCCGTAGGCCAGGTGGTCCAATTGCGGAACCGAGACCAGCAGCGTCATGATCCTCAGCCGAGTCGGCTGATGGATGATCTCGTCGAGAATGATCGCTTCGTCAGCAGGGGAGGACTCGACGCTCACCGGTAGTTCACCATTCGCCGGTCCTGAGGACCCAAGCGAAACCGGCGGCAGTCATCGCCACCATCGCTGATCCCGATACCGCCATTGCAGCGTCCCCGAGGAGATAATTCGGGAAATAGAACGCCGCCGCGTACGCCAGTCCCAACACCGCAATCATGGGGCGGTGCATGATGCCGAACAGGACGTAGCCGAGTGCGATCACTCCGACAAAGACCCGCGGAAAGTTGTCGGCGTTCCACAACCCTGCCGCGGATGTGAGGAGGAACGCGGCCACCACCACGGAACTCCAGAAGAAGAACACCCTGATCCCTGCACGGCGGGCCGCTTCACTGGTCGCCATGTTGCTGCCCGCTCGGTGACCGATGATGCCGCTGCACACCCCACCCACTGTCCCGAGGCCGCCCCATAACGGGCCTGGAAACCACGGCCTATCCTCAGCGAACGCCGTGGCGAGCGTGTCGATGGCGTAATGGGAGAAGTAGCCCAATGAAACGATCACGCCCCACAGCAGCATGATCGCGGTGCTCCCGGCCAGGTACATTGAGCTGCGGGCGTCATCCATCGTGGTGTGGATGGCCTGCCAGCTCTCCTCTGCCGTTAGGTCATCTGCGTCTTCGTCGAATGCCTGCACGGTGTCCGCCTTCCCATTAGTTTGTATTGCAAAGTAGTTTGCAATACAAAGGCAGTCCTGTCAAGCGCTTGGACCGAACGTGCCGCTAGCCCTCGGTCGCGTTGGGCGGTGGAATGCCGATACCCATATGGCCTTCGATGCGGGCCAGACGCTCGCGGGCGTCGGCGAGACTGCCCGTGACTTCTGCGTGGTTCTTGTCGGTGAGGCGGCGGTGCTCCGCGAAGTCCTGGAGCAGGTGCTGGTGGCTGGCCTCGAGGATCGTGGTCCGGCCGGCGAGTTCTCGCAGAGCCTCGGTGTTCTCGTCCAGCTTGTCGCGAGTCTTGGCTCCCTCTCGGCGCTGCTCGAAGATGCTCCCGAGCACAGCGAAAAACAGCGCGGCGACCATCGTCAGAAGTGCGGCTTCCATGCCGGGGACTGTACCAGCAAGTGACACCCATTGCAAATGTAATATAATGGAATAGATTGAAACCTCAAGTGTCGATGGCGAGCGTCAGTAGCCGAGGGCTACGTCGACCAGGCCCAGCAGCTCCTCGCCGGCCAGCCAGCGGCGCACGTTCTCGCGCACCCGGTTGGTGATCAGGGGCAGGCCCATCTCGCGGGTGTTGCCGATGTGGGGCGTGATCACGCAGTTCGCTAGCCCCCACAGCTCCGAGCTGTCAGGCAACGGCTCGGGATCGGTCACATCCAGCACCGCCCCTGCGATGGTCCCCGCCCTGAGCGCGGCCCCCAGCGCGGCGTGATCCACGTGCCCGCCGCGGGCCACGTTCACCAGCCAGCACCGCGGCCCCATCGACTCCAGCAGTGCCGCGTTCACAACATGGCGTGTCTCGTCAGTCAATGCCAGTGCCACCACCACTGCGTCGGCGCCGGCAACCGCCTCATGCGCCTGAGCCAGCGTGAGCGTCCGCGCCGCACCCTCGAACGGCGCCGCGGAGCGTCGCACCACCGTCACCTGGCAGCCCCACGGTTCCAGCATCCGCATCAGCGAGCGGGTGATGCCGCCCCCGCCCAGCACGGTGATCCTCGAGCCCAGCAGGTTGCGCCCCGACTCCGCGCACCACGAGTCGGCCGTCGCGAACAGGTGGAAGTCCCGGAAGCCCATCAGCAGCGCGGCCATGACCCATTCCGCCACCGGGTCGGCGTACACGCCCTTGGCGCAAGTCCACGTGAAGCGGGTGTCGAGGTAGTCGAGGAACGGCTCCACCCCGGCATAGGGGAGTTGCACCCACTCCACCGCGGGAGCCGCCGCGATCAGCTCGGGGTACAGACCGGCTGCGTACGGGTCGGCCCAGATCAGGGCCTGAGCCTCGGCCAAGTCCGCCACCTCGCCGCCCGCGTCGCGCACCGCGGCCGAGAAGGCGTCGTACATCACCGGCCGGGTGTCCGGGGCTACCGCTACCGGGCGTCTCATGGCATCCATCCGACCCTCAGCCGGCTACGGCGCTG
>JAGWAO010000003.1:0-11004 GCA_021296315.1 Acidimicrobiia bacterium | reverse complement strand
GCGGTATTGGCTACGGCGCTGGGATCGGCCGGCGCGGCGGTATTGGCTACGGCGCTGGGATCGGCCGGCGCGGCGGTATCGAGCGGAGCTCGGGTCACGACGGGTTGAACTGGCGATCCCCGGCGTCGCCGAGACCGGGCAGGATGAACCCGTTCTCGTTGAGCGACTCATCGACAGCGGCCACGCACACGGCATCGGCCAGCCCCGAGTCGCGCACCCGCTCGATTCCCTCGGGAGCGGCCAGAACGAAGACCGCGGTCACCCGCCCCGCCCCGCTCTCCCTGAGCGTCTCCAGGGCGTGGATGCAGGATCCGCCGGTGGCCAGCATCGGGTCGAGGATAAGTGCGTCCCGGCCCTCAAGACTCTCCGGCAGCGTGCTCGCATACTGGCGGGCCTCCAGGGTGCGCTCGTTGCGCCTGAGGCCCACGAACGCCACCTCCACGTCGCCGAGCAGTTCCAGCGCGGCGTCCAGCATTCCCAGCCCGGCCCTCAGTACCGGAACCACTACCGGCGGACGCTCGATGCGGGAACCCACCGTCGGACCCATAGGGGTGGTGACGTCGACGGGGACCAGCGGGGCCTGCCTCATGGCCTCGTAGACCAGGATGGAACTCAGGTCTCGCAGCAGTCTCCGGAACTCGTGGTTAGGCGTGGACGCGTCGCGCAGGCGGGTCACCCGGTCGGCGACCAGCGCGTTGTCGATCACATGAATCTCGGTCACGGCCTTCTCGCTATCTCGATGCGCCCGCCCTCACCGTAGATTGCCGCGGCCAGCGCCTGCACGTCCTCCGGCGTCAGGCGACTCAGTTCCTCGCTCAGGCGCGACCTGGTGAGCACGTTCTCGTCGCCGACATGAGGCCGGGACAACAGCACGCCGAGCAGGTCGGAATTGCGTGACCTGGCGTAGTCGGTGGTCAGGATCGCAGTGGCCTGCTCGAACTCTGCGGGAGTCAGCCCGTTCGCCGCCACATCGACGAGGATCTCCAGCATCGTGCTGCGGATCTCGTCGAACCGGCTCGGATCCAGCGTGGCAAACACCACCGAGTCGATGCCGTGCACTGGGGCGACGTTGGTGTCGACCGAGGCCCCCGCGGCGTAGGAGGCCCCCAGTTCCTCTCGTATCACGAGGAACAAGCGCTCGCTCAGCGCGGCCGCGAGCGTGTCGGCCGCCACCACCGTCAGCGGGGTCACCTCGATGTCGGCCTCGTGGTAGATCTCCAGCAGCGCGCTCTCGCCCTCACCGACCTGAACCTGCCTCTGCACCACCCCGGCGGGCATTGGAGGTCGGCGGTTGATGTAGGTGTCGGACTCGCCGGCGGGGAGAGTGCCGATGTAGTGGCGGGCCAAGCGCTCGATCACCTCGGCGTCGATGTCCCCGGCGACGGCCACCACCAGGTCGTCGACCGAGCCGAGACGGTTCCGGTACATGGAGAGCAGCCGCTGCGGGGTCAGCGAATCGATCTCCTCGCGGCTGGCGACGGCCCGGAACCAGGTGTCGCCGTAGCGGGCCTCGAGGTAGGCGATGGCCGCCTGCCAGCGGGGGTCGCGCTCAGACAGCGCCAACCTCGTATCGGCGGTGTGGAGTGCGTCGCCGTAGGACTGGTCATCGATCCGGGGCGCGGTCACCAGCAGGTGGATGAGCTGGAACATGGTCTCGGCGTGGTCGCTGCTCGAGGACCCGACAAAGCCCTCAGCCGTCTCGCCGATGTAAGGATTGACCGACGCGGTGCTGTCCTCGAGGAAGCGGTCCAGCTCCGACCGCGACAGGTCGCCCAGGCCGCTTCCCTGCACTGCGTTCACCGCGATGGCCGACAGGGCCCGGTCGCCGGGCTCCAGCAGCGACCAGCCCCCCAGGGATTGGGCGTGCAGGTTCACGACGCCCTCGGCGATGTCGGAGGGCGCGAACATGACTCGGGCCCCGTTGGCGAAACTCCACTCGTATCCGTCGTCGAGCACCTCGAAGGATCCCTCCGAGACCGCGTCCGCCGGCTCCGGAGCATCCATCAACTGCTCGATGGCGATCACCTCCGGCGGGGGCGGCCCGGCTGCGGCCGCGGCCAGGGCGGCGTCGAGCTCGGCTACCGTCGGAACACTGGAGGTGTCGGGGCCTACGGCGATGGCCAGCAACCCGCCGCGGTACATCTGCCACCGGAAGTGGTCGGTCAGCTCCTCGGGCGTGAACTCTGTCAGGAGCCTGGCTGTCCGCGTCACCGACTTCGCGACGGTGTCGATGTCGGCCCCGTAGAAGAAGTGATCCTGGTACAGGCTGGCCCACTGGTTGTCCTGAGTTGTCTCCAGCTGGTCGAGCCGGAACCGCAGCGCGGTGACGGTCTGCTTGATGGCTCGCGCCAGGTCGCCGGAGGTGAAGCCGTGCTCCTGGGCGGTCAACAGCACCGACAGGTAGTCGGTGGAGGCGGTGTCGAGGTTGTCGCCCTGCCAGTTCGTGCCGTAGTACCTGAGCCCGCGGTTGTAGGCGAACGTGACGAACTTCGGCGGGTCGACCTGGCTCAGCTCGCCCCGGTTGTAGGCGTCGTTGAGGCGGTTGTTGATCATGACCTCGATGAGGGCTTCCATGGTTGCGAGCCGGTCCCCGCCGACGGTGCTGAGATCGTGGGGCGCGATGGGAATGTCCAGCGAGATGAAGGTGACGCCCTGCCGCGGGTCGGTGACAACATGGCTCGAGGATCCGGCCGGGGCTATCTCCACGCTGGGTGGTTGGCGTCTTTCGCCTGCGGGCAGCGGCCCGAAGTGCTCCTCCACCAGGGTCTGCTGGTCCTCCACGTCCATGTCGCCCACCACGACCACCGCCATGTTGGCGGGCACGTACCACTTCTCGTAGAAGGCTCGCAGATCCTCGGCGGTCATCGAGTTGACGGTGTCGAGCGTGCCGGCGGGATCGCGTCCCGCATAGGGGGTGCCCTGGGTGTAGATCCGGCCGAATTCGGAGCCGATCAAGCCGTTGACGCTCTCGCGCCTGAAGCGCATCTCGTCGAGGACGACGCCCCGCTCGGATTCGACCGCATCGGTCTCGAAGGTGGCCGCGCCGGCCATCTGCGACAGGGCATGGAACACCAGGGGCGCCTTGCCGGGCGCGTCGAGTCGCACCGCGATCTGATAGACGGTCTCATCGTGGCCCACATGGGCGTTGACGTCGGGGCCCAGCTCCACGCCGATCTCCCGCAGGGCCTCGCCCAGGGAGTTGCCGGGAAAGTCGGTGGTGCCGTTGAACAGCATGTGCTCGATGAAGTGCCCGATGCCGACCTCGTGGTCGGCCTCGTCGACCGAGCCGATGTTGATGAGCAGCCGCACCGCGAGGTTCCTGCCCGGGCTGTCGTTGTGGCGCAGATAGTAGGTGAGGCCGTTGTCGAGGGTCCCGATGGTCACAGACGGGTCGACGGGCAGCGGGGTGTCGTCGACGGCGGGCTTGTAGGCGGGCTCCACCGGCGGACCAGGTTCCACCAGCCCGGCGGCGCGGGCCAGGAATGTGGCCATCTGGCCCCGGGTGACATGTCGCTGCGGGCAGTAGCGGGCCGGACGGGTATCGCAACCGGCGGTGACCCTCGCGGCCGCTATCCGGTCGATGTCGGCCGCGTGGGCGTGGTCGGCGGACACGTCGGCGAACCCCGCGGCCTCGGCGGCGGGCAGGTCGAACGCCCGTCTCAGCAGCCCGGCCATCTCGGCTCGATCGACGGCATCGTCTCCGCAGAACCGCAGCGGCTGGGTGCCGCAGCCCGGGTCGATCCCCAGCAGGGCCAGACGCTCGGCGTGCCCGGACCACCACACACCGGCCTTCACGTCGTTGTAGCGCGTGAGGGCCGGGGCCGGGTCGGTGCGCTGGGTCACCCTCACCAGCCAGACAGCCATCTCCCAGCGGGGCAGCGGTTCGTCGGGACAGAGTCCGTCGCCGTCTGCGCACCCGGTGCCGGCGAAGACATCGACATCGTCCAGATCCTCCAGAGCGTCGATCGCAGGCTGGTGAACGCCGGCGCCGGCGGCCGGTGCATCCGACTCCGCTCGCGCGGTCTCGGGTGTGGCTGCCGCAGAGGGCGTGAATGCGAGCAGCGAGGCCGCAAAGGCCAAGGCGGCCAGCAGGGCGGCATGATGACGGAGTGGGGTCATGGCTGGGTCTCCCTCAGGTCTTGCGGCGCGGTGCCGCCGAGTGTCAGGCGGGCGGCTCGCTCTGGGCCGCTTCGAGCGGAGCATATCGAGGCTTGATAATGCCCTCGATGATCTTCAGCCGCTCCCTGAAAGGTAAGAAGCTTGACTTCATGGCGTTGACCGTCAGCCACCGCAGGCGGGTCCAGTCGTATCCGAACGCATCGACGAGGGCGGTCATCTCCGAGGTCATCGACACGTTCGACATCAGCCGGTTGTCGGTGTTCACAGTCACCCGGAACCTCAGATCGACCAGCGTGTTGATGGGGTGATCCGCGACCGAGGCGAAGACCCCGGTGTTGACGTTGGAGGTGGGGCACACCTCCAGCGGGATGCGACGGTCCCTGATGTAGTGGGCCAGCCGGCCCAGCGTGCGGTCGCCGTCGTCGGTGACGATGTCCTCGATGATGCGGATGCCGTGACCGAGACGCTCGGCGCCGCAGAACTGCAGGGCCTTCCAGATGGAACGGGGGCCGTAGGCCTCGCCCGCGTGGATGGTGATGTGGAAGTTCTCGCGGTGGCAGTACTGGAACGCGGCCAGATGGTCGTCGGGGGGATAGCCGTCCTCGGGTCCGGCGATGTCGAAGGCCACCACACCCCGGTCCCTCCAGCGGACCGCGGCCTCGGCCACCTCCACCGACCGGTGCAGATGGCGCATTGCGGAGCAGATCGCCCGGATGGTCAGGCCGGTTCCGGAACTGCCCCGGGCGAATCCCTCGAGGACCGCTTCGATGGCGCCGTCGAGGCTGAGGCGCCTCTCGACGTGCAACTCGGGAGCGAACCTGACCTCGGCGTAGACGACGCCGTCGGCGGCGAGGTCCTCGGCGCACTCGCGTGCCACCCGCACGATGGCATCGGGGGTCTGCATCACCCCGACGGTGTGGGCGAATGTCTCCAGATACAGGGTCAGGTCCTTGCGGTTGGCGCCCCGCTGCATCCAGGCCGCCAGCGCGGTCGGATCGGTGGTGGGAAGGTCGGTGTAGCCCGTCTCGGCGGCCAGTTCGATGATGGTCTCCGGCCGCAGCCCGCCGTCGAGATGGTCGTGGAGCACGACCTTGGGGGCGCAGCGGATGCGTTCAGGTGTGGGAGGACCGACCTCAACGGCGTTCACGGCGTTCAGGATGCCTCAAACACAACGCCGCGCGGCGATGTGCCAGCACCTGAATCTGCTCTTTCTGCGGGTAGCCTGGGAGTCCTGATGGCACTTTCTGATCCGCTCGTTGACGTCCACGCTCGCGAGGCCAACGCAAATGAACCGGTCCCCGCCGGAGCCGGCACCTTCGCCGACCTCGGGTTATGCGACGAGATCGTGGTGGCGCTGACCGCGAAGGGCATCACCGCTCCCTTCCCCATCCAGACGCTCGCCATCCCCGATGCGCTCGCCGGTCGCGACGTTTGTGGCAAGGCCAAGACCGGCTCGGGCAAGACTCTCGCCTTCGGCCTGCCCCTGCTGCAGCGGCTGCCCCGGGCCAAGCCCGGCTCGCCCACCGGCCTGGTGCTCGCCCCCACGCGCGAGCTGGCCAACCAGATCTGCGACGAGCTGGTCGCTCCCGCGGCCGCGGTTCGTCGCCGGGTGCTCGCCATCTACGGCGGGGCGCCCATCGACAAGCAGCTCAACAAGCTGCGCGCCGGCGTCGACCTGGCGGTGGCCACCCCGGGCCGGATGATCGACCTGATCGACCGGGGCGCGGTGAGCCTGCGGGCGGTGCGCCATGTGGTGGTGGACGAAGCCGACCGCATGGCCGACATGGGCTTCCTGCCCCAGGTCGAGTGGATCCTGCGCAGCGTCGAGCGCGGCCACCAGACAATGCTGTTCTCGGCCACCCTCGACGGCGCCGTCGACTCGCTGATCAGGCGCTATCAGAGCGACCCGTCGATGCACTCGGTGGCTCCCCGCGAGATCACCGTGGCCGAGATGGTCCATCGCTTCGTGGGCGTCCACAAGCTCGACAAGGTGAAGGTGGCTGCGGCCATAGCCGGATCGGCGCGACGCACGCTGATGTTCACCCGAACCAAGATCGCCGCCGACCGCCTGGCCCGCGACCTGCAGCGCGAGGGCGTCAAGGCTGCGCCGATTCACGGCGACCTGCGCCAGGCGGCCCGCGAGAAGTCGTTGAGGCAGTTCATCGCCGGCGAGCTTCCGGTGCTGGTGGCGACCGATGTGGCGGCCCGCGGGATCCACGTCGACGACGTGGACGTGGTGGTGCAGTTCGACCCGCCCTCGGATCACAAGACCTACGTGCACCGGGCTGGGCGGACGGCCCGGGCCGGCGAGTCCGGCGTGGTGGTGACCCTTTCGCTGTGGGACGAGGAGCTCGACGTGAAGAGGCTCCAGCGGCGCCTCGAACTCGACGAGCCGATCGTTGAGATGTTCTCCAACGACGCCCGCCTGAAGGATCTGGTCCACTGGGACCGGAGCGCGCGTTGACCTTCGTGGCGGCCTAGACTGGCCGGCGACCCTTACGGGTCACGTCATCAAGAGCGGTTCGGCCCCCGGGTCGGACCCGGCAACCTGGGACGGACACCCAAGGTGCCAATCCCGCCTCCGGGCGGGGATGCGGCGCCGGCCCGGCCGGCGCAACAAAGTGTCCTACGGGGAATCCCCGCAGTCACTGGCCCTTGAGTATCCGGTCCGGGAGCCGAGCACCGGAAACGAGGAGCAAGGTTGAGCGCGGGTTCCCACATCGAGCCATCGACTCCCGCGGGCGGGCGAGCCGGCCCCGGGGGGCGCTTTCCGGCCGGGCTGCCCGTCACCGGTGCCTGGCGGCTCGGCGATCCCGCGGGCGACCGCCGGTTCCTGACCATCGCCGACGGGCGGCCCTTCGCCCTGGAGTGGGGCGGCCGCCTCACCGAGGTGCGGCTCGCCTACGAGACCTGGGGTGAACTCGACTCGCAAGCCTCCAACGCCGTGCTGGTGTGCCACGCCCTCACCGGTGACTCGCATGCGGCCGGCGAGAGCGGCCCCGCGCATCCCACCGGGGGCTGGTGGTCCGAGATGATCGGTCCCGGCAAGGCGATCGACACCGACCGCTACTTTGTGGTGTGCAGCAACGTGCTGGGCGGCTGCCAGGGCACCACCGGCCCCGCCGACCTCGACCCCGCGGTCGGGCGGCGCTACGGGCCGCGCTTTCCGGTTGTGACGGTCCGCGACATGGTGCGGGCCCAGGCTCTGCTGGCCGATCATCTGGGTATCGGCAACTGGCTCGGTGTGGTTGGCGGCTCGATGGGCGGAATGCAGGTGCTCGAGTGGGCGGCCATGTACCCGAGGAGGGTGCGGTCGATCCTGCCGCTGGCCACCTGCGTCGCGGCCAGCGCCTTGCAGGTCGCGTGGAGCGCGGTGGAGCGTCTGGCCATCGCCACCGACCCCGGCTGGTGCGACGGCGACTACTACGACAAGCCCGAGGGGCCGTGGATGGGCCTGGCGGTGGCTCGCCAGATCGCCCAGGTGACCTACCGGTCCGGTGAGTCCTTCGAGCGCCGCTTCGGACGGCAGATGTTCGATCCGATCGAGGCCTTCGATCTGTGGGGCCGCTTCCAGATGGAGTCGTACCTGGACCATCACGGCCAGAAGCTCGTCAAGCGCTTCGACGCCAACACCTATGTGGTGCTCAACCGGTCGATGGACCTGCACGACATCGGGCGGGGACGGGGCGGCACCGCCGCCGCGCTCGGCCGCATCAGCGTGCCGGTGCTCACCGCGTCGGTTCGCAGCGACCGCCTGTACCCGCCCCACGAGCAGCGGGAACTGCGCGACGGGATCCTTGCCGGCGGCGGGGACTGCCGCCTCGTGATGCTCGACAGCGATGAGGGCCACGACGGGTTCCTGCTCGAGCACGAGCTGCTGCGCGATCCGGTCAGCAGCTTCCTGGAGGAGGTTCACGATGGCTGACGCCGAGCTGCATGCCCACACCCGGGCGATACGGGCCGGGCGAGCCGACAACCAGAACGCGCTGGCCCCGATCCTGTGGGCCACGTCCACGTTCACCGCGGCCAGCGTCTCGGAGGCCCGCGACCTCGCGGTCGACACCCACTCGACCCGGTTCTACACCCGCTACGGCAACCCGACGGTCAAGGCGTTCGAGGATGTCGTGGCCGACCTCGAGGGCACCGAGTCGGCCCGGGCGTTCGCCTCGGGCATGGGAGCGTTGAGCGCCATAGTGCTGGGGCTGTGCTCCAGCGGCGACCACATAGTCGCTCAGCGCCAGCTCTACGGCGGCACGCAGCTGCTGTTGCAGACGGCGTGTCCCCGCTTCGGCATCGGGGTGACCTTCGTCGACGGCACCGAGCCTGGCGCGTTCGCCGATGCCGTGATCGGTGGACGCACGATGCTGGTGATCGCGGAGTCGCCCGCCAACCCGAAGCTCGATGTGGTCGACCTGGCCGAGGTTGGCGCCATCGCCGGGCCGATGACGGTGGTGGATTCGACGTTCGCCACGCCGCTGGGGCAGAGGCCCGCCGAGTTCGGGGTCGACCTTGTGGTGCATTCGGCCACCAAGGCCATCGCCGGCCACAACGACGCCACCATCGGGGTGGTGGCCGGCAGCGAGGAGCTGCTGGCGTGGCTGTGGAACTACGCCGTGCTGCACGGCGCGGTGGCCTCGCCTTTCGACGCTCTGAACGCCCTGAGGGGAATCCGCACGCTGGCGGTGCGCCTGCGTCAGCAGACCGGCACCGCCACCGCGCTGGCCGAGGCGCTCGGCAGCCATCCGGCGGTCGAGGCCGTGTACTACCCGGGCTCGGCCTCCCATCCCCAGCATGAGCTGGCGGCCAGGCAGATGGACCTGGCCGGGGGCCTGGTCACCTTCGACCTGAAGGGCGGCTACGAGGCCGGCAAGGCATTCATGGAGGAGGTCCGGGTGGTGCAGTTCGCCACCTCGCTGGGCGGCCCGGAGAGCCTCGTCACCCATCCGGCCTCCACCACCCATGTGAGCCTTCTGCCCGAGGAGCTCGAGGCGCTGTGTGTCGGCCAGGGCACGGTCCGGTTCTCGGCGGGGCTGGAGCACACCGACGATGTGGTGGCCGACGTGATCGGGGCGCTGGATCGGATAGACGGAAGCGCGGCTTCGTCGGCCCGGTAGCGTCGAGGGTCGTGCGCTTGATCAGGGGTTGGATGACGGCACCGCTGCTTGCGGTGACGCTGTGCCTGCTGGCAGCCGGGCCTGCTGCGGCTGCCGACGACGGCGGCGAGGTCGTGATCAGTGTCGGCCAGTCCGACTCCCTTGGCGTGGTCAGCACCGCCCAGTCCGATGGGGGGACTGACACTGAGCCCGGCACGGACCGGCGCCTGGTAGGGCGGGAGAGCGGCGAGCGGGTGGATGCGGTGGTGATCGCCCTCTGGACCATCGCAGGGGTGATGACCGTGCTGCTCGGGATCTTCCTGTGGCACACCAGCCCCCGCCGGCGCCTGCGGTTGGCCGGCGCGTCGGCCGAGCTGTTCGACGCGGCCGAGGGGGGTGCTGAATCGTCCGAGGACGAGTCGGTCGAGCATGAGTTGCAGAAGGATCCGTCCGAGCGTGATCTTGGCGGGAGGGTGCGGGATGCGCTCCTCCGGCTGCGGTCGATGGTGGCGCCGCAACACGATGCTGAACCGGCCGGCGATGGCTCCCAGCTGGAGCCCGACGAGGATTCCGAGGACGAGTCGGCGGTGTGGAAGTTCAGCGGGGAGAACGGCGGGGAGAACGGCGGGAAGTTCAGCGGGGAGAACGGCGGGGAGCATTCGGTCTAGATTGGCGTCCATGGTCGACGGTTTCGATGCTGACGCGATGATCGAACGGTTCCGTGAGCGCGCCGCGGGGGTCAAGCGCCGGAACCTGCCGCCGGTGGCGGGGGAGGAGCGAAGGCACTTCCTTGAGCAGGCCCAGTTGGACTTCCAGGACTTCGCCATGCTCGGTGACGCCGAGGCCACCATGGAGGACGGCATCCTGCGCCTGAGCATCGATCTGCGCCCGCCGGAGGCCCGCTAGGGGCGTGGCCGGCGGGGCCGGGTGACGGTAGGATCGGCCATCCCGCGGACGTAGCTCAGTTGGTAGAGCGCAACCTTGCCAAGGTTGAGGTCGCCGGTTCGAGGCCGGTCGTCCGCTCGGATGGATACCGCCGGAGCCCTCCGTGGGGACCCCGCAGCGGGGCTTGGCGACATGGATGGCGTGGCGGTCTGCACCCTGGGCGACACAGGCGGCGTGGCGGTCTGCACGCTCGGCGACATAGGTGGCGTGGCGGTCTGCACGCTGGGCGGCACAGGTGGCGTGGCGGTCTGCACGCTGGGCGACTATTGGCGGGCGGACCGTGACGAGCGCACCGGGATCGGCGAGCTGGTCCACCGGGCCAAGGACCAGGGCGATCCTGGGGCCGCGACGGAGCTGGCCGAGCGGTTCGCACGGCTGGTCGGTGTACTGCCGGGGGCGGACGGCGGCTCGCCGCGCCTGGTGACACCGGTCCCGTCCGGCCCGGCAGTGGACGGCAACGATGACCGCCCGCACCTCGCGGAGATGTTGGCTGCCTCGCTGGCCGCGGCTGGGGCGGGGGAGTACCGGCCGCACCTTCTGGCCAAGAGCAACCCCACGCCGCGCATGCGCCACGTAGATCCCGAGCGCCGGATCGAAGTGGCGGCCTCAGCGGGCTACAGGGCGCGTGAGTCGGTGGCCGGGCGCCACATCGTGGTGATCGACGACGTGGTGTTGACGGGCACGACGCTCAACACGGTGGCGGCCTGCCTGCTCGACGCCGGCGCGGCCTCGGTCACAGCGGCCGTAGCGGCCCGCACCAGGCTCCGCTGACGGCACGCAAGTCAGCAGGCAGGGTTCCGTCGGCCTGGTCAGGCGCCCGGTTGTTCGTGCATCCGCCGCAGCGCCG
>JAGWAO010000037.1:10432-39697 GCA_021296315.1 Acidimicrobiia bacterium | reverse complement strand
ATCCACGCCGAGGCGTACACCAGGTAGGCGAACGACACCGAGTGGCTCTCGGGGAACCCGTAGTTGGCGAAGGCCACCAGCTTGTGCCAGATCTGCTCGCCCACCTTCGCACCGATGCCCCGCTCAGCCATTCCCGCGAAGAACCGGCCCCGCAGCCGCTGCATGCGTTCCACCGACCGCTTGGCCCCCATGGCCCGGCGCAGCTCGTCGGACTCCGCCGGGGTGAACCCGGCCGCGTCGATGGCCATCTGCATGAGCTGCTCCTGGAACAGCGGCACTCCCAGCGTCTTGGCCAGCGAGCGTTCCAGGAGGGGATGCAGGTAGGTGACGGGCTCAACCCCGTTGCGGCGCCGGATATAGGGATGCACCGAGCCGCCCTGGATCGGGCCGGGCCGGATCAGAGCCACCTCCACCACCAGGTCGTAGAAGCAGCGGGGACGCAGTCGGGGCAGCGTGGCCATCTGCGCCCTCGACTCCACCTGGAACACTCCCACCGAGTCGGCCTCGCACAGCATGTCGTACACGGCGGGGTCCTGGGGCAGTGCGGCCAGGTCGATGCGCTCGCCGTGGGCCCCCTCCACCAGGTCCACCGCGTAGTGCAGCGCGGAGAGCATCCCCAGCCCCAGCAGGTCGAACTTCACCAGGCCCACCGCCGCACAGTCGTCCTTGTCCCACTGCAGCACCGACCGGTCGGCCATCGACGCCCACTCGACCGGGCACACCTCGGCGATGGGCCGGTCGCAGATCACCATCCCGCCCGAATGGATGCCCAGGTGCCGGGGCCCTCCCTCGGCCTCGGCGGCCAGGCGCAGCACGTCGTCGTCTATGGCGTCGGGGTCGCGGCCCTTGGCGCCCCCGGCCGTGCCCGCAGCCAGCTCGCGCAGGCCTCCGTAGCGGTCCAGCGACTTGGCCCAGGCGTCCTGCACGGCCGGCGGATGGCCCAGCGCCCGGGCCATGTCCCGCACTGCCGAGCGGCCCCGGTAGGCGATCACGTTGGCCACCTGGGCGGTGCGGTCCCGGCCGTAGCGCCCGTACACGTACTGGATCACCTCCTCGCGCCGGTCGCTCTCGATGTCGATGTCGATGTCGGGCGGGCCGTCCCGCTCGGGCGACAGGAACCGCTCGAACAACAGGCCCAGCGCCACCGAGTCCACGTTGGTGATGCCCAGCACGTCGGCCGACCCCCGGCCCTGGCAGTAGATGTCGCGGCTGCGGCAGAACGACGTGATGTCCCACACCACCAGGAAGTAGCCACCGAACCCGAGCTGCTCGATCAGGTTCAGCTCATGGTTGATCTGGCGCCAGGCGCCCGGCACCCGCTCGGCTTCGGGCGGGCCGTAGCGGGCCAGGGCTCCCTCGGTGGCGAGACGGCGCAGGAAGGCGGCCTCGTCGAGACCGTCGGGGCACGGATACGGCGGCAGCTCCGGCGCCACCAGAGACAGGCTGAACGCGCACTCCAACCCCAGCCGGGCCGCGGCCTCGGTTGCTCCGGGGTAGCGGACGAAGCGCCTGGATTGCTCAACGCCCGAGCGCATATGGGCCCCACCCCAGGCGTCGAGCCAGCCATTGTGCTCGTCGAGGCCGCGCCGGTCGCCAACCGCGGCCAGGGCGTCGGCCAGGCGCCGGTCGCCGGGCGTGGCGTAGCGCACCGCGTTGGCGCACACCGGCTGCACCCCCCGGCGCACGCCCAACTCGGCCAGGGCATCGTTGCGATGGGAGTCCAGCGGGTCGCCGTGGTCCCACAGCTCCACGAACACGTTGCCGGCACCCACTGCGTCGATCAGCCGATCGAGTGCGGCGGCCGCGGCCTGGGGACCGTGCTCCACCAGCGCCGAGGGCACCAGGGCGCCGTGCGCGCCGGTGAGGATGGCCCACCGGTCCCGCTGGGTCGCGGCCGCCTCCAGGAACGCCTCGGTCGACAGTCGGGGCTCGCCCTTGCGCCCGGCCATGTGCGCCCGGCTGATCAGTGACCCCAGCGCCGCGTACCCGGCCGCTTCGCGGGCCAGCACCACCACTGAGCGGCTCTGCTGGCGTCTATCGGATGGACGGGCGGGCCCGGATCGTGGGGATGAGCCGGGCAGATCGAGGGTGAGTTCGGTGCCGAACACTGTGGGCAGGCCGGCTTCCTCCGCGGCTTCTGCGAAACGCACCACCCCGTAGAAGCCGTCCCGGTCGGTCAACGCCAGAGCGTCAAGATCGAGCCGGACGGCCTCGGCTACCAGATCCTCCGGGTTGGACGAGCCGTCCATGAAGCTGAACCGCGAGCGCGCGTGCAGCTCCGCATACGGCACCCTCCACGACTGGCGCGGCCGCGGGGCGACATCGCTCGGAGGCTCTGCTCTGTCCGTCTGGCTGCGCTCTTCGGTTGGGCCGTGCCGAGTCGAGCCGTTCGACCGTGGCGGTGCGTCCGCCCGGTCCGAAAGGCGGCGCTCCAGTTCCCGCCAGGGGATTATCGGATTGTCGAACCCCACCGTGCAGAAATCAGTCGTAGGTGGCCTCGCGCCACCAGCGTCCGGTCTCCAGCACGCACAGGTGAGCCGAACCGTCGTCGAGGACCAGCTGGAAGCGGGCCTGGCGACGGCGGGCAGGCGGACGCCACCAGCGTTCGTCCAGTGGCCACGGCCCGGCCCAGGCGGTGACCGTTCGGCTGTGACCCGCAGAGTCCGTGACTTGCCACGGCTCCGCGCTTGCTTCACCACGGCCGTTGACAGTGACGGGGCTGCCTCCGCAGTCGGCAACCGTGATCGGCTCGGGCCTGTCCAGCACCACCGCGGGCTGAGGCGACGGCAGCCGTCCCGGCCACGGGGGGCCGTCCGCCACCTTGGTCTTCTTGTTCCTTCGGCCCTGGCGTTTCTTGACCTTTGGCGCATCCTGTGAATCGTCGGCGGTCTCGGCGGCGTACAGCGGCATTCGGTGGCCGATGTCGGCCGGGCGGCGCCCGCCGGCCAGGCTAGGCACGGTTACCGCCTCAACGCCCAGCAGCCCCTGCACTCTGGCCAGCGCCCTGGCCGCCCGCTCGTCGGCCTCGCTCCTGGTCCCCCACATTCCGAGCTGGCGGCCGTCGGCGGGAACCACCACACAGGGCGTGATCCGCAGGAGAGTGATCGGGCCCGTCGGCCGCTCGGACGACCGGTACCAGCCCTCCAGCTGCCAGCGCACCCGGTCGACTACGGCCGCCGCGCTGAAGCGGAGTTCGTGGCGCCAGCGACGGCGGCTGGCATGGCCGCTGTCGGAGTGGGCCTCGATGCTGATGCACACGCAGTCCAGACCGCTACCGGACAGGCGGGCCACCATGTCGTCGGCCAGCGCCCTGGCCATGAACGCCACCGTCTCGATCCGATCAGCAGGCGGATCGACCTCCGCTTCAGCGCTTGCACTGTCCGGGACCGCTTCAGCCTGAAGCGGTCGGTCGTCGATCCCGCAGGCCAGGCGGTGGGCCAGCAGTCCCGGCCAGCCGAAGCGGCCCAGCACATCGGCTTCGCTCAGCACAGCCAGATCACCCAGCGTGCGGATTCCCAGCCGCCACAGCACGTCGAGCAGCGCCCCTGTGCCGTCCTCGTCGGGGTGCAGTGGCGAGACCGGATCGGACAGGGAGATCAGAGGAAGCCCAGCCAGGAACTGCCGGCTCTGTCGGGGCGGCACCACCAGCACGGCCGTGGAGGGGGCAGCCGCTCGGGCGGCCAGGCCGGCGGCGAAGAGTCCGTCGGCCACGCCCACCCCGACCTTCGTCGCCGGCGGCACTGCAGCCGCGACAGCCCGAATGACGAGCTCGGCCAAAGCTTGCTCGCCGCCGAAGTAGCGCGACGGCCCCCTCGCTCCGAACACATGCAATCCGGGTCGCAGCGCCTCGGCCTCAGGAGTGAACTGCTCCAGCGCGGCGGCCATCGGCTCGCAGTGGAAAGCATCAAGGTCGCCGAGGTCCATCGCGGCCATCCGCTCGGGCGGTACCTGGGGTTGCGGGAGTGGATGTTCGCGGGCCATCGGCGGTGTCGGATCGGCGGCTAGCTCGCCCGGCGTTCCTCGACGTCGTCGAAGCCGCGGCCGAGTTCGGAGGTCTGGTCGGGTTCCGCGCCGGTCACCTGACCGTCCGCTGAGGGCAGCCACATCAGCATCCGGTACCGGCGGGACGCCGCGCCCCGGCCTCCTGTGGTCACCTCGGCTTGGCGGGCCAGCAGCCGCCCATGACCGTTGTCGATGCCCGTCCAGAGTGTCAGCTCGATCATCAAGCGAACCTCGGGCTGCAGACCGGCCACCGCGTCCGCCGAAGCACCACCGAGAGCGCAGATCAGCGAGGTGCCGTGCTCGCGCATCCGACCCAGCAGCCGCCGCGCCGACGTGCTTGCCACCCGGACCGCCGGTCCCAACAGCACGAGATCGAAGCCTCCCACCACCGCGCCCAAAACGTCCGCCGTCAGGCTCCCGCCCTCAGCCGCCCCAGGCAGGTCGATCAAAGCCCAGCGCTCCAAGTCGACGCCCCTCTCGGCCAGAGCGGACACTCCCAGGTCGGCCATCCCCACCGTGGCCACCCAGCTGCCCCGCCGGGAGGCCTCGGCTGCCAGTGCCACCGCCAGCGTCACCGAGCCGTGCCCACCGATCGCAACCACGGTGCCTCGCCGGATGCTGCCCTCGGGCAGCAGCGGCGACAGGGCCTCCTCTATAGGAAGCCGCCGCTCATGGGCCGCTCCGGCGGGCGCGTCGAGCCGGTTCGGAAGTGCCCGCGCCGTGGGGTGAGCCGCCATCGGCCCATAATACAAACGTATGTTCGCTCAGGGCAAGCGCGAATAGCAGGAGCCCGTCGCGTCGCAGGTGTCATTCCCGCTCTTGTTCGCTGCGCTCACGGGCCGCTCGGGCCACGGCCTCGCCCGTATGGGGGCGGATTCGCTCGCCTATCCGCTCGGCCTCTGGCTCTGACGCCTGTCAGCCAGTCGAGGATGGTGAGGACCAACTCGTCGGAATGACGTCGGTCGGTGAAGAGGTGGTCGGCACCGGCGATGGTATGCAGTGTCGCCGAGCCGGCCCGGGCCAGCGTCTCGGTCTGGTCGCGGCCCACCACGGTGTCGGCTCCGGCCTGTACTACCAGCATGGGCCGACCCAGTGAGGCCGCGGCGGCAGCCACATCGTGGCGGTGCAGGTCGTCGAGGAAATCCCGCCCCACCCTCACCGGCTTGGGCCCGATCCTCACCTCGCCCAAGCCCTCGGAGCGGATCTGCTCCAGAGCGTCGTCAGAGAACAGATGCTGCACATGGGCAACTGAGGCCGGCGAGGCCACCGCCACCACTTGGGCCACGGTGTGAAGGCGGGATGCGGCTAGCACCGCGGCCGCCCCGCCCAGGCTGTGCCCGACCAGCACGCACGGCCCGGCGCCGCGCCGGATCAGGGCCACCGCGGCCGCGGTGATGTCGCTGACGTTGGTGGCGACGGTGGTGTCGGCCAGCTCGCCGCCGCTGTCGCCCAATCCGGTGAAGTCGAAGGCCAGCGTCAGGTACCCGCCTGCAGCCAGGCCCTTGGCGATGCGGGTGGTGGTGAACAGGTCCTTGGAGCACGTGAAGCAGTGGCACAGCAGGGCCGCTCCGATCACCGTCGTGCCGTCACTGGGGCGGTGAAGCACGGCGGCCAGTTCTGCTCCGGCCCCGCCCGTGAATTCGAATCGCTCGGTTGTTGGTGTCTCTGCCATCTAGACGTCCGAATCGGGGCTCGTTGCCCTTCCACCGGCATTGGAGTAGCCGACGCTTCGGGGGCAATCAAGAGGAGTACGGTTCGGTCCCGTGACTTCCATCATTCGGCCGGTGCTTCGCATTGGCCTGGTCCTTGCGGTGGCGTTCCTCGTTGCCTGCTCGGGCAGCCAGAGTACCGACGCTCCGGTAGCAGACGATGTTGCGCCGGTCGAGGAGCCTGCGCCGGTCGAGGAGCCTGCGCCGGTCGAGGAGCCAGAGCCGTCTGAGGACGGTGACGGAGCCGGCGCGACTACGGGTGACGCCTCCTCGCCTCAAGACGCTTCGATTGTGGACCGCCTGAAGAGCAACGCCGAGCAGTTCGAGTACATGATCGGCACGCCCGGGGGCGCGCTCACTATCACGACCATCTCCGAGCCGCTCACCTTCAACCTGGCCGTCTCAAACGACGCGTCATCGTCGGGCGTGCTCGGGTACCTCTTCGAGGGCCTCACCGAGACCTCGTGGCTGACCGACCGGGTGGAGCCCCTGCTGGCCGAGTCCTGGGAGCGCTCCGACGACGGCCTGACGTGGACCTTCCATCTGCGCCGGGACGTCACATGGCACGACGGCGAGCCGTTCACCGCCCACGATGTTGGCTTCACCTTCGAGCGGGTCATCTACAACGACGACATCCCCGCCAGTAGCCGCTCCACCTTCGAGTTCCCCTACTTGGACGGCAAAGGCCAATGGCGTGAGAGCCGCATGGGCGCGGCCGTGATCGACGATCACACCGTCGAGTTCACCCTGCCGGTGCCGTTCGCCCCGTTCCTGCGCTCGATGGGCACCGCCATATACCCGAGGCACATCCTCGAGCCCCACGTCGACGACGGCACCTTCGTCGACACGTGGGACATCGAGACCGACCCGGCGGAGATCATCGGCACCGGCCCCTTCACCATCGAGAGTTACCAGCCCGGCGAGCAAGTGGTCCTGGCCCGCAATCCCAACTACTGGCTGACCGACGACGAGGGGAATCGCCTGCCGTACCTCGACCGCGTGGTCCACAACATCGTCGAGGACACCGATGCCGAGCTAGCCGGCTTCTTGGCCGGCGAGTCGGACGTCCATGGGGTGCTGGGAGAGGAATACGCCGAGCTGGAACCGTTACAGGACGAGGGCAACTTCACCATCCACCGGCGGGGGCCCGGTTTCGGAACGACGTTCCTCGGATTCAACGTCAACCCCGGCGTCGACCCCGACACGGGCGATCCCTACGTCGATGCTCACAAGCTGGACTGGTTCAACAACGTGCAATTCCGCCAGGCTGTGGCCCACAGCGTCGACAAGGACGCCATCATCGACGGCGTGCAGCACGGCCTGGGCTATCCGCAGTGGTCCTCGGTAAGCCCTGCGGCCGGTGACTTCCACAACCCCGAAGTCAGGACCTACCCCTACGACCCGGACAAGGCCAACGAGATCCTCGACAGCCTCGGCTGGACCGACACAGACGGCGACGGCATCCGCGAGGACTCCAACGGGAAGGCCATCGAGTTCCGCCTGGTGACCAACACCGGCAACAGCGTGCGTCAGGAGGCCACCCGGATCATCGAGCAGGGAATGGAGGCCATCGGGCTCGAGGTGGACCACGAGGAGATCGACTTCGGGGTGCTCGTCGGCCAACTGACGACCACCTACGACTGGGAGGCCATGGTCATCGGCTTCACTGGAGGCCCGGACCCCTACAGCGGGATCAACTTCTGGCACAGCACGGCGGACCTGCACCTGTGGTATCCCAACCAGCCCGAGCCGGCCACCGGCTGGGAGGCCGAGATCGACGACCTTTACGTGTTGGGCAGCCAGGAACTTGACCACGCGGCGCGAGTGGAGCACTACCGCAAGGCTCAGGAGATCGCGGCCGAGAACGTCCCCATCATCTACACGACATTGTCTGAGCGGCTCACCGCCACTCGCAACGTGTTCGGAAATACGACGCCCACCCTGTACGCGCTCTGGGACATCCGCTACCTCTACCGGACCGACCAGTAGCCGAATCTCGGGAGTGTTTTCTGCCGTAGGCAAGGACCAACCGACCCGAGAAACTCCGGGGGCTCGTTGCCGGGCTTGGAACGTGCGCGGATAGGTGAGAGCCCGTCGCGTCGCAGAGGTGTCATTCCCGCTCTTGTTCGCCGCGCGCACGGGCCGCTCGGGCCACGGCCTCGCCCGTATGGACGGGGTTCGCTCACCTTTTCGCTCGGCCTCTTGGTGGCCGCCTAGAGTCAAGGCCATGTACGACCTCAAGATCAGCGGCGGCCTGGTCGTGGACGGCACCGGCGAACCGCCTCGCCACGCCGACGTTGCCGTGGTCGGCGACAAGATTGTGGCTGTCGACCCGGATCTGCCCGACGACGCCGCCCGCACTATCGACGCTTCCGGCCAGATCGTCACCCCCGGCTTCGTGGACGTGCACACCCACTACGACGGCCAGGTCACATGGGACAGTCTGCTCGAGCCCAGCTCGGGACACGGAGTGACCACCGTGGTGATGGGCAACTGCGGGGTGGGGTTCGCGCCGGTGCGACCCGGCACCGAGGAGTGGCTGATCCAGCTCATGGAGGGCGTGGAGGACATTCCCGGTGCCGCCCTGTCGGAGGGGATCACCTGGGGCTGGGAGTCCTTCGAGGACTACCTGGACGCCCTCGACGAGCGGCGCTGGGCCATCGACGTGGGCACCCAGGTCCCCCACGGCGCGGTCCGGGCCTACGTGATGGGCGAGCGGGGCGCCCGCAACGAGCCGGCCGACGCGGGGGACATCGCCAGCATGCAGCGCATCGTCGCCCAGGCGGTGTCGGCCGGGGCGCTCGGGGTGTCGACTTCGCGCACCCTTGCCCATAAGGCCATGGACGGAGAGCCTGTGCCCGGGACGTTCGCGGCCGAGGACGAGCTGTTCGCGCTGGGCCACGGGCTGCGCGACGGCGGGGGCGGGGTCTTCGAGCTGGCGCCGGTGGGTTCGGCAGGGGAGGACATCGTCAAGCCCCGTTCGGAGGTGGAGTGGATGCGGCGCTTGTCGGCGGAGATCGACCAGACGGTGACCTTCGCCCTGCTGCAGGTGCCCGCCGCGCCCGATCTGTGGCGCGAGCTGATGGAGGTGTCGGTGCGGGCCGCCGAGGACGGTGCCGACTTGTGCCCGCAGGTGGCTGGTCGGCCGTTCGGCCTGCTGGCGGGCTGGCAGACAAGCCACCCCTTCGTCCTGCGTCCCAGCTACCGCGCCATCGAGCATCTCGGCATCGACGAGCGCATAGAGCGGTTGCGCGACCCGGCGGTGCGGACCGCAATCCTCTCCGAAGCTGACGGCGAGCGCCGGGGCGGCATGCAGGAGGGCGTGGGCGTACTCGTGTCCAAGTTGCTCGACCAGCTCTACGTGCTCGGCAACCCTCCTGACTACGAGCCGACACCGGACCGCTCGATCTCGGCGGTAGCCGCCGCGGCCGGCGTCGATCCCGTCGAGGCCGCCTACGACGCCTTCTGCGCCGAGGACGGCCGGGCCCTGCTGATGGTGCCGCTCTTCAACTATGTCGACGGCACCCACGACGTCATCCGTGAGCAGCTGACCCATCCCCGCGCCGTGGTTGGCCTCTCCGACGGTGGCGCCCACTGCGGGCTGATCTGCGACGCTTCCATGCCGACCACCATGATCAGCCATTGGACCCGGGATCGCAGCCGCGGCGACCAGCTGCCGCTCGAATGGGTGGTGCGCAAGCAGACGCAGGACACCGCCGCCCTGTTCGGTCTCAATGATCGGGGCGTGGTGGCGCCGGGCAAGCGGGCCGATCTGAACGTGATCGACCACGGCGCCCTCCGGCTGCGCACGCCCCGACTCGTGCACGACCTTCCGGCCGGGGGGCGGCGCCTGTTGCAGCACGCCGACGGCTACACGGCCACCATCGTGGCCGGTGAGCAGACCCGCGCCGACGGCGTCGACACCGGGGCGCGGCCCGGTCGCCTGGTACGAGGTCGCCGCGCCGCCTGAGAGGCCGAGCGGAGAGGCCGCAGTTGTGAGGACCGTGGTGAGGGGCGGAGCGAGGCCGTGGCCCGAGCGGCCCGTGAGCGAAGCGAACAAGAGCGGGAGATGCCCCGTTGCGACGCGAGGGGCATTCGCCCCTCTGCGGTCGCGCTAGTCGAGCGTCATGGGCGTCTGCCACGAACGGGTGGTGATCGTGACCGGCGCGGGACGGGGGTTGGGCCGGGCCCACGCCCTGGCCTTCGCCGCCGAGGGCGCCCATGTGCTGGTCAACGACCTGGGTGCTTCCAGTGACGGCTCGCAGCCCGGCTCGGACGACGCCGCAACCGCAGTGGCGGACGAGATCGTCGCCGCGGGCGGCTCGGCTGCCGTCAACCACGCCGACGTAGCCGACTGGGACCAGGCGGGCGCTCTGGTGGGGCAGGCCATCGACACTTGGGGACGCCTCGACACGCTCGTGTGCAACGCCGGATTCCTGCGCGACCGGATGCTGGTGAACATGAGCGAGCAGGAGTGGGACGCGGTGGTGCGGGTCCACCTGAAGGGCCACTTCGTGCCGGCCCGGCACGCTGTTGCCCACTGGCGCGAGCGCCAGAAGGCCTCCGGCGGCGAAGCACCGACCGCCCGGATCGTCAACACGTCGTCGGGGGCGGGCCTGATGGGATCGATCGGCCAGGGCAACTATGTCGCGGCGAAGGCCGCCATCGCGGCGCTGACGATCCAGCAGGCCGCGGAGTGGGGCCGCTACGGGGTGCTCTCCAACGCCATCGCTCCCGACGCCCGCACCCGGATGACCGCGGTGATTCCCGATTACCCGGAGCGGCCCGACGACGGCTGGGATCCCAAGGCTCCTGGGAATGTCTCGCCGCTGGTGGTGTGGCTCGGAAGCGCCGACTGTGAGGTCACCGGGAGGGTCTTCGAGTGCACGGGGGGCCAACTCAACGTGTGCGACGGATGGCAGCACGGACCGGTGGTGTCGGTGGGGGAGCGGCCGATGACAGTGGCTGAGGCGGGGGACCTGGCCCGCCGCTCCATCGCGGCTGAGCAGCCTCCCCCTGCGGTCTACGGCACCCGTTAACGCGACCTTCAGCCGGTGTTCTCCGAGTGTTGTCCGAAGTTCAAAGAAATCTGTGACAAGAATGTGACAAACCGGTGACGATGGTGTAACCTAGGTAATAGGACCCGGGTCTGAACGACAGGATTCGCCAGAACCGGATCCACAATCCCCCCCTCCAGGGACCGTGCGGAGCCCGCCAGTATGGCGCTGGCGGGCTCCGGCGCGTCTTGGGTGGCGGGCTCCGCTGAGGTGTGGTCTGCGCCCGCCAGTATGGCGCTGGCGGGCTCCGGCGCGTCTTGGGTGGCGGGCTCCGGCACGCGGTACGCTCGATGCCTCTTCGAGCCACCGGAGCGACGTGTATGAGCGAGCCGATCTACGACGCCCGAACCTTCTGGGATCTGCTCTGCCGACGGGTCGCGGCCACACCCGATACGAGGATGCTCATCGACGACTCGGGCCGCTCCCTCACCTTCGCCGAGTTCAAGGACCAGACCGAGCGAGTGGCAGCCGGGCTGCTGGATCTGGGCGTCACCGAGGGAACGCCGGTCACCTGGGTGCTGCCCACCCGCATCGAGACTGTGCTGCTGAGCTTCGCCCTCAGCCGGCTGGGCGCGGTACAGAACCCGATCATCCACATCTACCGCCATCGCGAGGTCGAGTTCTGCATCCGGCAGACGGAGGCGGAGCTGGTCGTGCATCCGGGCCTCTGGAGCGGCTTCGACTACGGCGGCATGGTTGACGAGATCGTCGCGGGTCTCGACCGCGAAGCTCGGACACTGGCCGGCTACGACACCCTTCCCGAAGGCGACCCTGCCACTCTGCCGCCGGTGTCCGACCCTTCCGGCGCCGACGCGGTGCGCTGGCTGTACTACACCTCGGGAACCACATCCGACCCCAAGGGTGTGAAGCACACGGACGCGTCGCTGATTGCCGGCGGGATCGGGCTGGCGCGGGCGCTGGACATGAGCGACGACGACGTCGGCTCCATCGCCTTCCCCTACGCCCACATCGGTGGACCCGACTACATGGTCACGATGCTCGCGGCCGGATTCGGCGCGGTGCTCGTCGAGCGCTTCGACCCGGCCGCCGCGGTCGTGGCCTACGCCCGCCACGGTGTGACCATGGCCGGCGGCTCGACGGTGTTCTACCAGATGTTCCTCGAGGAGGATCGCAAGTCGCGGGAGTCCACCGGCCACCCGGCCATGCCCGCTCTGCGAGTGCTGTCGGGCGGGGGTGCCCCCAAGCCGCCCAAGATCTATTTCCGGGTGAAGGAGCAGATGGGCGTACCCGTGGCCCACGGATACGGCATGACCGAGTGCCCGATGATCTCCCAGGGCTCGCCCCATGACAGCGACGACCAGCTGGCCTACACCGACGGACGTCCGGTCAACGGCTGCGAGGTGTCCATAGTGGCCATGGCTGGCGACGGCGGAGAGGCTCCCGCCCCCGCCGGTGTCCAGGGCGAGGTGAGGGTGAGTGGTCCGATGCTGTTCTCGGGCTACACCGACCCCGCCCTCGACCGGGCGGCCTTCGACGCCCGGGGCCGCTTCCGTACCGGCGATCTGGGTGTGCTGGGCACCGACGGGCACCTGACCTTGACCGGCCGGGTGAAGGACATCATCATCCGCAAGGGCGAGAACATCTCCGCCAAGGAGATTGAGGATGTCCTGTACACCCACGACAAGGTGGGGGCGGCCGCGGTTATCGGCCTGTCGGACCGCGATCGGGGCGAGAGGGTCTGTGCGGTGGTCGAGACCGCGCCCGACTCCGACGATCTGACCTTCGAGGAGATGGTTGAGGCCTGCCTCGCAGCCGGCCTGGCTCGCCAGAAGGTTCCCGAGCAGCTCGAGATCTTTCCCGGCCCGCTGCCCCGCAACGCCACCCTCAAGATCCTCAAGCACAAGCTGCGAGAGGTCTATGAGGCCAGACGGCCGGTCAACTTGGCCACACGAAAGGTCTACGTAGCCCGACAGGAAGAAGACTGAGACACACCGATGGCCAGCATCACGATCTATCACAACAAATATTGAAACTCATCCAAGAATGCCGTGGCGGTCGCCACGGAAGCCGGTGTTGAATACGAAGTGGTGCTCTACATGTCCGATCGTCCCGACCGCGACACGCTTCGGGGCATCGTCGAGCGGTTGGAGGATCCGGTGGAGAACCTGGTTCGCAAGGACTCGCAGTTCTCCAAGCTCGAGCTGGACCCCGACGACTACGTTGCCAACCCCGACGCGGTGGTGGAGGTGCTGCTCGAGTACCCGAGGCTCCTGCAGCGCCCGGTGCTGGTGCGGGGCGATCGTGCCATCATCGGACGGCCCCTCGGTGACATGAAGGCCAAGGATCGACTGGCCGAGTTCCTAGCTTGACCACGCCCCGCGCTCCGCGGTTCGCTACCGTGGGCCGCGGCCAAGCCGACCACACCGCCAAGTGACCACAAGGGAGAGCCGATGCGTATCGTTGTTGACTTTGACCTGTGCGAGAGCAACGCCGTCTGCATGCAGATCGCGCCCGACATCTTCGAGGTGCGGGACGACGACTTCCTCTACATCCTCAAGGAGACGCCCGACGAGGCTGATCGGTCCAGGGTGGAGGAGTGCGTGCAGCGCTGCCCCAAGCAGGCCATCTCCATCGCTGAAGGCTGACTCAGGAGGCCGAGCGGATGGGCCACGACTTGTTGCGGAGGCGCGCCGATCCGAGCGAGGCCGTGGCTCGAGCGGCCCGTGAGCGCAGCGAACAGGAGCGGGAAACCGTGCGCCGTGCGCCGGGAGCCGTCTGCCCGTGAGCCAAGCCCCGCGCGCCATCACCATCGTCGGGGCCTCGCTGGCGGGGTTGAACGCGGCCGAGGCTCTGCGTCGCGAGGGCTTCGATGGTCCGGTCGCCCTGATCGGTGCCGAGAGTCACCTGCCCTATGACCGGCCGCCCCTGTCCAAGCAGGTTCTCGCGGGTGATTGGGAGCCCGAGCGGGCTGCGCTGACCGACTCCGAGGAGTTGGAGGAGGACGGCATCGAGGCTCGTCTCGGCGTGCGGGCCACCGCTTTGGACCTGGCCGCTCACGAGCTGACCCTCCACACCGGTGAGACCGTTGCATTCGACGGGCTCGTCATCGCCACTGGTGCTCGCTGCCGCACGATGCCGGGCACCGAGGGGCTAGACGGGGTGCACGTCCTGCGCTCGCTGGACGACTGCCTGGCCCTGCGAGCCGACCTCGAGGCGATGCCGCAGCGGGTGGTGGTGGTAGGAGCGGGATTCATTGGGGCGGAGGTGGCCGCGACCGCCAGGGGGCGCGGCCTGGACGTGACGTTGGTGGAGGCGCTGCCCACTCCTCTGAGCCGGGTGCTTGGTGACGAGATGGGCCAGGTGTGCGGCGAAGTCCACCGCGACCACGGTGTCGACCTGCGCACCGGTGTCGGCGTGGACCGAATCTCCGGTGACGGCCGGGTGCAGCAAGTGACGCTGTCGGACGGCTCGACGGTCGACGCCGACGTGGTCGTGGTCGGCATCGGGGTGATCCCCAACACCGAATGGCTGGACGGTTCCGGGCTCGAGATGGGCGACGGTGTGCTCTGCGACGCCTCGTGCCTGGCCGCCGAGGGTGTGACCGCGGCGGGCGACGTCGCTAGCTGGCCCAACGAACTCTTTGACGAGACGATGCGGGTGGAGCATTGGGACAACGCCGCCCAGCAGGGATCCCACGCGGCCGGCGGTGGGACCGTTCACTCCGGTGCCTTGGTTCTGGAGCGACCAGTACGACCGCAAGATCCAGCTGGCCGGCCGCGTCCGCGGCGACGACGAGGTCCGGGTGGTGACGGGATCGGTCGAGGAGCGGCGTTTCGCGGCAATCTACGGTCGAGCCGGACGCATCACAGGGGTGCTCGGGTTCAACCGGCCCCGTCACGTGATGCGTTACCGGGCACTGATCGAGCAGCGGGCCAGTTTCGACGAGGCCCTCGCCGCTGAGTTCTGAATCTTCCGGCCCGCCGGTAGCCTGACATGGTCCCGCCGACGGCGGGACATGTCGTGCGCAGCACGCAGGCTGCCGGTCTCGCACTGCGGGCCATGCAGCAGGGTCCGATACCCAACGGAGATTCTATGCCAACCAGCCTCCCTCCCAAGGCCGAGACCATCGCGTCGATGGTGGAGACCTTCGGGCTCTCCGAGAACGACACCGGTTCTTCTGAGGTCCAAGTCGCTCTGCTGTCCGATCGCATCAACCACCTCACCGAGCATCTGCGGGTCCACAAGAAGGATCACCACAGCCGGAGGGGCCTGCTGATGCTGGTGGGTCGGCGTAGGAGGCTGCTCGACTACGTGAAGGAGAACGACGTCGAGCGGTACCGGGCGATCATCGCCCATCTCGCGGGGCGCCCTGGGCCGGCCCCTCCGGCTGTGTGCGCCGATGGCGGCGCACACAGAGCCGGCGACGATCCCAGTGACAAGATGACAGGCGCGACCGCTCCGGTGCTAGTCGCATCGGCCCCGCCCCCCACCGGGCGGGACCGATACGACTGGGAACTGGCGGGGTCGTGCCCAGATCGGGCCTCTGATGGGGCCCGCAAGGAGTAGATCCATGGCTGAAGCCATTTCCGTCACCGGTGCGTTCACGCGCGCCGAGGGCAAGGACGCCACCTTCGAGACGGGCCTGCTGGCCCCGCTCGCCGGTGGCGCTGTTACCGTCCAGATGGGCGACACCGTTGTGCTCGTGACCGCCACGGGCGCCAAGACGCCCCGCGAAGGCGCCGACTTCTTCCCGCTCACCGTCGACGTGGAGGAGCGGATGTACGCGGCGGGTCGCATACCCGGCTCGTTCTTCCGGCGCGAGGCCCGCGCCGGAGAGCAGGCCATCTTGACCTGCCGGCTCATAGACCGCCCGCTGCGTCCCAGCTTCCCCGCCGGTTACCGCAACGAGGTTCACGTCGTGGCCACCATCCTCGGCGCCGACCAGTCCAACCCCTACGACGTGGTCGCTCTCAACGCGGCCTCGCTGGCTCTGAGCATCTCGCCGATCCCGTTCGACGGGCCACTCGGCGCGGTGCGCCTGGCCTGGTCGTCGGAGGGCGAGTGGATCCCGTTCCCCACCTACGAGGAGGGCGCAGGCTCTGCCTTCGAGATGGTGGTGGCCGGCCGGCTCGCCGGTGACGACGTGGCCGTGATGATGGTCGAGGCCGGGGGCACCTCCGCCACCTGGGAGCTGTACCAGGACGGTACGCCCAAGGTCGATGAGGACGTGCTCGCCGGCGGCCTGGAAGCGGCCAAGACCTGGATCCGGGAGATGATCGAACTGCAGCAGCAGATGATCGACGCGGTCGGTCCCGTGACCAAGATGGAGGTGCCGCTGACTGTCGACCACACCGACGAGATCCTCGATGCGGTGCGCGACGGAGCACTCGACCGCATCGCCGCCGTGCAGACGATCGCCGACAAGACCGAGCGCCAGGGGGCGGAGTCGGTGCTGGCCGCGGAGATCGCGGCCGAGATGGAGGCCCGCTTCGGCGACGATCCCGCGGTGGCCAGGCAAACCAAGAGCGCAGTGCGCTCCGTCACCAAGGAGGTCGTGCGCAAGCGAATCGTTACCGAGGGCGTCCGCATAGACGGCCGGGCCACCGACCAGTTGCGCCCGCTCATGAGCCGGGTCGGGGTGATCCCCACGGCCCACGGCTCCGGACTCTTCCAGCGCGGCGACACGCAGGTGCTCAACTTCACCACCCTGGGGATCGGTCGCAGCGACATGATGATCGACGACCTGTCGCCCACAGACAAGAAGCGCTACTTCCATCACTACAACTTCCCGCCGTTCTGCACCGGTGAGACCGGCTTCATGCGCGGACCCAAGCGGCGCGAGATCGGCCATGGCGCACTGGCTGAGCGAGCCGTGTTCCCGGTTGTGCCCGGGTTCGAGGACTGGCCCTACACGGTGCGCACAGTGTCAGAGGTGATGGCGTCCAACGGGTCGAGCTCGATGGCGTCGGTGTGCGGATCCACGCTGTCGCTGATGGACGCCGGAGTGCCGATCAAGGCGCCGGTGGCTGGGGTGGCCATGGGCCTGGTCCACGCTGACGGCGCCTGGGTGACCCTCACCGACATCCTCGGCGCCGAGGACGCCTTCGGAGACATGGACTTCAAGGTGGCCGGGACTACTGACTTCATCACCGCGCTGCAGCTCGACACCAAGATCGCGGGCATCCCGGCGTCGGTTCTGGCCGACGCTCTGCGGCAGGCGCGCGCCGCCCGGCTGGACATCCTCGATGTGATGGCCGAGACCATCATCGAGCCGAGGCCCGAGGTTCGTGACACCGCTCCGAAGATCACAACCTTCGAGATCCCGGTGGAGAAGATCGGCGAGGTGATCGGGCCCAAGGGCAAGGTGATCAACGCCATCCAGTCCGAGACCGGAGCCGACATCAGTGTGGACGACGACGGATCGGTCGGCATCGTGGCCATCGCCTCCACCGATCGGGGCGCAGTGCTGGAAGCCGAGCGGCAGATCAAGCTGATTCTGGATCCGCCCACAGCCGACGTGGGTGCCACGTATCGGGGCCGGGTCGTGAACATCACCAAGTTCGGGGCGTTCGTGAACATCCTCCCCGGTCGTGACGGTCTGGTGCACATCTCCAAGCTGGGCGGCGGCAGGCGCATCGACAAGGTTGAGGACGTGCTCGAACTCGGCGAGGAGATCGAGGTTGTGGTCGAGGACGTCGACCCCAACGGGAAGATCTCGCTCATTCCCAAGCGGGAGGACTCCGACGGTGACGGGCCCCCTCCGTCCCGGCGCCGGGAAGCGTCCCGAGCCGGCACTGACGGCCGGTCCCAGGGCCGCGACTCGGCCGACGGCGGACGGGACCGTGATTCAGGCCGGGCCAGCCGTGAGGACACCTCCGGTCGCGATCGGGACCGCATCCGGTCCGAGCCGAGGCGATCGGAGGCGGGTCGTGTCGACGGCGAGCCGCGCCGCGATGACCGCGGTGGTTCCCGGACGAGGCAGCCGGCGCCGGTGTCCAGCGCCAGGGCGGTCTCATTCGAGGATTCCTTCGACCTGGAGCTGGAGCGCGAGTTCGGCGAACTGGGCCCGGATCCTCGGGTCCGGCGCGGAGGACGTCGCGGCGGTGCCCGCGGATCCCGCTAGCGACTAGGTAGCCGGCCGTGATCAAGCTCGGTGTCTGCGGCGCCACGGGGCGCATGGGCGCCGAGGCCTGCCGGGCCATCGACGCCGACCCGGACACAGAACTGCGGGCCGCGATCGGCTCAGCCGGCTCAGTCGACGAGGTCGTCGAGGCGGGTGTTGAGGTGGTGGTGGACTTCACCGTCGCGGAGGCGGTCCGGTCCAACGCTCCAGCGGTGGCCGCCGCGGGCATCCACGCAGTGATCGGAACTTCCGGCCTGGGCGCCGACGACTTGGAGGCCTTGCGCTCCAGCTTCGTGCGAAGCCACTGCATCGTGGCGCCGAACTTCGCGGTGGGCGCGGTGCTCATGACTCGCTTCGCGGCCCTGGCCGCCCCGTACTTCGACACCGCGGAGGTGATCGAGCTGCATCACGACCGCAAGGTGGACGCGCCCTCGGGCACTGCCATGGTGACTGTCGAGGCGATGGCGGAGGCATCCGACGATTGGGCGCCGGACCCCACAGCCAGCGAGAGCCTGCCCGGAGCTCGCGGCGGCCGCGGTCCGGCCGGGATCCCGGTTCACTCGGTGCGCCTCAAGGGCCTGGTCGCGCATCAGGAGGTGCTGCTCGGCGGACCCGGCGAGACCCTGACGATCCGTCACGACACCATCGACCGGTCGGCGTTCATGCCGGGCATGCTGCTCGCGGTCAAGCGCGTGGTAGCGCTCGAGCCGGGCGTGACCGTCGGCCTCGGCGAGGTTCTGGGCATCTGAGGCCAGAGCAGGTCCTCTGAATGCGCCGGCTGGCGTCTGGTGGGTGGATCGTCTCGCACATCTTCGCGCTGGCGATGGTGGTGCTGATGGTCAACCTTGGGTTCTGGCAGCTCCGCCGGCTGGATGAGCGCCGCGCCGACAACGCCCAAGTCGCCGCGGCCATGTCGCAGGCCCCCTCGGACATTGCTGCGTACCTCGACACTCGCGGGCTTCCCCCGGAGCACACCGCGGTCGCGGCTAGGGGCACCTACCTCTCCGGCGCGGAGGTGCGGATCGGCAACCGCAGCAGCGGCGGGCAGCCCGGCTTCTGGCTGGCGACGCCGCTCGAACTCGGCGACCGTCGGGCGGTGGCCGTGGTCAGGGGCTGGGTCCCCCGGCGCGCCCTGACCGGCATCGACGACCGCACCACGGCCCCGCCGGCGGGGGACGTGACGGTGGTCGGCCTCTCCTTCGACAGCGTGGCTGGCGGCCAGGTCGCGGAGACCGCCCCGGGCGAGACGCCCGAGATCTCCCGCATGGACCTGGACCGTTTCGAGGAGGTTTCCGGCGTCGACGTCGAGGGGGTGTGGATCAGGCTGCAGGCTCAGTCGCCGCCCCAGCCCGAGGGGCTGCCGGAGCCGGTTCCCGATCCCGATCTCGGCGAAGGGCCCCACCTGTCCTACGCGTTCCAGTGGTTCTTCTTCTCGGCCGGGGCGGTGGTGGTGTACACGCTGATCCTGCGCCGAGCGGCCGCAGGACGCCAAGAAGCCCCCGCTACTGAACTACAGTTGTAGGCCATGGCCCGGTTCGGACGTGTGCTCGCGGCGATGGTCACCCCCTTCACCGAGGACGGTGCGCTCGACCTCGGTGGCGCGGCTCGACTCGCCCGGTGGCTCGTGGCCAACGGCAACGAGGGTCTCGTCGTGGCCGGCACTACCGGGGAGAGCCCAACCCTCACCCACACCGAACAGGCCGAACTCGTCGCTACGGTGGTGGAAGCAGTCGACGTGCCGGTGGTGGCCGGCGCCGGAAGCAACGACACCCGTGCCGCCATCGACCTCACCGAGCGCTGCACGGACGCCGGCGCGGACGGCATCCTGCATGTGGCTGGCTATTACAACCGGCCGTCGCAGGCCGGGCTGGACTCGCACTTCCGTCACTGCGCGGACGCGACGAACCTTCCCATCATCATCTACGACATACCCGGGCGCACCGGCCGCAAGGTCGCCACTGAGACCATGGTGCGGCTGGCCCACGAGGTCCCGAACGTCGTCGGGCTCAAGGATGCGGCCGGATCCCCCGGCGAGACTGCCCGCCTGCTGGAGATGGCGCCTGACGGTTTCGAGGTCTACTCGGGCGACGACTCGCTCACCCTGCCGCTGCTGTCGATCGGCGCGGTCGGCGTCATCGGTGTGGCCACCCACTGGGCTGGACTCCAGATGGCGGCCATGTTCGACGCGTTCGAGCGCGGTCGAGTGGCCGAGGCGGCCGCCATCAACCGCCGCCTGCTCGACTCCTACGACTTCGAGACCGGCGACGCGGCCCCCAATCCCGTGCCTACCAAGTGCATGTTGCGGGTGCTGGGGCTGCCCGCGGGCCCATGCCGCCTGCCCATGGGACCGGAGCCGTCAGGGCTCGAGGACCGGGCCAGGGAGGTCCTCGCCGCGCTGCATGGATCCAATCCCGGCTCCGGAGAGCCGACGCCCGTCTCGGCTGAGGTGCTCCCAGAACCGGCGCCGGTCGGGACGGGCTGACTCATCGCAGTGGCTGCACCGGTAGCCGTCACCTTCCTGGGCGGCCTGGGTGAGATTGGACGGAACTGCGCGGTCCTAGAGACCGCAGGTCGCCGGGTTCTGCTCGACTGTGGCCGGATGTTCGCGGGCGACGACCTCCCCGGCGTCGACTCGGTGCTGCCCGACTTCGAGTGGCTGCTGGACAGCGGGGGAGTGGAGGCGTGCGTGGCCACCCACGCCCACGAGGATCACATAGGCGCGCTTCCGCATCTGCTCGAGCACCTGTCGTTCCCCGTCTATGGCTCGGCGTTCACTCTTGGCCTGGTGCGGCACAAGCTCTCCGAGGCGGGCCTGCTCGATCGGGTCGAACTGCGCGAGGTCCGTGACGGGGACTGCTTCCGCGCGGGACCGTTCCAGTGCGAGGCGATGCCGGTGACCCACTCGGTGCCGGGAGGGCTCATCACGGCCTTCTCCACTCCGCAGGGAGTGATCCTGCACTCGAGTGACTTCAAGCTCGACCTCACGCCGGTGGACGGCCGGCGCACGGCTCTGTCCCGCATCGGAGCGCTGGCCGACGATCCGGGGGTCAGGCTGCTGCTGGCCGACTCGACGAATGCGGATGCACCCGGGTCTTCGCGCTCGGAGCGAGACGTGGGCGAGGTCCTGCACGATGTGATCGGACGCCAGGGGGGGCGCCGGGTGATCGTCGGCGCCTTCGCCAGCCACATTCACCGCATCCAGCAGGTGATGGACGCAGCGGTGGCTTCGGGACGGACGGTAGCGACGCTGGGTCTCTCCATGCAGCGCAACGTGGGGTTGGCCCGCGAGCTGAACCTGCTGCGGGTCCCCGACCGCGCCCTGCGCGATATCACGGACCTCGAAGGGCTCGACTCCGGACAGGTGCTGATCGTGTGCACCGGATCACAGGGCGAGCCACGCGCCGCTCTGACCCAGATGGCCGAGGGCACCAGCAAGTGGGTTGAGATCGGAACCACCGACACGGTGATATTCAGCTCGCACCCGATCCCGGGCAATGAGGCCGCGGTCGGGGCGGTGCGCAACGGGCTGGCGCGGCGGGGGGCGCAGGTGCTGCACACCGGCAACCTTGACGTGCACACCTCCGGCCACGGCAAGCAGCAGGAACTCAAGGTGCTGCACTCGGTGGCGTCGCCGGAGTGGTTCGTACCGGTTCACGGCGAGTACGCGCACCTCGTGGCCCACGCTGGCCTGGCTCGCGACATGGGCATGCCCGACGAGCGGGTGGTGTTGTGCTCCGACGGCGACCGGATCGAGTTGACCGACGACGGCTTGCGGCGGGTCGGATCGGTCGGCGGGGAGCATGTCTACGTCGACGGTACGGTCGGCGATCTGGGATCGAGAGTCCTGGACGAGCGGCGGAAGCTGGGCGCCGACGGCTTCGTGACGGTGGTGGTCTGCGTCGACTTGGAGCGGGGCGTGCTGGTGTCGAGTCCTCAGATCGTGTCCCGCGGATGGGTCGAGCAGCCGGCGCTGGTGGGGCATGAGGCCGCGGTTGTGGACGCGGTCGAGACGGAGGTGCGGAGGGCCCTGGCCGGCGGCGACCGCGACCTCGGGGCCTTGGAGGATCTGGTGATGCGAACGGCGCGGCGCACATCCCGGGAGCGCACCCGCCGCCGGCCCGTGATCGTGCCGGTGATGACCGAGGCCTGATCGCAGGGAGGGGTCGGCGGAGTACGCAATCGGGTGCCGGCGCCGCCGGCGCGGTAAGGGTTCACGGGGCGGTCGGGCGTCACTGGTAGCGTCACGCCTCATGGCGAAGAAGGGAGCCCAGCCGGCTCCTCGCGGGCCGAAGAAGCCACCGGGGGGCAAGCGAGCCTCCCGGCGGGGCTCGGCGGCGGTCGGCTCCGTGGTTCGCCGGCATCGCCGGGACATCTGGGGGCTGGCCGCGATCGTGGCCGGCCTTCTCGTGGCCGGGAGCGTCTGGTTCTCGGCTGCCGGGCCGGTGGGCGAGCAGGTGGACCGCGTTCTGGCGGCCGGGTTCGGCCTGGTGCGCATGGCCCTGCCCGTGGGGCTGGCGGCGATGGGTGCTGCGGCGCTGTGGGGTGGGCGTCGCGGCGACCCGGCGGCCCGCGCCGCCGACACCGAAGGTAACGCCGAGGGTCAGCAGGAAGCGAGCCCGGCACAGGTTGAGGGAGCCGACTCCGCAGCCAGGATGGTGCTGGGTGGCGTGCTGTTGCTGGTGTCGTCCACGGGCCTGCTTCATCTGGCCAGGGGCCGTCCCGGGCTGGGCGACGGCATCGACGAACTCGGTGCCGCCGGCGGTGCGCTGGGAGTCGGCCTGGGCGGCTTCCTGCATGCCTGGACCGCGCTGTGGGGGTCGGTACTGCTACTCCTCTTCATCGGGTTGATCGGCCTCATCTTCGTCACCCGGTTGACGGTGAGGTCCGCTTCGGCGTGGCTCATGGCCGTATTGCGACCCTTGGGGCGTCTGCTGCGATCCGCAGTGGTCAACCTGTTCAGCGACATCAAGGAAGCTCCCGCCCGAGCTCCCGGCCACCGGCCCTACGACCACCCCGGAGGTCTGGTGCCCGGCTCAGACGAGGGCTCGAGCCGGCTGGACACGGATGTCGAGCCGTCTCCGCCTGAGATCGCGCCGGCCACGTTCGCGGAGGACCCGCCCGTGGTTCCGGCTGGAGCAACGGGAGGCAAGTCCCGGCGTACCGGCGCAAGCGGCAAGGGTCGCGGCCAGCGGTCGAAGTGGAGGCTCCCGAAGACCGAGATGCTGGCGGCGACGCCGTCCAGGGCGATCGACAAGGCCGAGGTGGCCGAACGGGGCCAGCTCCTTCAGGCCACGCTGGCCCGCTTCGACGTGCCCACCCTGCTGCTCGAGCCTGTTGTCGGGCCGACCGTCACCCGCTTCGTGCTGGAGTTGGGCGAGGGCGTCCGGGTGTCGAAGCTCGAGAGCCTCCGCAAGGACATCGCGCTGGCCATGGCCTCGCCCGACATTCGCATCCTGTCGCCCATACCCGGCCGGAGGGCCATCGGGGTGGAGGTCCCCAACCTGGACCGCCAGATCGTTCGCCTCGGCGATGTGCTGCGCTCACCGGAAGCGGCCGACGCCGAGCATCCGATGGAGGTGGCCATCGGCCGGGACATCAACGGTCACGCCATCATGCTGAATCTGGCGACCACTCCCCACCTGCTGATCGCGGGAGCCACCGGCGCCGGCAAGTCGTCGTGCCTCAACTCGTTGATCACCTCGGTGCTGATGCGCTCCACCCCCGAGGACGTGCGCATGATCCTCGTCGACCCCAAGCGGGTCGAGATGGGCCAGTACGACCGCGTTCCGCACCTGCTGACCGCACCGGTCACCGATCCCCGCAAGGCGGCCAACGCGCTGAGCTGGGCCGTGCGCGAGATGGAGCGGCGCTACGACCTGCTGCACGAGACCAGCTTCCGTGACATCACCGGATACAACGCGGCCGTCGACGCCGAGACTCTCGAGCCCCCTGTCGGGGCCCGGGACGCCGACGGCGAGCCTCTGCGGTACCAGCGCCTGCCGTTCGTGCTGGTGGTGGTGGACGAGCTCGCCGATCTGATGATGGTGGCCGCACGTGATGTCGAGGAGTCCATCGCCCGCATCGCCCAGATGGCCCGTGCGGTGGGCATCCACCTGGCGATCGCCACGCAACGGCCGTCGGTGAACATCATCACCGGCGTGATCAAGGCCAACATTCCGGCCAGGCTCGCATTCGCGGTGTCGAGTCTGACCGACTCGAGGGTCATCCTCGACCAGCCCGGAGCCGAGCGGCTGGTCGGCCAGGGCGACATGCTGTGGCTGGGACCGTCGTCGTCGACACCCCACCGGATCCAGGGATGCTGGGTCACCGAGGACGAGGTCCGCGCCGTGGTGAACCACTGGGTGGAGCAGGCTCCCGACTTCGACGACGATCCCTCGGTCTCCACCGAGGGTCCTCATGGGGGCGAACTCGCCCCGGCCTCTGCGCCGGACCTGGGCGGAGCTCCGATCATGCCGTCGAGCATCACGGAGGCTCCTCCCCCCGCCACCACCGACGACGGCGACGAGCTGCTGGACGCGGCGATGGCGCTGGTGGTGGAGACACAGCTCGGATCGACGTCGATGCTCCAGCGCCGGCTGCGAGTGGGCTTCGCCAGGGCGGGGCGCATCATGGACCTGCTCGAGCAGCGAGGCGTCGTCGGGCCATCCACCGGTTCGAAGGCTCGCGAGGTTCTCATCACCCTTGAGGAGCTCGAGAGCCGCCAGTCCCGCTGACATGACTATTCGCCGGGCTTCATCGCGGTTCTGACGTGACTATTCGCCGGCTTCATCGCGGTTCTGACATGACCATTCGCCGGGCTCCACGGTCTCTGTGATGCTGGTCGGCCTCGTCCTCTCCGTAGTCGGGCTGGTCGTGCTGTCACTGGCGGCCGATCAGTTCGTGCGGGGGGCCGCTCGATTGGCCGTCGTGTTGAGGATGGCCCCGATCGTGGTGGGCGCCGTCGTGGTGGGATTCGGCACCAGCGCGCCGGAGATGCTGGTATCGGCGGTGGCCGCAGCCAACGGCCGGCTGGACATCGGCGTCGGCAACATCGTCGGCTCCAACGTGGCCAACATCTCCCTGGTGCTGGGAGCGGCGTCGTTCGTGTCGGTTGTCCCGGTGAGTTCCAGCGTGGTGCGCCGGGACGCGGCCGTCTCGGTAGCCGCCGTCGCACTGTTCGCCCTGTTCGTGCAGGGCGATCTCGGACGCTTGGAGGGGCTGGTGCTGGTGGCCGCGCTGGGTGCTTGGTTCGTGCTGGTGCTGCGCGGGTCCCGCACCGGCACCGGTGAAGCCGACATGGAGGACCTGTCCGAGATCGTGGGGGAGGATCCTCCCGCCCTCGGGGTCGAGACCCTGCGCACGGTGGTGTCGCTCGCCCTGGTGGCCGGCTCGGCCTACGTCCTCGTCGAGGGGGCCGAGCGGGTGGCCGAAGCGCTCAACCTGTCGGGCGGCTTCGTCGGCTACACGATGGTCGCGGTGGGCACATCGGCACCAGAGCTGGTCACCGCGGTGTCCGCCGCCCGCCAGCGCCAGACCGAGCTGCTGGTCGGCAACCTCTTGGGCAGCAACGTGTTCAATTCGCTGGCGGTGGGCGGCGTCATCGGTCTGGTGGGGCCGGGGCCGGTGGGTGATGTCGCCGTGCAGACCCTGGGTTCATTGATGATGGTGGTAATCTGCGTGGTGAGCTGGGTGGACATGTCCATCGGCCACCGGGTCAGCCGCATCGATGGTGCTGTGCTGCTGGGCCTGTGGGTGGTGAGCATCTTGCTGCTGGCCGGTTGACGATGACGCGGCCCGGTTCCCTGCTGTGCGCTGTGGTGTGCGCGGGGGTCATCGTCGCAGGCTGCGCGCCGGATCCACAGTCCGGGAGCACACCGGCAGCCACCAATCCGCCGACTCCGGCTGCTGAGCTGACAACGATCGCGCCGCCGACAACGACAATCCTGCTCCCAACAACGATCGCGCCGCCGACAACGACAATCCCGCTCCCAACAACGATCGTGCCCCCGACGGCACCGCCCCCAACAGAATCTCGGGTTGATGATGGGGCAGAATCTCGGGTTGATGATGGGGAGTCGGTGGGGGTTGGGACTCCCGAGATTCCTGAGGCTACTGCGGCGGACATCGCGACACCGGCGACGACTCGGATCGACGAGCAAGCTGGAATGTCGGTGTTCCCACCCGTCGGGTCCGGCGAGGGCGTGGCCCGATGGACCGTCGAGATCATCGAGTGGTTCCCGCACGACCCGGAGGCCTTCACCCAGGGGCTCGAGATCGCGGGCGGGACCATGTACGAGAGCACCGGATTGTGGGGGCGATCGTCGCTGCGGACCGTGAACCCGGCTACCGGCGAGGTCACCGAGCAAGTCGATCTGCCCGCGGAGTTCTTCGGCGAGGGCCTCACCGTCGCCGGGGACGAGATCGTCCAGCTCACCTGGCAGAGCGGCACCGCCCTCGTTTACGACCGCGCCACCCTCGGGCTCGTGCGGGAGCACAGCTATGAGGGGGAGGGCTGGGGGCTCTGCGAGATGGGAGGCGAGCTGATCATGACGAACGGCTCCGACCGCCTGGCCCGCCGCGACCTCCAGACCTTCGAGCTGGTGGGCACCGTGACCGTGACCGCACCCGGCTACGGCGAGCGGCTCGACTACCTGAACGAGCTCGAGTGTGTGGAGGGCATGGTGATCGCCAACGTGTGGCAGACCGACCGGCTGCTGGTGATAGATCCACTCGCCGGTCGGGTAGTAGCGGCCATCGACGCCGGGCCTCTCGTCGACGATGTGTCCCGGGCCTCGGCAGGAAGACAGATTGATGTGCTCAACGGGGTGGCGGTGGACGAAAGAACCGCCACCCTGTGGATGACCGGCAAGCTCTGGCCCAGGCTTTACCGTGTGCGAATAGTGGAGGTTTCGTAGATGCGATCCAGGACCGCCGTGAGTTTCGGCGGCGCACTCCTAGTGGCCGTGTTGATGGCGTCGGCGTGCACTGACAGCTCCGAGGTGCGCTCGCCGGGGGCCACGCCCACCCTGCCCCCCGAGACCACTGCCTCGGTGGCCCCACTGACGACGGCTGCGGCCACCACCGTCCCGGGCACCACGACCACCGAGTCCGTCCGGACGTGGACGCTGCTGGCCACCGGCGACGTTCTGATGGAACGGTCCGAACGGCTGGGCCTCGACCCCTTCGCCTCGATCACACCCCCGCTGGGCTCCGCTGACCTCTCGGTGGTGAATGTGGAGATGGCGATCAGCGACCGGGGCACAGCCCGCGACAAGACGTACGTGTTCCGCGCTCCTCCGGCGGCGGCCGCCCGCATCGCCGCCGGAGGAGTGCGGGTAGGCAACCTGGCCAACAACCACGCCATGGACTACGGAGCGGACGCCCTGGCCGACACCATCGACCTTCTGGAGGGTGCCGGGGTGGTGAGCATCGGCGCCGGCCGCAACATCGACGAGGCCTACCGCTACCGGGTCTTGACCACCCGCGGCGGCCTGAACGTGGCCTTCGTCGGCGCCTCCCTGATCGTCCCCTCCGGCTTCGCTGCCGGACCCACCACGCCGGGGATCGCTTCGGCACACACCCCCGACCTGGCCCGCGTGCTCGACACCGTCCGGGCCGCGGCTGCCGCCGCTGAAGCGGTGGTCGTCGTGGTCCACTGGGGAATCGAGCGCAACCCCTGCACAACCGAAACGCAACGCTCGCTCGCCCGGCAACTCCTCGACGCGGGCGCAGATGCGGTCATCGGCCACCATCCGCACGTGCTGCAGCCCGTGGTGTTCACCGGCGAGAAGCTGGTGGCCTTCTCGCTGGGGAACTTCATCTGGGAGCCCCGAGAGAACATGGGCGGCGAGACCGGCGTCCTGCAGATCGACTTCGACGGCGACACCGTTGTCGGCTGGACGTTGCATCCCCACTTGCTCGACGTCGACGGCGTGCCCGTTCCGGTCGACTCCGGTCCCCGCGTCAACCGCATCCGCGACATCATCTCGGGCGATTGCGGTCCGCACGCGCCTGCGCTGACAACCACAACGACGACGCTGCCCCCGCCGACGGGCACCGCCGGCGTCTAGGAAGATGTCCGGCCGGCCCCAGTCCTTCGTGGTGCACACGCTGGGATGCCCCAAGAACCAGGTCGACTCCGACAAGCTTGCCGGACTGCTCGTCGCTGACGGGTTGTCGCCGGCGCGCCAGACGGTCGACGCCGACCTGGTGGTCGTCAACACGTGCGCGTTCGTGGAGGAGGCCCGCCAGGAGTCGATCGACACGATCCTGACTCTGGCCGAGACCAAGGCGCCCGGCGCTTCGCTGGTGGTGACCGGCTGCCTTGCCGAGCGTTACGGAGACGAGTTGGCCGAGGCCCTGCCGGAGGCCGACCGGATAGCCGGCTTCGGGATGACGCTGGCGGCCGGGCCCTCGGCGCCGCCGGTGCCCGCCGGCGTGTCCGTGGAGCTCGGCCGTCGCTCCGCCCGCCCCATCCCGGCGTTCGATCTGCTGAACCTGCCCCGGCCACCCTCGCCCCGCCCGTGGGCGTACGTGAAGATCGCCGAGGGTTGCGACCGCGCCTGCGGCTTCTGCGCCATTCCCAGCTTCCGCGGCCCCCAGCGCAGCCGCACGGTCGAGCAGATCCTCACCGAGGTCGAACAACTCGACGCGGTCGAGATCGTGCTGGTGGCCCAGGACCTGGCCTCCTACGGGCGCGACCAGGGCCGGGGAGAGCGCCGCATCGTGCCGCTGGTGGAGGCGGTGTCGGCCCGCGCGCCCCGCACCCGGCTGCTCTACCTGTACCCGTCGGACCTCAACGACAACCTGATAGACGCCATCTGCGCCACCGGGGTGCCCTACTTCGACCTGTCGCTACAGCACGTGTCGCGGCCTCTGCTGCGCCGCATGCGCCGATGGGGAGACGGCGAGCGATTCCTGGCCCGCATCGAAGCGATCCGCCGGCGGGAGCCGGAGGCGGCCTTCCGGTCCAACTTCATCGTCGGCTACCCGGCCGAGACCGAGGAGGACCACGACCGGCTGCTCCGCTTCGTGGAGGAGGCGCAGCTCGACTGGTGCGGGTTCTTCGCCTACTCCGAGGAGGCGGGAACCTTCTCGTCCACCCTGGACGGCAAGGTGGACGAGGCCCTGCGCTCCGAGAGGCTGGCCGAACTGGGGGAGCTGCAGGACGCGATCACCGCTCGTCGCCGCGACATGCTGGTCGGCCGCCGGGTCGAGGTTCTGGTGGACGAGCCGGGCGTGGGTCGGACCCATCGCGAAGCCCCAGAGATCGACGGCGTCGTGCATGTGCCCGCCGGCCTGGCCGCGGGTACCTTCGCGGAGGTGACCGTCACCGCCGCAACCGGCTGCGACCTGGAGGCGGCGTGAGTTCGGCCGCAACCGGCTGCGACCTGGAGGCGGCGTGAGTTCGGCC
>JAGWAO010000037.1:5393-10348 GCA_021296315.1 Acidimicrobiia bacterium | reverse complement strand
TCGGCCGCAACCGGCTGCGACCTGGAGGCGGCGTGAGCGCTCCGGGCGGGGCGGAGGCGCCCGCGCAGGCCAGCCTGCTTCATCCGGCCAATCTCCTGACCCTCGCCCGGCTGTTGCTGTCGCCGCTGCTGTTCCTGTTGATCCTGCAGGCAGAGGAGAGCCGGGGTGCATCGTGGGCCGCCTTCGGCCTGGGGGTCGCCATGGCCGGTACCGACTTCTTCGACGGGCGGGTGGCTCGCCGGGCCAATGTCACCAGCCGCAGCGGCGCGTTCCTCGACCCGCTGGCCGACAAGGTGGTGGTGCTCGGGGCCGCGTACTGCCTGGTGGCGGTGGAGCGCTACTGGTGGGTGCCGGTCACCATCCTCGCCTTCCGCGAACTCGGAATAACCGCGTGGAGGGCCCGGTGGGCGGGAGAAGGGGTGTCGATACCGGCCCGGCGGTCCGCCAAGTACAAGACGTTCGTGCAGGGCGTGGCCCTGGCGATGGCGATCATGCCGACCCTGGAGGACTCGGATGTGGTGTTGACCGTCGCGCTGTGGGTGGCGGTGGTGTTCACAGCGGTCACCGGACTGCAGTACATGCTCGATGGCCGTTCGGTGCGGGCGCAAGCCCGTTCCTAGGGCGCGTGCGAACAGTGCCGGCGGTGACCTGATCGTGAGGTGCGAGGTAGTGGCCGTGGGGACCGAGCTGTTGCTCGGCCAGATCGTCGACACCAACTCATCGTGGATCGGTGAGCAGCTCGCGCTGGCAGGGATCGACAGCCATTTCCAGACCAAGGTCGGGGACAATCTCGGCCGGATGACCGCCGCGCTGGACCAGGCGTTGGACCGCAGCGATGCGGTGATCGTCTGCGGAGGCCTCGGCCCAACTCCCGACGACATCACCCGCGATGCGATCGCGGCCGTCATGGGTGTGGAGCTGCGCCGCGACGATGCCGTCGTCGAGCGGATCTCCGCGATGTTCTACCGCCGCGACCGGCAGATGCCGGCCAACAACCTGCAACAGGCCGATATTCCTGCCGGTGCATCGGTGATGGATGTGCAGCCCGGCACTGCGCCCGGCCTGATCTGCCCGGTGAGGCGAGGCGCCGGTCCTGCAGGCTCGGTCGGCGGCGACGGGGCGGCCGGCGACGAGAAGGTGATCTACGCCGTTCCCGGCGTTCCCTGGGAGATGCAGAAGATGGTCAGCGAGTGCGTGCTGCCCGACCTGCAGGCCCGCGCGGGCGAGCGGAGCGTGATCCGCAGCCGGACTCTGCGCACTTGGGGCTACTCGGAGTCGGGTTTGGCCGAGCTCCTGGAGCCGGAGATGCGACGGCTCGACGCCACTGGAGAGGCCACCATCGCCTTCCTGGCCAGCGGCATGGAGGGTCTCAAGGTTCGCATCACCGCCAAGGCGGCCGACGACGAGACCGCCGAAGGAGTGCTGTCAGCAGTGGAGTCGAGGGCCCGTGCCGTGATCGGCGAGGCGGTGTTCGGGGCCGACGACGACACCATGGAGTCGGTGGTGCTGGCCCTGATGCGGTCTCGGGGTCTCACGCTGGGCCTGGCCGAGTCGGTCACCGGAGGGCTGATCGCGGCCCGCCTGACCGAAGTGCCCGGCGCTAGCGACGTGCTGCGAGGCGCGGTCGTGCCCTACGACCGTTCGCTCAAGACCGGCGTGTTGGGCGCCCCAGATGTCGCTGCGGTGAGCAAGGAGATGGCGCTGGCCATGGCCGAGGGCGCCTGCCGGGTGCTCGGTGCCGATGTGGGGCTGGCCACAACCGGCGCGGCCGGTCCCGACGCCCATGAGGGTGCCGAGCCGGGAACGGTCTGGATCGGCCTGCATCTCGACAGCGCTGGAGAAGCGGTGAGGGTGCGCTTCAACATGGCCCGCACCATGGTGCGCCAGCTCGGCACGATCACCGCGCTGAACCTGCTGCGGACCCGCCTGCTGGCCGGCGACGGCTGAGTCCCGGCCAGCCTGTTCGCGTTCCTGACGTAATTGTGCTGCTGTGGTGCGGCGTTCTACGTCAAGAACGGCGCTGGGGCCGGTCGGCCCGCTGCGTCAGGTGAGACGGGACTCGAGTACTTCCAGATCAGCCTGCCAACAGCCCATCAAGTGGGTGGGCTTGAAGCCCATATCGGTGTTGATGGCCAGCATGTGGGCGTTGCTGGCCGCATTGCCGGTCTGAAGGCCGGTCACACCGGGCTCGGTGGCCCGCAGGCGCTGCCACATGGTCGCCTTGAGCCAGCGCCCGATACCACGACCGCGGTGGGCCGGCAGGACGACTGTGGACCACTGCCATGACGCGGCGGGCCGGTGCCGGTTGACGAACACCTCGGTCGTGCCGGCGGGCTCGCCGTCGGCGGTGACGGCCAGAAGGCCCTGATACTCGAGTCCGAGGGCTGCTCGGGCCTCGATCTCGGTCCGCACCATGGCCGCGTCCACGACGGTGTCGGCCATGTCGAGGTCGTCGGTGGGAGCATCGTTCATGGCGTTGGCCGTAGCGACCTGCGCGACGATCCACTGCTCGGGGCAGTGGCGGGCCCAGTGCACCAACTCCAGGTCGGCCGGTCCGGACTGGATCCACTGGTCCATGAGCTTCGGGTCCACCGATGCCAAATCGAGGCTGGATTCCTGCTCGGTGTGGCGCAGATCGGCGTCCAGACGGGTCCAGAAGGCGTCGCGCTGCGGTGTGTAGTCCCCCCAGGCAATCACCGACGTGCGCCCATCGGCGCGGGCTCGACCTAGCAGCTCGGCCAGCACCGCCGACGTCTCTTCGTTGTCGGCGGGGGTGATCTCCATCTGGGCCAGTTCGAGGTTGCCGGGATCCACCGGCAGTTCCAGGTGTCCGATGGCCGCGGCGGTGGCTCCCTCGATGGCGACGACCCGCTGGTGGCGGGCGTAGTCGGTGGCGTCGTCCTCGAAGATCGCCCGCAGCTCGGCGGCGGGCGTGACGGGCAGGTCGGGGTCGCGCTCGGAGTCGATGTGCTGCTGGAGTTCGAGCGCGGCGGCGAAGTCCGCTTCGTCGAGTGATCGGGCGTCGATGATCCGCACGGCGCGAGCGTATGGGCGACATCGACTCCCGCAACACGTATTCGGTGTCGGCCCGCATCGAGGAGTCCGACGGTCGCCTGGCGTTCATCAACGACACCGCCTACGACGTGATCACCAGGGGCAATCCGAAGAAGGTCGACATGGTGCTGGTGCTGGTCGAGGCGCCCCCGGAGATGGTGGACGGTTCCCGTATCGTCGTCGATGTCACCGCCTGGGTCCCGGCTCCCACGCCATGGGCCATCGACTGCTCCGCCCGGGACCTCGAACTCGACGCCTACGTGTACCTGGGCGATGTGGGCGAACAGTTCACGACCGGCGACACCTACACGGTCGAGGTCAACGGCCAGGAGTCACTCACCCTCGCTGTGCCCTAGCCGTCCGCCTCCGGTTGTCAGTCGGTGGTGCGGTCCAGGCGCAGCGAGGCCGAGTTCATGCAGTAGCGGTCGCCGGTGGGTCGGGGGCCGTCCGGGAAGCGGTGGCCCAGGTGGGCGCCGCACTTGGCGCAGAGGGCCTCCTCGCGGACCATGCCGTAGCTGCGGTCAGTGTGGATCTCCACCGCGTCGGGGTCGAGGGCCTCCCAGAAGCTGGGCCAGCCGGTGCCGGACTCGTACTTGGTGTCGCTGGAGAACAGTGGGACGTCGCACACGATGCAGTGGTAGGTGCCGTCGTCGTGGCAGTTCCAGTACTCGCCGGTGAAGGCCCGCTCGGTTCCGGCCTGCTGGGTGACGTGGTACTGCTCGGGGGTGAGCCGGTCCCGCAGGTCGGTGTCGTCGTAGGTCTGGCGGGCGGGAGAGGTCATGGGGGATGCCTTTCTGTGGTTCTGATCCGCAGGCGAGCGTGTTCGGCGCCTTGATGGAAAGATTCGCCGGAGCATCGTGTTGCCTTTCTCCTGTACTGCTCTACGGTAGGCAACGCACGCAGGCTTCGTATGGTTCCCGGCCGTCGAATCCAATCCCGCGATGCCTCGATGTGAGCGCCGCCGGGTCGCTCCATCCGCCGCCCGTGGCGCGGATTGCGCCCGTGGGGCACTTCGCGGATGCTTGACATGAACAGGTGTTCGTAACTACACTGTTGTTATACTGCGAGGACGGACAGGTGCGATCCACCGGGCCTGTCACACCCCCTGCGTAGGTTGACCCAAGCATCCCCGACTCGCCACATGGCCATCTAGACATCCAAACCAGCGCCGGCAGGGCGCACCAACCACAGGGAGAAGAAAGTGGACGATCGACACAAGGCACTCGACATGGCCATGAGCCAGATCGAGAAGCAGTTCGGCCAGGGCTCGGTCATGAAGATGGGCGAGAAGGCCACCATGAACATCGAGGCGGTCCCGACGGGGGCGCTGTCGCTGGATCTGGCCCTCGGCATCGGGGGCCTGCCCCGGGGCCGGGTCACCGAGATATACGGGCCGGAGTCCTCGGGCAAGACCACCCTCGCCGCCCATGTCGTGGCCGAGGCTCAGCGCAACGGCGGCATCTGCGCCTACGTGGACGCCGAGCACGCCATGGACCCGATCTACGCCAAGGCCATCGGCGTGGACATAGACGAGCTGCTCATCTCCCAGCCCGACACCGGCGAGCAGGCCCTGGAGATCACCGACATGCTGATCCGCTCCGGGGCGCTCGACGTGGTGGTGATCGACTCGGTGGCCGCGCTCACCCCGCGGGCCGAGCTCGAGGGCGACATGGGCGACACCCACGTCGGCCTGCAGGCCCGGCTCATGTCGCAGGCTCTGCGCAAGCTCACCTCCAACCTCAACAAGTCCAACACCATCTGCATCTTCATCAACCAGCTGCGCGAGAAGATCGGAGTGATGTTCGGCTCACCGGAGACCACGCCGGGTGGCCGGGCCCTCAAGTTCTACTCGTCGGTGCGGCTCGACATCCGCCGGATCGAGTCGATCAAGAACGGCATGG
>JAGWAO010000037.1:4690-5383 GCA_021296315.1 Acidimicrobiia bacterium | reverse complement strand
ACAAGTGCGCCCCGCCGTTCAAGCAGGCCGAGTTCGACATCATGTACGGCCAGGGCATCTCCCGTGAGGGCTCGGTGCTGGATCTGGCGGTCACCGAGTCCATCGTCAAGAAGTCCGGTGCCTGGTACACCTACGAGGGCGAGCAGCTCGGCCAGGGCCGCGAGAACGCCAAGGCGTTCCTGCAGGACAACCCCGAACTGATGGTCGAGATCTCCGACCTCGTGTGGAAGGCCGTCATGCCCGAACCCGAACCGGAGCAGCCCGATTGGGAACAACCGTCGGAGGCCTCAACCAGCGCCGCCGCCTGACAGCCCGATAGAGCACGCTCTCCGGCTCGGTGCACCAGTTACTTGAGTTCATTGGTGATCAATTCCCGGTAGTCAGGGTCGACAGGTAGTCGAGGACCTCCTGCTCTGAGACCACGTCGGCGTACTTTGCGTCGAGGTCGAACAGGTTTGACTCGTGGATCTGCGGGTCTCGATCCCCGCAGGCGTCACGCACCACTATGGGAACGAAGCCGTGCTGGCAGGCGTCGAGCGCCGTAGCACGAACGCAGCCGCTGGTGGAGACGCCGGCGTGGATCAGCGTGTCGACGCCCATCGCGGTGAGAGTCGAGGCCAGGGACGTTCCGAAGAACCCGGACGCGTACTGCTTGACCACCACGACCTCGTCATCGGTCGGTGCCAGCCCCTC
>JAGWAO010000037.1:0-4629 GCA_021296315.1 Acidimicrobiia bacterium | reverse complement strand
CGCCCGGCTGGAACTCCACCCTGGTGTGCAGCACCGGGATCCCGGCCGCCCGGGCCGCGGCCAGCACCCGCTGGCACGACGCTCGGGCGTCCTCCACCCCTGCGTACAGCGGCGACTCCGGATCCAGGTAGGCCCGGCAGAAGTCGATCACCACAAGGGCCGGTCGAGCCCCGAACCCGAGCCGGTTCTTGAACCCCGCCCGCCGGTAGTCGTCCGCCAGATCCTCGCCGCCCCCGGCGGTCCGCGACGTCACAACACGATCCCGTCTTGGCGGAGCTGCCCGATGGCGTCCGCATCGAGTCCGAGAATCCCGCCGAGCACCTCTTCATTGTGCTCGCCCAGCTCAGGTCCCGACCAGTTGATCGAACCGGGGGTGCCGGACAGGTGGGGCACGACGTTCTGCATGGGGACCGTCCCGAAGTCGGCGCTGTCCACCCAGGCGATTGCTCCGCGCGCCGTGAAGTGCTCGTCGGCCAGCATCTCCGGGGCGCGGTACATCTGGCTGTTGGGGACGCCGTGTGCATTGAGGTGCCGGTGCAGCCAGTCGGAGTCGACGGTGGCGGTCCATGCCGCGATCATCCGGTCCAGCTCCTGCTGGTGGTCGCCCCGGGCGATGTGGGTGGCATAGCGGGGATCCTCGCCCAGCTCGGGCCGGCCCATCGCCTCGGCCAGACGCCGCCACACGGTGTCCTGGTTGCCCGAGATGAGATGGACCTTCCCGTCGCGGGTCGGATAGGCGTTGGCCGGCGCGATGTTGGGAATTGTCGAGCCGGTGCGCTCGCGAATGAACCCGGCCACGTGGTACTCGGTCAGCAGCGACTCCATGACCGCCAACACCGACTCGTACAGCGCGGCGTCGACGACCTGGCCCCGGCCGGTGCGCTCGCGGGCATGGAGCGCGTTGAGGGTGCCGATGGTGGCGAACAGGGCGGTGAGGGTGTCCCCGATGCTGATCCCGGTCCGGCTGGGCATGCTCGCGGGGTCGCCGGTGGTGTAGCGAATGCCCCCGATCGCCTCGCCGATGGCGCCGAAGCCGGGCTGGGCGGCGTACGGGCCGGTCTGCCCGTAGCCCGAGACCCGGGTGATGATCAGCCGGGAATTGGCGGCGCGGAGGTCTTCGGGCGCGAGGCTCCACCTCTCCAATGTGCCCGGACGGAAGTTCTCCAGCAGCACGTCGGCGCCTGTGCACAGCTGGCGCACGAGGTCCTGCCCGGCCGGCTGGCGCAGGTTGATGGTGACGGACTTCTTGCCCCGGCCCACAACCGGCCACCACAGCGACTTGCCGCCGGCCATCTCCTGGCCCCAGGCTCGCATGGGATCGCCGGCCGGCGGCTCGACCTTGATCACCTCGGCGCCGTGGTCGGCCAGTTGCTGGCCGCAGAACGGGCCGGCCAGCAGCGTGCCCACCTCGATCACCCGAATGTCACTCAGTGCTCCAGGCATGATCCTTCTCTCCGTTATCCTCGGCCCCATCGTGACCGGGCCCAACCAGCAAGCCGAGCGCACCCGCCGCAGCAACGACCACGGAGCCGAGCGCGTCCAGATCGTGGATGTCGCTCCCCGCGACGGCCTCCAGGCCGACCCCTCCGACATCAGCACCGCCCAGAAGGTGGAGTTGATCGAGCGGCTGGTCGCGGCCGGCCACACCCGGGTCGAGGCGGCCAGCTTCGTCAGTCCCAAGGCCGTGCCCAAGATGGCCGACGGCGAGGCGGTCATGGCCGGCGTACCCCGCACCGAGGGCGTCAGCTACAGCGCGCTCGTGCTCAACCAGCGGGGCGTGGAGCGGGCCCTCGAATCGGGCGCCGACGAGGTGTGCGGGGTGGTGGTGGCCACCGAGACCTTCTCGCAGGCCAACCAGCGGGCCACGGTGGCTGAGTCGATCCAGCGGTGGCGGGCCATCTCCGAGACAGCTCGGGCGGCCGGGATTCGCACCTCGGTGACCGTGTCGGCGGTGTGCGGCTGCCCGTACGAGGGACGGGTCGACGCCGACCGGGTGCTGGGAATCGTGGCCGAGCTGGCCGAGACCCAGCCCGACGAGGTGGCCCTGGCCGACACCATCGGCGTCGGGGTGCCCACCCAGGTGGCCGCCCTGTTTGAGGGCGCCGCGCACCGGGCCGGCGGCATCGCTCTGCGGGGTCACTTCCACAACACCCGCAACACCGCCTTGGCCAACATCACGGCGGCCATCGACACCGGAGTTCGGGTGTTCGACGCCAGCCTCGGCGGGGTGGGCGGCTGCCCGTTCGCGCCCAGGGCCACCGGCAACGTTGCCAACATGGTGCACGAGATGGGCTTCGACACCGGGCTCGACCTCGACGCGCTGATCGAGGCCAGCACCTGGCTGGAGGCCCAGCTCGGCCACCGCGTGCCCAGCCTGGTCGCCAAAGCGGGCGGATTCCCCCAGCCCCGCTGAACCGCGCCCCAGCGCGCCGGCCGCACTCATGTGGGCCTCCGCTGGTACCGGCCGCGGGGTTGTCCCACCACTTTACCGTCGGCGAGGATGCGCTGGCCCCGCAGCCAGACGTGGCGCACCCGGCCGTTGAGTTCGTGGCCCTCGAAGGGGGTGTAGTCCTGGCTCGACTCGGACTCGCCGGCCCGCACCGCATGGCTGACCGACGGGTCGAGCAGCGCGATGTCGGCGTCGTAGCCGACCCCGATGGTGCCCTTCGTGCCCAGCCCGAAACGCCGGGCCGGGTTCCACGACAGCATCCGGGCCATCTCCACCAGACCCAGGCCCCGCTTGGATCCCTCTGAGTACAGGCCGTTCAGCAGGTGCTCGGTGCCGCCGAAGCCGCTCTTGGCCAGCCAGATGTCGTCGGGGTTCTCGACTGAGACCTTGGCCTCGGCCTGGCAGCAGGCGTGGTCGCTGACCACCCAGTGGGCGTCGCCGGCCAGTACATGCTCCCACAGCGCCTCCACGTCGGAGCGGGGCCGGATCGGCGGGTTGACCTTGCCCCACGGATCGCCCGCGGTCTCGATGTCGGCCAGCAGGTGGCCCACGGTGACCTCCCGGCGGAAGTCCACGTTCTCGAAGCACCGGTCCATCCGCAGGGCAGCGTCCATGGCCTTGGCTGACGACAGGTGCAACAGGTTGACGTTGACGACGTCGGTCTCATGGGCCAGGTACGACGCGACCGTCACCGCCAGGCCCTCGGAGTGCGGTGGCCGACCGGCCGAGTAGGCGGCCAGCCCCGACAGCCGGCCCTCGGCCTGGACCATCTTGGTGTAGGCGGTCATGATCTCGGCCGTCTCGCAGTGCATCGACAGCGACAGCACGTCGCCCAGCTCGGGCCGGGCGCGGCGCACCCCGGCCAGGCCTCGCATCACGAACTCGAAGTGGGCGAAGTCGTAGCGCTCGCCCGGCGGTGTCATCAAGAAGCTGGCCTGGTCGTCGCTGGCGCCGTGCAGCCCGTGGCTGCCGTAGAACATGAAGATCTTGAAAGACGTCACCCCGTGCTCGTCGACCAGCGCGGGGATCTCGTCGATGTGGGAGGCCTGCATCGGGGCCAGGTGGAAGGCGTAGTCCACGTAGCTGCGACTCTCCATCAGCGCCAGCGCATCGGGGAAGAACTCGGCGTAGGGTCCGCCCCGGTTCAGGTAGTACTGGCCGGTGCGGATGTAGTTGAGCACGGTGGTGGTGCCGCCCTGGGCCGCAGCCCGGCTCTCGGTGGCCGCGTCCACATCCAGCGGGTTGTAGATCCCCATGTGGGTGTGGGCGTCCACCGAGCCGGGGAAGGCGATCAGACCCGAGCCGTCGAACACCTCGGCCGCATCGGCGGTGGCGGCCAGACCCGCAGCGAGGTGGCTGACCCGCCCGCCGCTGATGCCAATGTCGACGTTGTCGACTGTGCCGTAGTCCGGGCGTACCACGGATGCGCCGGTGATGACGGTGTCGATCATCGGTCCTCCTCTCCGGTCCCTACGACGCTCAGCGGGGCCAGCAGGCCCGCCGCGGAGGGCGCGGCTGCCACTCCGGTCAGGGCCTCATGCACCGACCGAGCCGCCTCCGCGCTCACTAGGCCGTCGAGGTTGTCGGCGTACTTGGTGGCCAGGTCCTCGTCCGACAGCGGGTCGTCGGGACCGCCCCGGTTGGCCAGCACCTCTTCGACCAGCGTCTCGCCGCCGGTGGTGGTGACGGTCAGGCGAGCGGGGAGCTGGCTCGGGTAGATCGCCATCAGGCCGGGGTCTCCGGCCACGTCGATGCGGGCCATCAGCTTGCGCCGGGCGGGATCGCGGGCCAGTTCGTCACTGAAGTCGGCCAGACCCACCCCCAGGCCGTTGCCGCCGAGTAGACCGGCGGCCACGGCGTAGGGGCCGCTGAACTGGGCGAGGTAGCCGGTCTCGGGCCGGCGTTTGGCGTCGATGGGATCGCCGATGGTGCGAACCGTGGGCGGGGCCACCTCCAGAGTGGCCCACGCCACGTCGTCGGGACCGACGCCGCGGCGGCGCAGCCCGATGGCGGCGTCGATGGCGGCGTGGGTGAAATGGTTGGCTGGGTACGGCTTGTAGAAGATGCGCTCGGCTTCCCACCGCAGACCCAGATCGGCGGTTACCGCACCGGTGTTGGCCTCTGCGCCGAGGAACGCCTGGAACAGGCCGAAGCGGCCCTCGACCGCGGTCCGCGGCCCG
>JAGWAO010000036.1:7833-22805 GCA_021296315.1 Acidimicrobiia bacterium | reverse complement strand
AGATCAACACCCTCCCCGCGAAGCTGCGCCAGCTCACTGAATGGCACGGCAAACCTGGGCATAACGAAAGCACTGCAATTCCGGGGTACGGTGACACAAATCCCCAATCCACAGTGCCTAGTGTCCTCTACAACCCTTTGAATCCAGCTAGAGGAGAAGCAAGAGAACCATGGGCATGAAGTTTCGTTGCGAGCGAGACACCCTGTTGGACGCCTTGATGGTGGCGGTGCGGGCCGCGGCTGGCGCCGGCTCGAGTCGTGCGGGGCTGCTGACCGGAGCTCATCTCGACCTCGCGGACGGTGTTCTCACCGTCACCGGCAGCGCCCTTGACTTGACGTTGTCGGTGACAGCTGAGGTATTGGGGACTGCGGGAGGGGCCGCGGTGACACCGGCCCGTGTGCTCACCGATGTGGTCAGGGCCGTGCCGGCCGGGGCCGTGGAGTTCTCGGTGGACGAGGGCGAGGCAACGATCATGGCCGGCTCGTCGGAGTTCTCGATCCGGCTGATTCCTGAGGAGGACTACCCGCAGTTGTCGTTCGCCCAGGAGGGGAACGAGGACGGCAGCTCGGTGGCGTTCAGCCCGGCGGTGACATTCGACGGTGCCGAGTTCCGTGACGCCTTGAGCCAGGTTGTGCGGTCAGCGTCGTCCGATGACTCCAGGCCCATCCTCACCGGTGTGCTGATGGCCTCGGAGGGGGAGGGTCGGTTGCGACTGGTCTCGACGGATTCCTACCGGCTCTCAGTCAGGGATCTTGAGGGCTCCTCCATTCTCGGTGAGCACCAGAGGGTGCTGGTTCCGAGCCGCGCCCTGGGCGAACTCCACCGCCTGATCGCTGATTCGGACGAGGTGACGCTCACGCTGGCGGAGCACTACGCCCAGTTCGTGGTGGGGAAGGTTCAACTGACCACACGGCTGATCCCGGGGGAATTCCCGAACTACCAGGGACTCATCCCCACCGGCCATCCGAACTGCCTGACGGCGAATCGCGAGCAGCTGTTGGAGGTCGTTCGGCGTGTACGGCTTCTGGCTCAGGATTCGACTCCGATCCGGCTGGTCATGAGCGAGGGGACCCTCGAGGTGATCGCCATCACCCACGACGTCGGGAAGGCGAACGAGTCAATGGAGGCGACCTACGCGGGCGAGGACCTGACTGTCGCGTTCAATCCGGGTTATCTCATCGATGGCATTGAGGCCACGACAGGCGAGGAAGTCACCCTGGAGACTGCGGATGCAGTCAAGCCAGCCCTGCTTCGTTCCGTGGGAGACGACAACTTTCTCTACCTGTTGATGCCGGTGCGGGTGAGCTGACCGGCCCGCCGTCAAGGGGCCGAGCGGAGATGTCGTGCGCGTCTGCTCGCTGTCACTTCTCGATTTCCGGTCCTACACCGAGACCGAGGTGGACTTCGCGGCCGGGCTGACTGCGATCGTCGGGCCCAACGGCCACGGAAAGACCAACCTGCTCGAAGCGGTCGGATTTGCTGCTGGGCTGGGTTCGTTCCGGGGCGCCACCGACGCAGCTCTCATACGTGATGGCGCGCCGTCGGCCGTCATCCGCTGCTCCGGACTACAAGACGCCGAACGAGCCATCCTGATCGAGGTGGAACTGGCCCGGGCCCGACCGAACCGGGTGAAGGTGAATCAGCAGCCGGTGGCGCGCCGCCGGGATCTGCTCGGCGTGTTGACGGCAACGGCCTTCTCGCCTTCGGACCTCGAGTTGGCCAAGGGCGAGCCGGCGGTTCGACGGCGGTGGATGGACGACGCGCTCGCGGCGGTGCGACCGTCCTGGGGAGCGCTGCGCAGCGAGCTGGACCGGATTCTTCGCCAACGCAACGCCCTGCTGCGCCAAGCCCGGGGCCGTGCTGTAGGCGATGTCGCCGTCACCCTGGACGTGTGGGACGCCAAGCTGGCCGCGGTGGGCGATGAACTCCGGATGCGCCGCCGGGACTTGCTGGCCGAGATGGAACCCGAGATCCGGCGCCACTACAACCACATCTCCGAGGGCCAGGACGAGGCCGGCATCATGTACGTGTCGTCATGGGATGACCGGTCGCTGGCTGATGCGCTGGCGGCGGCCCGGGCCGAGGATCTGAGGCGGTCCGCGAGCACAGTGGGTCCCCACCGGGACGACGTCCTGCTGCAGATTGGAGGGCTGCCGGCCCGGAGCCATGCTTCCCAGGGCGAGCAGAGGTCTCTTGCCCTCGCTCTGCGACTGGCGGTGGATGGGGAAGTGCGCGATCGCCGGGGCATCGAGCCTGTGCTGTTGCTCGACGACGTGTTCTCCGAGCTGGACGCTGGTCGTGCGGCCGCCTTGCTGGAGACGCTGCCGCCCGGCCAGCGAATCCTCACCACCGCGTCGCCTGTGCTGCCGGCGAGCATCCGGCCCGACCAACTGATCCGTGTGGCTGATGGCACCGCTCATGTGATCGCACGCCCCGACACGTGAGCGCGAGTCAGATGTCGGCGGGCGAAGAACCGATCGAGTTGGCGGACGCTCTTGAGCGCGTCCTGGGCTCACTGGGTGCACCACCGGCCGACTTGCTGTCGACGGTGTTCCACCGATGGGAGGAGGTAGTGGGCGCCGATGTCGCTCGCCACTGCCGACCAGTCGCGGTGGAGGGCGATCGCTTGGTGGTGGCGGCCTCCGATTCGACCTGGGCCAGCGAGGTGAGATGGCTTTCCGACCGGGTGCTGGCGCGGGTCAACGAGTTGTCGTCCACTGATCGCCTGAGGTTGCTGACGGTGCGGGTGGCACCGGTTACGGAGTAGAGGCCGAGCGGGCAGGCAGCGTCCGGCCGAGCCGCGGCCGCGGCTGAGGCGGCCCGTGAGCGCAGCGAGCAAGGAGCGGGGGACACAGTCGGATAGCGCGCCGCGGGCGCATGCTCGCTGGTAGAATCACAGGCGTGATCGGTGGCTCGATGAAGGGCTCTGGCCCGGCTCGGCGCCCCCGGCTCGCCCGGTCCTCGTCTGCTGTGGCCGGGTCGTGCCAGTGAGTGCTCCACGCTTCCGGATTGCTCCCCCGGCAGACCTGGCATCGGGCCTCGCCCGCGGCGGTCGGGGCTGTGTGAGGAAGGCCGGTCCGGCGTGACATCCGACATGACTACCAGCGAGCGGGCAATCGGGCCGGCTCCCGACATCGACCCTTCGTACGGAGCGCTGGAGATCACTGTCCTCGAGGGTCTCGAGGCCGTTCGCGAGCGGCCCAGCATGTACATCGGGTCGACCGGCCCGACCGGTCTTCACCACCTTGTCTGGGAGGTCGTGGACAACTCGGTGGACGAGGCGATGGCCGGGTACTGCAGCCGGATCGACGTGACGCTTCACTCCGACGGCTCGTGCGAGGTCGTAGACGACGGCCGTGGCATCCCCACCGAACCGCATCCCCTCCACGACCAGATCCCCGCGGCCGAGCTGGTGATGACGCTGCTGCACGCGGGCGGGAAGTTCGGGGGCGACGGCTACAAGATCTCAGGTGGCCTCCACGGCGTCGGCGTGTCGGTGGTCAACGCCCTGTCGGAGCGAATGGAAGTCGGCATCTGCCGTTCCGGGCAGCAGCATCGCATGACCTTCGTCGATGGTGGCCAGATCGAGGAGGCCCTGTCCGTTGTGGGTCCCGCCCCGGAGGTGGATGGCATGACGAGGACGGGAACGACCATCCGCTTCTGGCCTGACGGAACCGTCCTTGAGGATGTGTCCTTCCGGTATCAGACAGTGGCCGAACGCCTGGAGATGATGGCGTTCCTGAACCGCGGCCTGGAGATCCGAGTCCGAGACCGGCGGCCGGGGCCTCACGGGCACACCGAGTGGACGTCCTTCCGCTACGAGGGCGGCATCGTCGACTATGTCAGCCGCCTCAACCAGTCGAAGGTCCGCCTCTTCGATGCTGTGGGTCACTTCGCCGACGCCGAGACCATCGACGGCAATCCGCATGAGTTGGAGGTGGCGTTCCAGTGGAACACCGGCTTCAACACGGACGGTCTGCACAGCTTCGCCAACGGGATCTCCACTATCGACGGCGGCATGCATGAGCAGGGGTTCCGCTCTGCGCTGACCCGGACGGTCAACGCCTATGCCCGCGAGAAGGGGCTGCTCAAGGAGAAGGCCGAGAACCTCCACGGTGAGGACATCCGGGAGGGCCTCACTGCGATCGTCAGCGTGCGAGTCGGCAAGCCGCAGTTCGAGGGCCAGACGAAGGCCAAGCTCGGCAACATGTCGATGCGGTCGTTCACAGAGCGAGTCACCAACCGCCGTCTGGCCGAGTGGCTCGAAGAGCACCCGGCCGAGGCGAAGCGGGCGGTGTTGAAGGCCGTGGCGGCCTCGGCGGCTCGTGAGGCCGCTGCCCGGGTGCGTTCGGAAGTGCGTTCAAAATCGCTGCTGGACGGGGCGGGCATGCCCGACAAGCTCAAGGACTGCACGGCCGCCGACTCGTCCCGGCGGGAGTTGTTCATCGTGGAGGGAGACTCCGCGGGCGGCTCAGCGGTGCGGGCTCGTGATCCCGAGACCCAAGCGGTGCTGCCGATCCGGGGCAAGATCCTAAATGTTGAACGGGCTCGCATCGACCGGATGCTCAAGAACAACGAGATCCAAGCCATCATCGCGGCCATTGGCACGGGAATCGGCGACCCGGCCGGCTCCAACGGCAGCATCAACGGCACCTCAGCCACCAATCGCGAGCCCGCGGACCACGTCTGCGACATCAGCAAGGCCCGCTACCAGAAGGTGATCGTGCTGGCCGACGCCGATGTCGACGGGAGCCACATTCGCACGCTGCTGCTCACGTTCTTCTACCGCCAGATGCGCCCGCTGGTCGAAGCCGGCTACGTGTATGTGGCCCAGCCGCCCCTTTACTCGACCAAGGTGTCGAACTCGAAGACGGTGTACCTGCTCGACGACGCGGCCAAGGATGCGTTCCTGGCCGAGAGGCCCAAGCACAGCCGCGAGTTCCAGCGGCTCAAGGGACTCGGTGAGATGGACTGGGACGAGCTGCGATCTACCACCATGGACCCGCGGACGCGCAGCTTGCTGCGGGTGTCGGTAGAGGAGGCCGCGATCGCCGACCAGGTCATTTCGGTGCTCATGGGCGATGACGTGGAACAGCGCAAGAACTTCATCGTCACGAACGCCCGAGAAGTCCGCAACCTCGACTTCTAATCCTCCAGCGGAAGCACCACCATGAGCGAAGCCACCGGCGGAACCGGAGAATCCAGCCCCGTGAGCCCGGAGCCGGCTGACGACTCCGGGGTGACCGTCGTCGAGATCCAGGAGGAGATGGAGAGCTCGTTCCTGGACTACGCCATGTCGGTGATCATCAGCCGGGCGCTGCCGGACGCCCGCGATGGCCTGAAACCGGTGCACCGCCGGATCCTCTGGTCGATGTACGACCAAGGCTTCCGTCCCGATCGGGGCCACGTGAAGTGTGCTCGGGTGGTGGGCGATGTGATGGCACGCTTCCACCCCCACGGTGATGCGGCCATCTACGACGCCCTGGCCCGGATGGCTCAGCCCTTCTCGTTGCAGCACCCTCTCATCGACTTCCACGGCAACTACGGCTCGCCCGAGGATCCGCCGGCCGCGGCCCGCTATACCGAGTGCCGCCTGGACGCGCTGGCCATGTCGATGCTGGCCGACATCGGTGAGGACACAGTCGACTTCGTCGACAACTACTCCGGTGACTTCACCGAGCCGTCCGTTCTGCCGGCCCGCCTGCCCAACCTGCTGGTGAACGGCAGCCAGGGCATCGCGGTGGGCATGGCCACCAACATCCCGCCCCACAATCTCGCCGAAGTGATCGAAGCGGTAGTGGTGCTCCTCGAGAACCCCGGCGCCTCCACCGAGGACCTAATGGCCCGCGTCCATGGTCCCGACTTCCCGACCGGAGGGCAGATTCTGGGTCGCAGCGGGTTCGAGTCGGCCTACCGGACCGGCCGCGGCTCGGTCAAGATGCGCGCTGACGTAACCCTCGATGAGATCGCGGGCCGCAACGCGCTCGTCGTCACCGCGCTGCCCTACCAGGTGTCCGCCGGCGCCGTCGCTCGCAAGATCGCGGACTTGGTCAACGCCAGGGAACTCGAGGGAATCGCCGATGTCAACGACGAGTCCTCCGGCGATGACACCCGCTTCGTGATCAAGCTCAAGCGGGATGCCAATCCGGAGGTGGTGCTGAACAATCTCTGGAAGCACACCCCGCTGCAGTCCAGCTTCGCCATGAACGTGGTGGCGCTGGTGGACGGGGTGCCGCGCACGCTCACCTTGCGCGACGCGCTGGCCGCGTACGTCGCGCACCAGGTCGAAGTGGTGACTCGACGTGCGGAGTTCCGCCTGGCCGAAGCCCGGGCCCGGCTCCACATCCTGGAGGGGCTGCTGCGCGCCCTGGAGGCGATCGACGAGATCATCGCAACGATCCGCGCCAGCGAGAACACTGCGGCGGCCCGGGCGTCCTTGATGGCCGAGCCGTTCGAGTTCTCGGAGGCTCAAGCCAACCACATCCTCGAGATGGCGCTGTCGCGCCTGACCCGCCTCGGTCGCATCCAACTTGGGACCGAGGCCACCACCAAGCGCGACCTGATTGTCGAGTTGGAGACGTTGCTGGCCGATGAGTATCGGGTTCGGATGGCGATCCGCGACGAACTGAGGGAGATCTCCGAGAAGTTCGGCGTCGAGCGCCGGTCGGTACTCGAAATCGATCCGGGTGAGCTCGATATCGAGGACCTGATCGACGACGACGACCTGGTGTTCACCATGTCGGCATCGGGTTACGTCAAGACGGTACCCACCGACGAGTTCCGCCTTCAGGGCCGCGGCGGCCGCGGGGTGGCCGGTACGAGGCTCAAGCAGGCCGACAGCGTCATGCACCTGATTCACACCACGGCCCACTCGTACTTGTTGTTCTTCAGCAACCGGGGCCGGGTCTACCGGCTCAAGGCCCATGAGGTACCGGTGGCCTCGCGTACTGCTCGGGGCACTTCGATCGTGAACCTGCTGTCCCTGCAGGACGGCGAGCGGATCCAGGCTGTCATCGACACCCGTGACTATGAGATGAACCGGTACCTGTTCTTCGCCACAGCCAAGGGCCGGGTGAAGCGCACCAAGTTCACGGCCTACGACTCGTCCCGCAAGGCGGGCCTCATCGCAATCCACCTGCGTGACGGCGACGAGCTCGTCGCTGTGGTGCCGACCGACGGGGTGCACGACATCCTGCTGTCGTCGAGGCTCGGCCAGACGATCCGCTTTGCGCAGGACCAGGTACGCGAGATGGGTCGGGTCGCCGCAGGAGTGATTGGGCTGAAGTTCAAGCACCCGGGCGATTCGGTGGTGTCGTGCGCGACGGCTCGTCCCGGCGCGGCGCTGCTCTATGTCACCACTCGGGGCTTTGGCAAGCGGACACCGGTCGACGCGTTCAGCTGCAAGGGTCGCAGGGGGCAGGGAGTGATCGGGTCCAAGCTCGTCGGGAAGAAGGGCGAGATTGTCGGCACCCTCGTAGTGGATCCCAGCGACGAAGTCTTCGCCGTGACCGCCAATGGCGTCGTGATCCGAGTTCCGGTGAGTGATGTCTCCGAACAGGGTCGGGCCGCCGAGGGTGTCAAGGTGATGAATCCCGATCCCGGCGACGAGGTGGTGGCCATCGCCCTTGTCGGTGACGACTTGAACGGCAATTCGACCCGGGATCGTGAGCAACGACCGGAAGGCGAGCCAGAATCGCAGGCCAAGCTAGAATCGCAATGACAGCCCGGCCGAGGCGCGAACTCACTGACGCAGGGCAAGCCGCGCCGCTGATGGTCGTGATGCTGCTGGTGCTGCTGGTGGCCGTTGTGGCGACGGTCGAGGTCGGGCAGCTGCTGGACGAGAGCGCCCGGGCCCGTACCGCGGCCGATGCCGCGGCCCTGGCCGGCGCGGCCGCGGGTCGCGAGGCGGCGGCGGCCCTGGCCGGCGCCAATGGCGGGTTGCTGCTCTCCTACACCGAACAGGAGACGGCTGGCGACGCTGATGCCCTGCTGGTAACCGTCGAAGTGCAGGTGGGCCGGGCCAGCCAGAGAGCCCGGGCCGAACGGCTGGTCGAGTGGATCGAGCCCCCGTGACGGCGGCGCCCAGTTTCTCCGCTCTTGTTCGCTGCGCTCACGGGCCGCTCGGGCCCTAGACTGCGTGGTCGTCGGAGGGGCCAGAGACACCTATGAGCGAACAGTCGACGTCCGGCGCCGGTGACCAGCACCCTGGTTCGTCCTCCTCCGGAACCGCACCTCCGGAGTCCGGTTCAGATTCGAGTCCCGGCGGCGAAACCCAGCTCGGTCCCCGTCCGCGGCCGGCGCCGCGCTTCGCGTTCGGCCGCGCCCTTCGGGCTCGATCCAATCGCCGTCTGCGCGCTCGCCGGGTTCGCCGGCTCGTGAGGCACATTGAGCCCTGGTCGGTGTTGAAGGTGTCGTTGGTCCTCTATTTCTGCGCCTGGGTGGTCATGCTGTTTGTGGGGGTGACACTGTGGAACTTGGCCGTGAACTCCGGCCTGGTGTCCAACGTCGAGAACTTTGTAGTGGAGCTGTTTGCGTTGGAGTCGTTCAAGATCAATGCGGACCAGATATTCAGGATTGCTGCAGTCGGAGGTCTGGTCATGGTCCTGGCGGGCAGCGGGCTGACCGTGCTCGGAGCGGTGTTGTTCAATCTGATCAGTGACGTCACCGGGGGAGTGCGCCTGACCGTGGTCGAGGAGGAGACGGCCCGCCCGCGTCCGCGCCGGGCCCGCAGGCGCGTGCTTGTGGCCGCCCCGCCTCCCGTTGTCGAGCCGCCCGCCGTTGCCGACCCGCCTGCGGCCCGTGAGCGCAGCGAACAAGAGCGGAAATGACAGGGCCGCGGCTAGCGTGGTGCGCCGCTGGGGCTATAGCTCAGTCGGTTAGAGCGCACCCCTGATAAGGGTGAGGTCGCTGGTTCGACTCCAGCTAGCCCCACTCTCCAGCCCGACAGCCTGATACTGCCCGGAGGCCGTCTTGGCCGCAGGATTCATCACTCTGGTTCGCCGTACGTTCGTCGCCGTCGTCGTCGGGATGGCGGTGGCCGCGGCCATTCGGGTACGCGGTCGTGGCGGCGTGCCCCCCCAGACGGGGGGCTGGCGCGAGCTGCGAGACGACGAGTTGGCGTGACGGCCGCCGGCAGCGCTCCCGGCGCGCGGGTCGTTGTGTTCGGTGCCGGCGCGACGGGAGTTCGGATCGTTCGCATGCTTGCGGCCAGCCCCTGTGTCGGCTCCGTGGAGGTACGGGACACGGATCCGGATCGGCTTCGGGAAGTAGCCGGTTCATTCGACGGCACCGTGGCGATCGGTCAGGGCCTGGCTGTACCGGATTCCACGGACTTGGTGGTGGTGGCTACCACTGCCGGTACGCAGACCACGGCAGCCCTCAGCGCGATGCGAGCAGGTGCCGGAGTCGTCACAACCACCAACGAGATCATCGAGACCCGCGACCTTCTGGCGCTCGATCAGCAGGCCAGGCAGAACGGCGTGCGGCTGGTGGTGGGCGCCGGCTTCATGCCCGGCCTCACCTGCCTGATGGCCCGCGTCGGCGCGGCAGAGTTCGACCTGGTCGACGAGATTCACGTCGCCAAGGTGGGCACGGGGGGGCCGGCCTGCGCGCGCCAGCACCACCGTGCCCTAAGCAGCCTCGCCATTGACTGGCGGGGCGGCCGCTGGACCCGCCGCCCCGGCGGATCGGGCAGGGAGCTGTGCTGGTTTCCCGATCCTGTGGCCGGGCGGGACTGTTACCGGGGCGCGCTCCCGGATGCATTGCTGCTGGTGCCGGCCTTTCCCGGCGTTGACCGGGTGACGGCCCGGATGGCCGCCACCCGCCGGGACCGCTTGACGGCACCGCTGCCGATGATGCGCCGCCCTCACCCCGAAGGGGGAGTCGGGGCGGTGCGCGTCGAACTCCGCGGCTGGCGCAGCACCGGACGCCATGTGGTGGTACTCGGTGCCCAGGCTCGCCCGGCGGAGGGCGCCGCCGTGGTGGCCGTCTCGACGGCTCTGCACCTCCTTGCCAACAGGACCGAGCCTGGTGCCGCGGGGCTGGCGGCGATCGGCGACCCGAAGGGCTTGTTGAGGGAGGTGTCGGCTCGAAGACTGCGCCCCTGCAGGTTCGAGGGGTTCGCGCTGTCTCGCGACGCCGGCGGGTAGCGGCGGCTGCTCGCTAGGAGCAAGCGCAAGTAGGTAACAGCCCGTCGCGTTGCGGCGGTGTCACTCCCGCTCTTGTTCGCTGCGCTCACGGGCCGCTCGGGCCACGGCCTCGCAGGCTCGGCCTCTACTGGAAACAGTTGAGCAGGTCGTTGTGCAGGGTCCCGTTGGTGGCGACGGCTGAACCGCTTCGCCAGTCGTCGGTGCCGGCAGTGTCCGAGAACCGGCCCCCGGCCTCGGCGATGATGACGGACATCGGAGCGACGTCCCAGTCGAAGCACTCGGGGTCGACCATGGCCTCGGCCCGGCCGGTGGCCACCAGGGCATAGCCGTAGGCGTCACCCCAGGTCCGAACCCGTGCTCCCGCGGCGCGAACCCTCTCCAGGGCGCGGTCCGGCCAGTACGAGAGACCGCTCGTGCACACATAGGACTCTTTGAGGCCGGTGTGACTGCTGACCCGGCACGGCACACCGTCCCAGCTGGTCCCGCGGCCCCGGCCGGCCCAGACGCACTCGTCCAGGGCGGGCAAGCAGATCACTCCCACCGCCGGTCCGCGATCATCGACCAGGGCCAGCAGCGTGGCGAAGAGCGGTACCCCCTGGGTGAATGCCTTAGTGCCGTCGATCGGGTCGATCACCCATGTGCGCTCGGTCTGACCGGCCACCTCACCCTCCTCTTCACCCTGGATCGTGTCGCCGGGGTATGTCGCCAAGATTTCCGAACGCAGGAACCGCTCGGCCGCGTAGTCGGCTTCGGTGACGGGCGACCCGTCGTGCTTGGCCGTCACCGACAGGCCTCGTGACTGGTACCAGTCCAGGGTGAGGCGCCCGGCCCGGCGGGTTGCGTCCACCGCAAAATCGACGAGGTCTTGCTCGATCATCTCCTCGGTGCACCTTCTACCGGTCCCTCGATCGGGTCTTGGCGGTAGCATTTGTATTTCATATTGGTATATTTCATTCTATGTCGAGTAGTGGCCAGCTCTTTCAACAAGCGACTATCAAGATGCTTCGGGCAGAGAGGTGCCGCTCTGTTGCTGAGGTGCTCGACCGTCGACAGGATGCGTTGACGGGCCGCCATGAACCGGTGGTCGCCCTGCACCATGCAGAGGTTTGGCGGGGTCGGGCCGCCACCGCCAGCCGCACCAGGCTGCGTCGCGTCATCGGCGCGGCACTGTATTCCCTCGGCTTCGACCTGGCGACTACCAGCCGGGAGCTGCGCAGCGAGGCCTCCAGGCTTGAACAGGAGGCGGCCGCACTGCGGCGCAGAGCGCGTGCGCTGGCCGCGGCCGAGGCCAGAGCCGCGACGCGAGACGGTGGGATACTGTCGCGCCCATGATTCTCGACACACTCAGATCGGTTCTGCGATTCCGCCGGTTCGAGTTCAGTGCCGCGAAGCGACGGCTCCAGAAGGCGGCCAGCATCGACGACTTGCGCCGGATCGCCCGCCGCCGGCTTCCTGGCGGGGTGTTCGACTACATCGACGGGGGAGCCGAGGACGAGGTCGCCATGGATCGCAACACGCGCGCCTTCCGCGAACTCGAATTCGTGCCCCGAGTGCTGCGCGACATGGGCCACGTGGACACGACCGGCGCGATCCTGGGCCGCGAGGTGCCCTTCCCGCTGATACTGGCGCCGACAGGCTTCACCCGGATAGCCCACCCGCCCGGCGAGCTGGCCGTGGCCAGGGCCGCGGCGCGTGCCGGGCTGCCCTACTCGCTGTCCACGATGGGGACTCGCTCGGTGGAGGAGGTGGCTGCCGTCAGCAGTGGCTCGAAGTGGTTCCAGGTCTATGTTTGGCGTGACAAGGGCCTGCTCAAGGACATGATCCTCCGAGCCGCCGAGGCCGGATTCGAAGTGCTGTGCATCACGGTGGACGCAGCCATGCTGGGCCGTCGTGAGCGCGATGTGCGCCGGGGATTCACGTTGCCTCCCAAGATGGGGCTCGACATCGTTGTGGAGGGGATGATCCGTCCCAGCTGGAGCCTGCGGTTCGTGTTCTCCGAGCCGATCGAGTTCGCCAATGTCGCCGGCAACACCGACATCGACGGGTCGACCGCGGTGGACCTGGCCGCGTTCATGAACCAGCAGTTCGATCCCACCTTGTCGTGGGAGGACGTGGAGTGGATGCGCTCGCTGTGGGATGGGCCGGTGCTGATCAAGGGTGTCCAGAGCGTGGCCGACGCGGTGATAGCCCGCGATCGGGGGCTCGACGGAATCGTGCTGTCCAACCACGGCGGCCGCCAGCTCGACTCGGCTCCGTCCATCATCGAGCTGGTGCAGCCGGTGGCCGAAGCGGTCGGCGGCGACCTCGACATCGTTTGCGACGGCGGCGTCCGGCGGGGCGGCGACATCGTCAAGGCCTTGGCGCTCGGAGCGACATCGTGCATGATCGGGCGGCCCTACCTGTACGGGCTGGCTGCGGCGGGCGAGGAAGGCGTGGACTGGGTCATCGAGCACCTTCGCGCCGGGATGGAGCGCGACATGGCCCTGTGCGGCGCGGCAAGCGTTGCCGAACTGGCCCCGGATCTCGTCTACCGGGCTGAGATCGGGAGGTGAGCCGGGGCCCCCCGGCAGCTTTGCCCGAGGCTAGAGGACCCCTTCTATTTGGGTTAGGCACACTCACACAATTGGTGTAGCCTCTAAGGGGACCGGCCGGACACGGTCTGGAATTCCGCGGTACAGGAGGCGTACATGCTGGGGGATCGGGAGCGGGCTCGCCATCACTTGCTGCCGCACTTCACGAGGGGTGACGCCTGGCGTCGTGACGACCTGGTCGTGATCGACCGCGGCGAGGGCTGCTACCTGTGGGACGCGGACGGCAACCGGTACCTGGACGCCCTTGCCGGACTGTTCTGCACCAATCTCGGTCACGGCCGCAGCGATCTCACCGCGGCGGCGTCCAAGCAGATGGACAAGCTCGCCTTCTACCCGAATTGGGGGATGGCGCACCCCTCGGCGATACAGGCGGCATCGATGATCGCCGCCGCCGCGCCGGGCGACCTCGACCGGGTGTTCTTTGTCAGCTCGGGATCAGAGGCGGTGGAATCGGCCCTGAAGTTCGCCCGCTGCTATCACCTGGCCAACGGCGACGAGGCACGCCACAAGGTGGTGGCCCGCCGGTGGGCCTACCACGGCACGACCCTGGGCGCCCTGGCGCTGACGGGCATTCCCAGCTTCCGGGACCCTTTCCTGCCGATGCTGGCCGACAACGTGCTCCGTGTTCCCAACACGTTGGAATGCACCGCGCCGGCCGGCCGGCCCGCCCGGGAACTCGACTGCGTGCAGGCGATCGAGGATGCGATCATTGCCGCCGGTCCCGACACCGTGGCCATGGTTATCGCCGAGCCGGTGCAGAACGGTCGGGGGGCGCTAGTTCCGCCCGGGGGCTACTGGCGGGAACTGCGCCGCATCTGCGACGCCTACGGTGTGCTGCTCTGCGCCGACGAGGTCATCAACTCCTTCGGGCGGTTGGGCCACTGGTTCGGCAGTGAGCGCTTCGGTGCCGAACCCGACATGATCACCTTCGCCAAGGGGGTCACCAGCGCGTACCAGCCCCTGGGAGGGCTGGTGGTACGCGGGCCGCTCGTGGATCGACTGTGGGACTCGCCGCTGGCCATGTATGTCCACGGCTCCACCTTCGGCGGCCACCCGGTGGCCACTGCGGTCGCGGTGGCCAACATGACCGCCATGCGCGATGAGGACGTCTTCGGGCGGGTCCAGGCCAATGAGGATCGCCTGGGCGATGGCCTGCGGGCGCTGATGGAGTCTCACGCCTGCGTCAAGGACGTAAGGGGCACCGGTTACTTCTATGCCGTCGAGCTGATGCACGATCGGGCCAAAGGGGTGGACCTCAACGATTCCCAGGTCGCCGAACTGCTCCCGGGCGGCCTGCTCGACCAGTTCGTGCGCACGGCAGGTGTGCTGGTGCGGCCCGACGGCAGGGGTGCAGTGATGCTTGCGGTGTCACCACCGCTGGTGGCCGACGAATCCGTGATCGACGACCTGCTCGGTCGTCTCGACCAAGTGCTCGACCGCTTGAGCGGTTGGCTGAAGACCTCGACATGAGGCTTCGACATATCCACTGAAATGGAGGGACCCCCATGAAACGACTACTGGCCTTGGTGGCCGTACTGGTGCTGATCGCCGCGGCTTGCGGCGACGATGACGAAGCACCCGCGCCCGCCGCCGAAGGAGAGGACGCGACGGCTCCGGCCGCCCCTGACGAGGACGAGATGATGCTGGACGAGTTGAATGTGGCCTACTTCTTGGAGTGGCCGACGGCCAATCAGGTGGCCCAGGCCGAGCAGACCTATGACGAGGCTCTCGGCATGACGGTGAACTGGATCCCGTTCGCGTCGGGCGGTGACATGGCCCAGGCTATGGAGTCCGGCGATATCGACATCTCCTATTCGCAGGGCCTCACGCCGTTCGCGAACTTCGTGACCGGCGGCTCGGACTTGTTGCTGGTCGGTGTGGCCGTCAGCTACGCCGACGCCGACAACTGTGTGGCCAATCCCGATCTCGGGATCACTGCGGAGAATGCGTCGGAGACGCTGGCGGGTCAGAGCATCTACACGCCGTTGGGCAACGTGACCCACTTCAAGCTGTTGAAGATGCTGGAGCATCTCGGGGTGGACATCTCCACCGTCGAGTTGATCCAGTCCGAGGGCGGCCCGGCTGCGGTGGCTGCGCTGGACTCGGGCGCGGTGGCCATGGCGTGCGCGTTCGGCGGCGCGGTGAACCAGATGATCGCCAACGGCGGCAACCTGGTGATGACCGGCTCCGAGCAGGAGGCCATCGGCATCCGCGTGTTCGACATCATCTCCAC
>JAGWAO010000036.1:0-7616 GCA_021296315.1 Acidimicrobiia bacterium | reverse complement strand
TCTTCGTGGCCCAGGGCGAGATCGACTCGGCGCTGGGAAGCTACGACGACTTCGTCGACACCAGCTTCCTCGAGGGCGTCAACTAGTACCCCCAGCTAGCGGGCGGGCGCTCCGGGTTCGGGGCGCCCGCCCGACCGCTGACGGCTCGTAGTCGCCCGGCTATGGTCGTATCGAATTGAGATCCGGGCCGAAGGGGGATCCGCATGGATTCAATTGTTCAGGGTTTGGCGGATGTCTATGACTTCATCACGTTTGTAGTCGCCCGGGGCGCGTACTGGTTCTCGGTCGTGTTGCTCGTGGTGGCCGCGGTCGGAGCGTTGGCGATGGTGGTGGATCTGCTCATCACGCCGTCGGCCCGCTTCAAAGGAGCGGATCGTGCTGCTCAGCCCCGCGACGGGATCATCCTGATCGGCCAGATCATGGCCGGTGTGGCTGTTGCTGGCGGCGTGGTGCTGCTGTTCCGTGACACGGCGTCGCCGTGGCAGTCGGCGGCTGCGTTGGTCGGTGGTGCCGCGTTGTTGGCTGTGCTGGTGCTGTACCGGCGCGCCGACGAGGAGCGGCAGGCTGTGACGGCGCGGTTTGTGTGGCTTGCTTTGGCGGCTGCCGCGGTTGTTGCGGTGGTCTTGGCCTTCATGCAGCGTGATGATTCTGCGATCCCGTATATGGGATTGTTGTTGGCGGTGTTCGTGCTGGCCCGGGCGTGGTTCACGCTGGCCCGCCCGGAGGTGCATTTCGATGCGTCCAAGATCGAGGTGACCAGGGAGTCCAAGACTGAGAGCCCGCTCATTGTGGACCGTCTCGGGATGGTGTATGAGCTGCCTGACGGGGGCAGCGTGGAGGCCCTCAAGGATGTGACGTTCACGCTGGAGCCGGGCCGGCTGCTCACGCTGTTGGGACCGTCGGGATGCGGCAAGACCACGCTGCTCAACATCATCGCGGGCTTCCTGGCCCCGACGTCCGGTGAGGTGAAGCTGGGCAGCGACCCCATCACCGGACCCGGCCAGGACCGCGGCATGGTGTTCCAGCGAGGCGCGCTGTTCGAGTGGCTCAGCGTGAACGACAACGTCGGTTTCGGCGCCCGCATGAACGGGCGCTCCCGGCCCGCTTCGCGCGAGGCGGTGCAGGACCTGCTCAACATCGTCGGTCTGCAGGACTTCGGCGACAAGGCCGTCTACGAGCTGTCGGGCGGCATGCAGCAGCGCGTCGCTCTGGCGCGGTGTCTGGCCAATGATCCGAAGCTCATCCTGATGGACGAGCCCCTCGGCGCTCTCGACGCGTTGACCCGGGAGAAGATGCAGGGCCTGGTGCTGAATCTGTGGAACGAGACCGGAAAGACGATCGTGTTGGTGACCCACAGCGTGGAGGAGGCGCTGTATCTGGGTGACCAGCTGTTCGTGATGGCACCGCGGCCTGGTCGCATCGAGCGGACCTATGACTTGCCGTTCGCCCGCCAGGCGCTCACTGCCGACGCTCGTGAACTCAAGACTTCGGCGGAGTTCATCCGGGTCCGCGAGGAGATCCTCACGATGATCTGGGAGATGGAGGAGCAGATCATGGGAACCGCGGGAGGAAGCTGATGGTGGAAGGACCGGGCGGTCACGCCCTGAAGGACAACATCGAACAGCAGAACCGGCAGGTGAACTGGCCGTTCAACTGGCTGTTCCGCAAGCACGGCTCCAGCGCCCGAAAGACGGTCACCTTCGGTGACGCCGCCGAGGTGAGCGGGGCCCTCCTTTGGACGGTCGTCAGCCTCATCGCGATCCTGCTGCTGTGGTTCATCGCAACCACGGTGTGGGGGCTTCCCGACGAGTGGAGCCAGTACGCCGACGAGGTCAGAGCCGGACTGTCCGAGGATGAGAGCTACGGCCAGCGCGACCTGCTTCGCGACTGCGACAACGCGGCCGATGACCCGTCGGAGTTCCCCGGGCTGCCGGAGTGCTCCTACGTCCAGTGGCTCAGCGAGGCGACGCTGCCCAGCCCGATACAGGTGGCCGAGGCGACCTGGGACTTCGCACGGAACGGCTACAGCGGCTTCACTGTGTGGCAGCACCTGTGGCTCAGCTTCAGCCGCCTGGCCAAGGGGCTGTTCTGGGGGGTGGCCATCGGAGTGCCCATCGGCCTGGCCATGGGCCTCTCCAGCCGCTGGCGGGGCATCTTCGACCCCATAGTCGAGCTGGCGCTGATCCCGCTGTTCATCGTGTGGTTCGGCATCGGCGAGGAGGGCAAGGTCAACCTGCTGCTGTTCGCGGCCATCTGGATCATGGTGATCGCGGCCCGTTCCGGCGTGCTGGCGGTGAACACGACCAAGGTTCACGCCGCCTACTCGCTGGGCGCGTCCAAGGCCCAGGTGCTGCGCCATGTGATCCTGCCCAACGCGCTGCCGGAGATCTTCACCGGCCTGCGGGTAGCCATCGGAGTGTGCTGGGGGACGCTGGTCGCAGCCGAGCTGCTCGGTGCATCCTCCGGGCTCGGTTTCACCATCTTCAAGGCCCGCCAGTTCTTCCTGCTGGACCTGATGCTCTCCGCGGTGATCCTCATCAGCATCCTGGGCGTCACCATGGATGTGGCCATGCGCATGGCCGAGAAGCGGCTCATCCCCTGGCGGGGCAAGGGTTGACCCAAGCGTCACAATCGGCTGGGGACGCCCCGGTCGTCGAATCCTGGCGTCACCAGGCCCGTATCTGCCGGGCCCGGGTAGTGCTGGCCGACGGCCGCGATGATCGGGCCGCCGCCGCGGCGGACCGCCTGGACACCGAGGGCCTGGCCACTCCGGTGCTGATGGACGACCCGGCCCGCTTTCGCTCGGGAGCGGTCTGCGCCCGGGCCGAGGCGGCACCCTGGCAGGACCGGATCGATCTGGACGACCCGCTCCACCTGGCTGCCCTCATGGTGGCCGCCGGCGAAGCCGACGCCTGCGTGGCCGGAGCCACCAGGCCCACTCCCGATGTGGTCAGGGCCGCCCTGTTCTGCCTCGGACCGGCGCCCGGTGTAGACATCGTCAGCAGCTGCTTCGTGCTGGTGCTTCCCGACGGTACGCCAGTGAGCTATGCCGACTGCGGGGTCGTGCCCGAGCCCGATGCGAACGAGCTGGCCTCGATCGCGATCTCAACCGCGGCCACTCACGAGGAATTAACCGGTGAAGAACCGCGAGTGGCGATGCTGTCGTACTCCACCAAGGGCAGCGCCGACGGTCCCCGGGTCGAACTGGTCCGGTCGGCCACCGAGATCGTCCGGAGCCGGGCGCCGTCGCTCGCAGTGGACGGCGAGCTGCAATTCGACGCGGCATGGGATCGGCAAGTGGCTGGATCGAAAGCGCCGGGATCGCCGGTCGCGGGCCGAGCCAACGTGTTCGTGTTTCCCGACCTGTCGTCAGGCAACATCGCCTACAAGATCACTCAACGCCTGGCCGGCGCCCGGGCCTTCGGGCCGCTGCTGCAGGGCACGGCGGGCGTGATCCATGACTTGTCGAGGGGCTGTGACGTCGATGACATCGTCAGCGTGGCCGTCATCGCGGCTTGCCAGCACGCATGGAGGAGCCAGCTTGTCAGTCAGACCTAACGTTACGCTATACCTGCTAACTTCCGGGTTACGCCGCGAGCCGGGTGATTGATCTGGGAGGGACGAATGTGACTGTGCGTGACGCTAAGCCTGGCTCGGGCCGGCGATCGTTGGACAGCGACACCGTGATCACGGCCGCGGCCCGCATCGCCGACGAGGAGGGTCTCGACAAGCTGACCCTGACCCGGGTGGCTGGTGCTCTCGGCGTCCGTCAACCCGCCCTCTACCGGCATGTGGGCGGCTACGACGACCTCATTCGCAGCTTGAGCCTCCTCGGCCGGGAGATTCTGGCTCAGAGACTGTCTGACTCCGCCGTCGGGCTGGCCGGCGACGACGCGGTCGCGGCGGTGGGACACGCCTGGCGAGCGGTGGTCAGGGACCATCCGGGGATCTACGCCGCAACCGACCGCTACCCCTGCGCCGGTGATCCTGAGTTGGAGGACGCAGTGGAGCAGGTACTGGCCGTCGTGGGTCAGGCGCTCAGGGCCTACGACCTCACTGACGAGGATCGGGTCCACGCCGCCCGCACGCTGCGCAGCGCCTTCCACGGATTCAGCCACCTCGAGTCGGGCGACGGCCATCCACTGCCCCACGATCCCGAGGACACATTCAGACATCTGGTGGAGTTGCTGTGCGCCGGAATCGAGCGCCTGTCCCGCAATTCCGCCGCCCGCGGGGCTGCTGCCTAGTGGTCCTCCTGCTCGCCCGCGGCAAGGCTGCCCGGTGACCCGGCTGGGGTTCCTTCTGGACAGCGACAGCTGCATCGGCTGTCATGCCTGCACAGTCGCGTGCAAGAGCGAACACGACGTGCCCATCGGCGTGAACCGCACCTGGGTGAAGTACATCGAGACCGGCGCATTCCCCAATGTCAACCGGCACTTCTCGGTGATGCGCTGCAACCACTGCGACGACGCGCCCTGCATCTCCATCTGCCCCACGAACGCGCTGTTCCGGGCCGCCAACGGGGTGGTCGACTTCGACGACAGCAACTGCATCGGCTGCAAGGGGTGCATGAACGCCTGTCCCTACGACGCCATCTATATCAATCCGGCGACCAACACCGCCAACAAGTGCAACTTCTGCAACCACCGCATTGAACAGGGCCTCGAGCCAAGCTGTGTGGTGGTGTGCCCCACCCACGCCATCAAGGTGGCCGACCTCGACGACCCGACTGACGAGACCACCAGGATCATCGCCCGCAGCGACACCGCAGTGCGGGCCCCCCAGCAGCAGACACTGCCCAAGGTGTACTACCGCGGCGCCGACCAGGCTTCGCTGGATCCGCTGCGCACCGCCATCGCGACCGACGGCATGATCTGGGCCGACACCACGCCTCAGCATCCGACGGCCGAGCCCGGCAGCCACGGAGTGGTGGCCCGCACCGTCTACACCACTGCCCACCAGATGACCTGGAAGGCCAAGGTGTCGAGCTATCTCGTCACCAAGGCCATCGCCGCCGGGGTGATGGCGGCGGCCGCTCTGCTGGTCCTGCTGGGCCACGGCGGCTCGCAGGCCGCGGTGGGAGTGATGCCGCCGGTGGTCGCGATGATCTTTCTGGCGGTCACGGGCGGGTTGCTCATCGGGGACCTGCGCCGGCCGGAGCGCTTCTACTACTTGCTCACCCGCAGCAACCGGCGCTCCTGGCTGGTCAAGGGCGCATGGGTGCTCGGAGCGTTCGCAGCCGTGTGCGGGGCATGGTTCCTCGCCGGCATCGCGGGCTCGCCGGGCGCGCTGCAAGTGCTGGCCGTGCCCGCGGCGCTGTTAGCTGCGGCCACTGCGGGCTACACCGCGTTCCTGTTCGGGCAGTGCGAGGGCCGGGACCTGTGGCAGACGCCGCTGCTGCTGCCGACGCTGCTCGCCCAGGCCGCGGTGGCCGGCGGCGCCGCTTACTCGCTCGCCGACGTCGCCATGGACATACCGGAGGTGGCCGCGGTGCGCTGGACGATGCTGGGCGGGCTCCTGGCCAGCGCGGTGCTCATCTCCGCCGAGGTGGCGTCGCGGGGAACCGCTCATGTGGAGGCGGCCGTGGCTGCCATGACCCGCGGCCGCTACGCCCGTCGTTTCTGGGCTGGTGGGGTAGTGCTTGGCCTGCTCCTGCCCGGCGTCGCGACTGCTGTCGCGCTCGCGGTCGGCACCGGCGCGGCGCTGCCCGCCATAGCGGGGCTGGCTGCTCTGGTCGGAATGTGGTTCTACGAGGACAGCTTCGTGCGGGCGGGCCAGTCCGTCCCGCTGTCCTAGAGGCCGAGCGAGTCGGGAGCGATCGGTGGCCGAACTGCACAGCTATCCCCCCCACGAGACCTGGCACGACGCGGTCTCCCTCGACGCCAAGGCATGGCCCCGGCGAGTGGAGCACCACCACACACTGGTGCCCACCACCTGCTTCAACTGCGAAGCGGCCTGCGGTCTGGTGTGCCACGTCAACCACGCCACCGGCCGGATCGACCGTGTGGAGGGCAATCCGCTGCATCCGGCCAGCCGGGGCCGCAACTGTGCCAAGGGTCCGGCCACGCTCAACCAGATCGACGACCACGAGCGGATCCTGCACCCGCTGCGCCGTGTGGGGGAGCGGGGCGGCGGCCAGTGGGAGCGGGTGAGCTGGTCCGAGGCCCTCGACGACATCGGCGGCCGCATCCGGGCCGCCATCGCTGAAGGCCGCCGCAACGAGGTGATGTACCACGTGGGCCGTCCCGGCGAGGACGGTTACGCCGAACGGGGAGTGGACGGCCACAACAGCCACACCAACATCTGCAGCTCCAACGCCCGCATCGGCTACCAGAGCTGGATGGGCCATGACCGCCCGTCGGCCGACTTCGCCCACGCCGAGGTGATCTTCCTGATCTCGTCGCACCTGGAGGCGGGTCACTACTTCAACCCCCACGCTCAGCGCATCGTCGAGGCCCAGGGCCAGGGCGCGACGGTGATCTGCGTGGATCCCCGGCTGTCCAACACCGGCGCCAAGGCCGACTTCTGGCTGCCGGCGTGGCCCGGCACCGAGCCGTTCCTGCTGCTGGCCATCGCTCGCCTGCTGCTGGCCGCCGGCAACTGGGAGCGCGACTTCGTGCGGCGCTGGACCAACTGGGAGACCTACCTGCGTGAGCGACACCCGCAGCGGCCGGTCACCTTCGAATCGGTGGGACCGGCCCTGCTGGAGGACTACGCGGCCTACACACCGGAGGAGGCCGAGCGGGTCTGCGGCGTGCCGGCTGCCCAGATCATCGAGGTCGCACGGATAATCGGCGCCCACCCGACGAAGTTCGCCTCCCACAACTGGCGAGCCGCGGGCGCGGGCAACCTGGGAGGCTGGCAGACGGCCCGGTGCCTGTTCTTCCTCAACGTGCTCACCGGCTCGGTGGGCACGGTGGGCGGCACCACCGGCAACGGCTGGAACAAGTACAAGGCGCCCCACCCGCCGGGGGCTCCGCCGGTGGAGCAGTGGAACGAGCTCAACTGGCCTCGCGAGTACCCGCTGGCCTACCACGAGATGTCGATCCTGCTGCCCCACTTCCTGCACGAGGGCCGGGGCCGCCTCGACGTGTACTTCAGCCGGGTCTACAACCCGGTGTGGACCAACCCCGACGGGTTCAGCTGGCTGGAGGCGCTCAAGGACCCGGACAAGGTGGGATGCCATGTGGCGCTCACGCCCACGTGGTCGGAGACGGCCGTCTTCGCCGACTACGTGCTGCCCATGGGGGTGGGCGCCGAACGCCACGACGTGGCCAGCTTCGAGACCCACGCCGGTCGCTGGATCGGCTTCCGCCAGCCGGTGCTGCGCCGCTTCGCCGAGATCCGCGGCGACGAGGTCGGCCACACCACGCGCACTCACGAGTTCAACCCGGGCGAGGTGTGGGAGGAGAACGAGTTCTGGATCGAGTTGTCGTGGCGCATCGACCCCGACGGCTCGATGGGCATCCGCCGCTGGTTCGAGAGTCCCGAGCACCCCGAGACCCCCATGTCGGTGGACGAGTACTACTCGACCATGTTCGAGGGCGTGCCCGGCCTGGCCGCCGACGCGGCCGCGGCGGGCCAGACCCCGCTGGAGTTCATGCGCGACCGGGGCG